>NZ_JBSFKI010000010.1:0-265461 GCF_053598475.1 Kitasatospora sp. NPDC001119
ACTGCAGGACCGTGACCATCGCCAGCAGGGCCGGCGAGATCCCGGGCCGTCCCAGGTCCGCGTACATCTCCTCGAACTCACCCGTGGTGAAGTCCACGTCACTGAACAACGGACCCAGCGCGTCCCGAACCCGCATCTCGTCCGTCCCCCGCGGATGGACCCGGCGAGCCAGCGCCACCGTCTCCGCCGGAATCCCCGACACACCACCAGGACGCAACACGACCCACCCCCACAGACAGCCAATCCGCCCCGACCAGCAGACACTTACTGTCCCACGCCCAACCCAACCGACTTCGCCAGCAGAGTCACCTGACGACTTCCTGCGCAGCCGGACGCAGTGCCCCCTGCCACCTCGCCTCCTGAGCCGCACCCCCGCACGGCCTGCCCCGCACCCCCCTTGCCCCCTTGCCGCCTGACCTGCGTCACTGACCCGGACCCCGTACCGCGCGTAGGAAGTCGGCCCGCCCGACTTCCTGCGCAGTTGCACACGACACCCCTTCTGCGGAGAAATCTGTAGACCGGTCGCCATATTCGCCACACGGGAACCGGGGGTGGCCCGCGCGAGAAGTCGGCCCGGCCGACTTCCTGTGCGCGATCGGGCCAGCCAGGTCGAGGTTCACCAGGTGCTGCATAGGAAGTCGGCGGAGTCGACTTCTCGTGCGCAGAGGGGCGAGGCCGGCGGCGATCTATGTAGTCCGACCGTCATATCCCTCGCGCGTGCATTGGACTGGCTCGCATGAGAAGTCGGCTGGGCCGACTTCTTGCGCGTTTACGAGCGGGTGGGCCTGGCTGTGCCCAGAACTATGTAGACCGGCCGTCATATTTTCCCAGGTCCTGCACAGGAAGTCGGCGGGGCCGACTTTTCGTGCGCAGGGTGGGGTGCGGGTCGGCAGGATCTGTAGACCGGTCTGCATATTTCTCCCAGGGGTGCATGGAAGGTCGGGCTGATCGACTTCTCGTGCGCGGAGGGGCGGGGGCGGCGGCAGGCTATGTGGCCTGGTCTTCGCCCGCGTTGGAGGAGCTCGCGTGAGAAGTCGGCTGGGCCGACTTCCTGTGCGCTTTCGGGCTGGCCGGCCCTGGGTGTACCTGGGGCCAGGTAGGCCGGCCGTCGCATTTATCCGGGTTCTGCATAGGAAGTCGGCGGGGGCGACTTTTCGTGCGCGGGGGAGGTGTGGGGCGTCCCCCAGGGGTGCATGGAAGGTCGGGCTGATCGACTTCTCGTGCGCAGAGGGGTGGGGTCGGCGGCAGAGGGAGCTACGCCAGAAGTCGGCGGGGTCGACTTTTCGTGCAGGGGTGTGGGTCAGCAAGGGTGTGCAGGCCGGTCGTCGCATTCATCGCAGGGGGAGGCGCAGGAAGTCGGCCGGGCCGACTTCCTGTGCGGGGCGGGCGGCAGGGGCGGGGGCGTAGGGTCGCGGGTCGGGCAGGGTCGGGGTCGGGGAGGGCCGGATGATTTCGCGGGCGCAGGCGGTGGAGGCGGGGCAGCGGTGGATCAACGGGGATCTGCCGCAGGGGGCCGGAGTGGTGCGGCGGGTGTGCACCCATGAGTTCGAGCTCGGCTGGGTGGTGTGGGCGGAGCCCGCCCGGGTGGTGGTCGACCCGCGGACGGGGGAGCGGCGGGCGCCCGAGGAGGTGGGGGCGGCCTGCGCCGTGGTGGACCGGGAGAGCGGGCGGTTCACGGTGTGGCCCTCGGTGCCGGTGGACGAAGTGGTGGGGCTGTACCGGGACTTCGTCGGCGCGGGCGGCTACGACCCGACGCTCCCGCCGGCGACCGGCCGGGGCGCCAGGGCCGAGCTGACCTACCGGGACGGCACCGGCGAGGAGCGGTCGCTGGCCCTGCGGTCCGCGGCGGGCCTGCCGCACCCGGCACTGCGCGGCTGGTGGTGGCTGCGCGAGCAGGGCGTCGCCGCCGAGGACGTGCTGGCCGTCCGGACCGACCTGCGGCCGAGCGCCCTGCCCGGCGGCTACTGGTCGTACGCGCTGGCCGCCGAACTGCCGGACGTCCGGGTCGACTTCGAGCTTCCGTACGGCCCGCGCTTCGACCACCGGGCGGCCGCCGTACGGGCGCTGCCCGCGCCGCCGGACGGTCCGGCCCGCAACCGGGTGCCCTTTCCCCGCGCGGTGCGCGACGCGTCCGGCGGTCCCGGCACATCCGGCGAGCCCGACGCCGTGCTCGCCGCCCGGCTCGCGGAGCGGTTCGGCCCGGCGGGTGTCCAGCGCTTCGAGCCGGCCGACGTCGCCCGCGCCGAACTGCCCGGGGACGCGGCCGCGCTGCTGCTGGCGGTGGGCGTCCCGGTGGCCGTGCCGGGGTTCTTCGCGCTGCACCACCCGGGCGCGGAGGCGATCGCCGACGGCACCCGCCAGGGCACCGTCCTGCCCCCGCTCGCCGCGCACCTGGCCGGACTCGGCCGCGGCACCCGGGTGGCCGAGCGGGAGCGCCTGGCGCTCGCCGGGCAGCTGGTGCTGGGGACGGACGGCTGGGCGCTGCTGGCCCTCGACCCGGTGGACGGCGCCGTCCGGGCGGTGGACCCGGACTACGCGACCGCCCGCCACTGCAACGCGGACCTGCGCGCCTTCGTCCGCTGCCTGGAGGTGTTCGCCGGCTGGTGGCCGGCTCTGCGCGGGCTCGACCCGGTGGCCGCGGGCGGGGCGGTGGACGCCCTGCAGCACGCGCTGGCGGCCGTGGACGGCACGGTCTTCACCGACCCGGAGAACTGGTGGGCCGTCATCGTCGAGCAGCTGTGGGACGGCCTCCTCTGACGGACGGCGGGCCGCCGGAAGACCGGCCCGCCCACCGGCCCGCCCACCGGCCCACCCACCGGCCCGCGGACCGGTTCCGGACCGGCGCGAATACCGCCGCACCCCCTCTCACCAGGGCCCGGATCGCGTAGCGTGGAGAGTTATGCGACTCGGTGTGCTCGACGTAGGTTCCAACACGGTCCACTTCCTCGTGGTGGACGCCCATCCGGGCGCTGCTCCGCTGCCCGCGTACTCGCACAAGGCCGAGCTGCGTCTGGCGGAGCTGCTGGACGAGGACGGTGCGATAAGCGAGGCCGGGGTCGAGCGGCTGGTCGGCCACGTCGCGTCCTCGCTGCGGGTCGCCGAGGACAAGGGCGTCGTCGACATCCTCCCGTTCGCGACCTCCGCCGTGCGCGAGGCCGCCAACGGGGAGGAGGTGCTGCGTCGGGTGGCCGCCGAGACCGGCGTCGAGCTGCGCGTGCTCTCCGGGCAGGACGAGGCCCGGCTCACCTTCCTGGCCGTCCGCCGCTGGTTCGGCTGGTCCTCGGGCCGGCTGCTCAACCTGGACATCGGCGGCGGTTCGCTGGAGATCGCCTGCGGCCTGGACGAGCAGCCGGACGTCGCCTGCTCGCTGCCGCTGGGCGCCGGCCGGCTGACCGCCCGCTGGCTGCCGGGGGACGTCGCCGATCCGGAGGGGCTGCGCGAGCTGAGACGCCACATCCGGGCCGAGCTCGCCACCGTGGTCGGCGAGATCACCCGGCTCGGCCCGGCCCGGCACGCGGTCGCCACCTCCAAGACCTTCAAGCAGCTGGCCCGGATGACCGGCGCCGCCCCCGCCGACGCCGGTCCGTACACCGACCGCCGGCTCACCCGCAGCGGGCTGGCCGCCTGGCTGCCCCGGCTGTCGGCGATGACCGTCGCCGAGCGCGCCCGGATCCCGGGCGTCTCCGAGGGCCGGGCCAAGCAGCTGCTGGCCGGCGCGCTGGTCGCCGACGCCGCGATGGACCTGTTCGGGCTGGAGGAGCTGGACGTCTGCCCGTGGGCGCTGCGCGAGGGCATCATCCTGCGCCGCCTGGACACCATGGACAGCCCGGCCGACCGCCGCCGCCCGGCGCTCACCCCGTAAGCCGGGCGCGGACCCCGGGGCGCGCACGCGGGCGGCCGCCCGGACAGTCGTCCGGACCCGTCCCGACCGACCGCCGACCGACCGCCCCGGGGCAACGTGCCGATGGTCACTGCGCCGGTCATCCCGCCCCGTTCGCCGCGTGCTCCGCATACGCTGTCTCCCGTGGTGCAACCAGCGGGCGAGGACGGAACGCAGGAGGACCGCACTCCCGGGAGCGGGCAGTCGCGGCCGGACGGCCCGCGCCGCAGGCTCGGCAAGGCGGTCACGGGCGCCACCGCCGCCCAGGCCGCCAAGCAGGCCTCGAAGGCGGTCAAGGCCGCCCAGCGCACCGCGAAGACCGCCGCGGCGAAGACCAGCGCGGCGAAGACGGCGCGAACGGCGAAGACGGCGAAGACGCCCACCGCGAAGCAGCCCGCCCCGGAGACGAAGCAGCCCGCCGCCAAGGCCGCCCCGAAGGAGACCCGCACCGCCCGGGCCGCCGGCGCCGCCAAGGCCGCCGTCCAGTCCGTCCGCTCGGTCAAGGCCGCCAAGCGGGACGCCGCCCGCCCGCCGCTGCTGCGCACCACCGACCGGCTGGTGCTGCCCCGGCACCCGGCCCTGCACATCCCGGACACCAAGGTGGCGCTGTCCACCGCCTCGGTGTACCCGGCGAGCACCGCCGTCGCCTTCGAGCTGGCCGCCAAGCTCGGCTACGACGGGGTCGAGGTGATGGTCTGGAACGACCCGGTCAGCCAGGACATCGACGCCCTGCGCCGGCTCTCCGACGCCCACCGGCTGCCCATCCTGGCCGTGCACGCGCCCTGCCTGCTGATCACCCAGCGGGTGTGGAGCACCGACCCGTGGACCAAGCTGGTCCGGGCCCGGGCGGCGGCCGAGAAGCTCGGCGCGAGCGCCGTGGTCGTCCACCCGCCGTTCCGCTGGCAGCGCCAGTACGCCCGGGAGTTCGTCGAGGGGATTCACCGGATGGCGGGCGAGACCGACGTCCGCTTCGCCGTCGAGAACATGTACCCGTGGCGCTACCGCGACCGCGAGATGCTCGCGTACGCCCCCGGCTGGGACGTCACCGACGAGGAGTACCGGCACTTCACCATCGACCTCTCGCACGCGGCCACCTCCCGGATCGACACCTTCGCCATGGTCGAGCGGATGGGCGACCGGCTCGCCCACGTCCACCTGGCCGACGGCAGCGGCTCCGGCAAGGACGAGCACCTGATCCCCGGCCGCGGCAAGCAGCCCTGCGCCGAGCTGCTGGAGCACCTCGCCCGGACCGGCTTCGACGGCCACGTGGTGCTGGAGGTCAACACCCGCCGCTCGGCCTCCCCCGCCGAACGCGAGGCCGACCTGGCCGAGGCCCTCGCTTTTACCCGCTTGCACCTGGCCACCCCCTCGCGCGTACGCTGAGCCGTCCGGTCCGCCCGGGCGTCAACTGCCGTACGAAGGGGGACGCATGACGGAGAGTCGGAACTACCGCGAGGCCGCCGCGAGCTTCGGCGGGGTCGCCGCCGAGTACGAGCAGGGCCGCCCCGGCTATCCCGACGAGCTGTTCGACGCGCTGGAGCGGCTCTGGGGCCGCGGCCTCGCCGGTGCCCGGGTCCTGGACGTCGGCGCCGGGACGGGCATCGCCACCCGGCTGCTGGCCGCGCGCGGCGCGGAGGTCGTCGCCGTCGAGCCCAGCCCCGGCATGGCCGCCCGGTTCCTGGCCTCCTCGCCGGGCCTGCCGCTGGTCCGGGGCACCGGTGACGACCTGCCCTTCCACGACGGGTCCGTCGACCTGGTCGCCTACGCCCAGGCCTTCCACTGGACGTACCCCGAGAAGTCCGTCCCCGAGGCGGTCCGGGTGCTGCGGCCCGGGGGCGCCGTCGCCGCCTGGTGGAACGTGTACGACGAGACCGTGCCGTGGATCCGGGCCAGGAGCGAGCGGATGGCCGCCGCCCTCCCCGGCCGCTTCCACGGCTACGGCGGGATCAGCGGCCACGTCGGGCACTTCGCCCCGGCCGGCCTCGTGGTCGAACGGACGGCACTGCGCTGGGAGCGGCGGGTCACCGTCGAGCACGTGCTCACCGACCTCACCTCCCGCTCCTACCTGGCCTCGCTCAGCCCCGAGGAGCGCGCGCCGGTGCTGGCCGCCGAACGGGAGGCCATGGTCGCCGCGTTCCCGGACGGCGTCGTGGTCGAGCCGTTCAGTCTGGACCTCACTGTGGCCGTCAAGCCCGGCTGACGCCCGGACCCCGCCGCCTGCCCGCACCGCCGTCCGCCAGTGCCTCCGCCTGCCCGCATCGCGGACGGACCGTCCGCCGGCCGGACGGCGGGCGTAGGCTCGGTACCCACAGCGGCCCCCGAACCCTCCCAGCAGCGGGGTGCCCGCGAGAGCCCCGAAGGAGTGGAGCACAGTGCCCGAGCTGAGGTCCCGTACGGTCACCCACGGTCGCAACATGGCAGGCGCCCGGGCGCTTCTCCGGGCGGCCGGCGTAGCCCGCGAGGACTTCGGCAAGCCGATCATCGCGGTGGCCAACTCCTTCACCGAGTTCGTCCCCGGGCACACCCACCTCCAGCCGGTCGGCCGGATCGTCTCCGAGGCGATCAAGCAGGCGGGCGGCATCCCGCGCGAGTTCAACACCATCGCCGTGGACGACGGCATCGCGATGGGCCACGGCGGCATGCTCTACTCGCTGCCCTCGCGCGACCTGATCGCCGACTCGGTCGAGTACATGGTCAACGCGCACTGCGCCGACGCCCTGATCTGCATCTCCAACTGCGACAAGATCACCCCGGGCATGCTGATGGCCGCGCTGCGCCTCAACATCCCGACCGTCTTCGTCTCCGGCGGCCCGATGGAGGCCGGCAAGGCCACCCTGGTCGACGGCACCGTGCGCAAGCTCGACCTGGTCGACGCGATCTCCCAGGCGGTCAACGAGAACGTCTCCGACGAGGACATCGCGATCATCGAGGAGAACGCCTGTCCCACCTGCGGCTCGTGCTCCGGCATGTTCACCGCCAACTCGATGAACTGCCTGACCGAGGCGATCGGCCTCTCGCTGCCGGGCAACGGCTCGGTGCTCGCCACCCACACCGCCCGCCGGGCCCTGTACGAGCGGGCCGGGCAGAACGTCGTCGAGATCGCGAACCGCTACTACGGCGGTGACGACGCCTCGGTGCTGCCCCGGGCGATCGCCACCCGCGCCGCCTTCGAGAACGCCATGGCCCTGGACATCGCCATGGGCGGCTCGACCAACACCATCCTGCACCTGCTCGCCGCCGCCCAGGAGGCCGAGCTGGACTTCGACATGCGGGCCATCGACGCGATCTCCCGCAAGGTGCCCTGCCTGTCCAAGGTCGCGCCGAACGGCTCGTACTACATGGAGGACGTGCACCGGGCCGGCGGCATCCCGGCCATCCTCGGCGAGCTGTACCGGGCCGGGCTGCTCAACGAGGACGTCCACACCGTGCACGCCGACTCGCTCGCCGAGTGGCTCAAGACCTGGGACGTGCGCGGCGGTTCGCCGTCCGCCGAGGCCGTCGAGCTGTGGCACGCCGCCCCCGGCTGCGTCCGCTCCGCCGAGGCCTTCTCGCAGTCCGAGCGCTGGGAGTCGCTGGACACCGACTCGGCCAAGGGCTGCATCCGCAGCGCCGAGCACGCCTACTCGGTCGAGGGCGGCCTGGCCGTGCTGTACGGCAACCTCGCCGAGGACGGCTGCATCGTGAAGACCGCCGGCGTGGACGAGTCGATCTGGACCTTCAGCGGCCCGGCCGTCGTGGTCGAGTCCCAGGAGGACGCGGTCGAGGCGATCCTCGCCAAGCGGGTCAAGGAGGGCGACGTCGTCGTCATCCGCTACGAGGGCCCCAGGGGCGGCCCGGGCATGCAGGAGATGCTCTACCCGACCTCCTTCCTGAAGGGCCGGGGCCTGGGCAAGGCCTGCGCGCTGGTCACCGACGGCCGCTTCTCCGGCGGCACCTCGGGCCTGTCCATCGGCCACGCCTCCCCGGAGGCGGCCTCCGGCGGCACCATCGCGCTGGTCGAGGACGGCGACACCATCGCCATCGACATCCCCGGCCGCCGGATCTCCCTGGAGGTCCCGGACGAGGTGCTGGCCGAGCGCCGCCGCGTCCTGGAGGCCACGGGCGGCTACCGGCCGAAGAACCGCGAGCGCCAGGTCAGCCAGGCCCTGCGGGCCTACGCCGCGATGGCCACCTCCGCCGACAAGGGCGCCGTCCGCGACGTGTCCAAGCTCGGCTGAGCCCGAGGCGAACACCGGGCCCGTACGGAAACGGAACGCCGGGCCCGCACCGAACCGGAACACCGGGCCGTACGGAACCGGAACGCCGGGCCCGCACCGAACGAGGAGGAGCCGTCCCACCGGCCGGGACGGCTCCTCCGCCGTGTGCGGCGGTCGGGTGATAATCGACGGCGTGAGCGAGCAGCCCCCCACCCCCGCCCCCACTCCCGCCGGCGCCCCCGAGCCGGAGCCGATCCGCTTCTTCGGCACGTCCTGGCTCAACCGGGACAACGGCTACTGGCCGCGCCGGGTCGGTGTCTCGGTCGGTGCCCTGGCCGCGACCGCCGCCGCCGTGCTGGTGCTGCGCTTCGGCATCGAGGGCATCGCGCTCTCCGAGGACGGCACCTTCCTCAACGGGCTGCTGACCGCCGCCATCGCGGTCTGCTCGATGATGGCCGTACGGCGCACCTGGAAGGTGCTCACCGAGGGCCGGGACCAGCTGACCGGCTGGATGGCCGAGGACAAGTCGCTCGGCGCGGTCTGGCTGATCGGCGGGGCCGGCAGCCTGGCCGCCTACTTCGTCCGCAGCCTGGTCGAGGCTCCCGGCGAGGCGGTCCGGCGGGCCGCCCACGAGCGGGCCGTCGCCCAGTACGAGAAGCGCCAGGCGGGCCGCGGCCGCCGGCCCGACACCAAGGCGCCGGGCCGGGCCAAGCGCAAGCGCTGACGTCGGTCAGGTCCGGCTGGCGGAGCCGCAGTTCCCGGTGCCCGGCGGCACCCGGTCCCGGTCGTACGGGTCCGCGGTCGGCCCGGTCGGTACCGGGCCGGGCCGGGTGGACCGGTCGAACTCCGGGTGCAGGAAGCCGTCGTAGCGGCCGCAGGTGCTGTTGCCGAAGCTCTCCACGGTCTCGTCGATCGCGAGCTTCCCCGGATCGACCTGGTACTTGGCCGGGTCGTAGAAGTGGAAGGTGTCCACCTGCCGGACGATGGTCCGGACCGTCTCCGCGAGGTCCGCGGAGCCGTTCGCCGAGGCCGCCTGGTCGGCCGTCTTCGGGCCGGGGCGCAGCGCGTACACGTAGCTGACGTCGGCCCGCATCAGGACGCCGTTCTCCCCGTCGGCCGTGACGTCGATCCGGCCCCGCACCTTGACCACGTCGGTGACCGGGACGGCCTCCCGCGGGTCGAAGCGGGTGAACCAGGCGGTGGGGTCACTGGTCGCCGAGGGGTGGTCCAGCGACGCGGCCGCGGCCTCCCGGGTGCGGCCGTCGAGCATCGCCAGCGCGGCGTCCGGGCGGCCGCCGGACACCACCTTCGGGTCCAGGTGGGCCGCCGCCAGGTAGGCCCGCACCGACTGCAGCCGGGCGGCCACCTCGTCGGCACCGAACGCGCCGGTGGCCCGGGGGGTCTTCGGCAGCTCGATCCCGTCCGTGCCGGCGGCCCAGTCCTCGGCGGGGGAGCCGGCCCACGGGTGGTCGGGGGTCGGCTGCCGTCCGTCGCGCTCCGCCGCCGGGCTCGCGGAGACCGGGTGGTCGGAGGCGTAGCCGAAGTGGGTGGAGTACCAGAACTTCAGCCCGTCGATGTTCAGTGCCACGAGCAGCACGGCGACGGTCAGCAGGACGTAGAGCGGCGTGCGCCACTCCAGGCGGCGGCGCGGACGCGGGTCGCCCCACGCGTCGACCGCCCGCGCCGGGCGGACGGGCTTGCGGCGGAAGCGGCGCCCGCGCGCCGCGGGGCCGTCGTTGACCGAGCGGCGGCCGCCCGGATCGACCGGCGGGGTGTGCTTCCAGCGGGCGGACAGCATGCGGGTGCGCCCGCTCTGCTCCTTGACGGTGGCGCTGCGGACGAACTCCTCGTCCAGGACGAGGTCGGCGAACGGGTCCTTCCGGCCCGCCCCGGACGGGTCGGACCCGTTCGGCTCGTCGCCCCCGGCGGGGCGCGGTTCCGGTTCTTCGGCGATCGGCATCGCGCCAGTATGCCGACGGGGTCTGACGATCCGTCGATCGGGGGCACATCGTGTGGTGAACACCTGTGCGTCGTCCGCGGGACCGGTGCCGTTCGTCCGGAAGCGCGCCGGTGCGGGCGCCCGCTCAGTCCTTGCCGCGGGCCTGCTTGACCGAGCCGACCACCCCGGCGATCGCCAGGAGCAGGCCGGCCGGCAGCAGCGAGATGAAGAAGGCGCCGAACAGGCCTTCGTCGCCGAGGAACAGCTGGGCCAGCGTGTTCAGGACCAGCAGCCCGCCGGCGGCCGGGAGCGCCGACTGCCAGGGGTGCTCGTTCGCCCAGCGGCGCAGCCTCCGGTCGGTGGTGTCGCGCCGCAGCCGGCCGCCGACGGTGCCGACCAGGAAGAAGAAGAACAGGCCCCAGCCGGCCGGTGAGGCCAGCATGCTCAGCGACCAGTCCCCGGTGATCGCATCGATCCCCAGGGCCGTCGCCCCCACCACCGCACCGACCCCCGCGGCGGTCCGCCACGGGCCCACGGTCGCCGAGGCGACGGCGAGTTGCCGGTTCTCACGTCGGGACATTTCGTCGTGTGCCATGGCTCCACGGTGCGCCCGCGGGAGCCGGGAGGCCATAGGGGAAACCCCCGAGATTTCTCCCTAGGGGCCTGTCCTCCGCCAGGCGGCCGCGCGGGCGGCGACCACGGAGCCGATGGTCCCCGCGCGGGCCGCGACCACGGAGCGGACGGTCCCCGCGCGGGCCGCCGGGCGGTGCGAGGATGGCGGCAGTACCGAGGCAAGGAGCGGGAGCGGACCATGGGCAGCAGCGGAGCACACGGACAGAAGATCGCCTTCCTGGGCACCGGCAAGATCGGCGAGGCCCTGCTCTCCGGTCTGCTGCGGGCCGGCAAGGACCCGGCCGACGTCCTGGTGACCGCCCGCCGTCCCGAGCGGGCGGCCGAACTCGCCGACCGCTACGGCGTGGTGGCCGTCTCCAACGCCGAGGCCGCCAAGCTCGCCGACACCCTGATCCTCGCGGTCAAGCCGCAGGACATGGGCGCCCTGCTGGAGGAGCTGGCCCCGCACGTCGGCGCGGACCGGCTGGTGATCTCGGCCGCGGCCGGCGTTCCCACCGCCTGGTTCGAGGAGCGGCTCGCGGCGGGCACCCCGGTGGTCCGGGTGATGCCCAACACCCCGGTCCTGGTGGACGAGGGGATGAGCGTCATCTCGGCGGGCTCGCACGCGGGCGAGGAGCACCTGGCGCGGGCCGAGGAGATCTTCAGCTCGGTCGGCAAGGCGCTGCGGCTGCCCGAGTCCCAGCAGGACGCGGCCACCGCGCTGTCCGGCTCCGGGCCGGCCTACTTCTACTTCCTGGTGGAGGCGATGACCGACGCCGGCATCCTGCTCGGGTTGCCCCGGCAGGTGGCGCACGACCTGATCGTGCAGTCCGCGATCGGCGCCTCGGTGATGCTGCGGGACTCCGGCGAGCACCCGGTGAAGCTGCGCGAGGCGGTCACCTCCCCGGCCGGCACGACCATCGCGGCGATCCGCGAGCTGGAGAACCACGGGGTGCGGGCCGCCCTGCTCGGCGCCCTGGAGGCGGCCCGGGACCGCTCCCGGGAGCTGGCCTCGGGCGGGAAATGACCGCTGCGCGACCCCTCCCGTAATCGCGGCGCACCCCCTACGCTCTCGCCAACATCGTCCTACCGGCCGGTAGCGCGGTTCGTGTGGAGTCCGCCTGGAGGTCCGCTTGAGTGCCGCCCCGCCCGTGGTCCCGCCCGTTCCGCCCGCCGCGTCGCCGTCCCCGGTGGCGCCCGGTCTGCGCACCGGGCGGGCCGCGCTCGCCGCCGCCTTCCTGCTCCAGGGCGTCACCTTCGCCCTGCTGGTCACCTGCATCCCGGAGATCCAGCACCGGTACGGGCTGAGCGACGGGCTGCTGCCGGTCTTCCTGGCCGCGGTGCCGGTGCTGGCCGGGGCCGGGTCGATCGCCTCCGAGCAGCTGGTGAAGCGCACCGGCGCGCGGGTCGTGCTGCGGGTGGTCCAGCCCGCCGTCTGCCTGAGCCTGGCGGCCGCCGGACTGGGCGGGGCACTGTGGCAACTCGCCCTGGCGCTGGGCGCGTTCGGACTGCTGGTGGGTGCGCTGGACGCCAGTATGAACATGCTCGGGGTGGGGCTCCAGCACCGCTACGGCCGCTCGATCATGATCGGTTTCCATGCCGCGTTCAGCCTCGGCGGCATCCTCGGCGCGGCCCTCGCGGGCCTCGGCTCGCACTACGACCTCGGGCTGCCGCTGCTGTTCGGCACGGCCGCCGCCGTGATCGCCCCGCTCGCCCTGCTGGCCGGCGCCTTCTTCGCCGGTCCGGCCGAACTCGGCGACGCCGTCCGGGAGGCCGCCGAGGCCGCCGCCCGGTCCGTCCCCTGGCGTCCGCTGCTGCCGCTCTGCCTGGCGATGGCCTTCGCGTACATCGCGGACTCCTCGGTCTCCAACTACAGCGTCAAGTACCTCACCGACGGGCTGGGCAGCCGGGAGGACCTCGCCAAGCTCTCCTACCTGGGCTACATGGTCGCGATGCTGCTCGGCCGGGCCCTGGGCGACCGCGCGGTGCAGCGCTTCGGCGCCGTCCCGGTGGTCCGCGTCGGTGCCGCGCTGGCGGCGCTCGGTTTCGGCCTCGCCGCGGTCGCGCCCGCCGCCTGGGCGGGCATCGCCGGCTTCACCGTGCTGGGCTTCGGCATCTGCGCGATCATCCCGCAGGTGTTCGCGGCCGGCGGCCGGCTCTTCCCGGCCGACTCGGACGCCGCGGTGGCCCGGCTCAACCTCTTCAACTACGTGGGCTTCCTGGTCGGTTCGCCGCTGGTCGGGGCGATCGCGGACGCGAGCTCGTACCGCTGGGCGCTGCTCGCCCCGATGCTGCTGGTGCTCGCCGTCCTGCCGCTGGCCGACCGCTTCGCCCCGGCGCCGGCGCAGGCGCAGGCGGTGGCCCCCGCCGCCGGGTGACGGTCCCGGCCCCCGCCGCCGGGTGACGGCGGGGGCGGTCGGCGGGGCGGGGGTCAGCTGATCACGGTCTGCAGGCCGGGCATGCCGTCGAGGAAGGGGCCGCTCCTGGTCTTGACGACCGGGTAGCCGTACTCGGCGTAGACGTACGGGGCCCAGTTCAGTGTGTACGACCCGGTCCAGGGCGGCGTGGAGGTGATCTTGACGGTGGCCGTGACGGTGCGGGTGGCGCCCGGCGCGATCGGCACCGTGGGATGGAAGTTGACGGAGTTGCCGCCGAACACGCAGTCCACCTGGTCCCCGCCGCAGCCGGTGAAGGTGAACGCGCCGGTCAGCTGGTTGGAGGGGAAGCTCGGCCCGATCCACTCGTACGCGAAGGTGATGGGGGCGGATTCGGTGTTGGTGAGGGAGAGGGTCAGGGTCAGTTCATCGCCCGGTGCCGCCGTCTTCTTGTCGACGGAGGCCGAGACGCCGGTGATCACGCCGTCGTCGCGGGTGGTGGCGGAGGCCGGCTGGGCGGCGAAGATCAGGCCAAGTCCCAGTACCGTGGCGAGAATTACCCCGACGCGTTGCACGCTGAATGGCTTCATGGCGGATGAGAATAGGGAGTTGTGAAGGCCGCGTCTGCGGCTCCTTCACGCCATCTTCAACCGTTGCCGGAAAGCCCTTGCCCCCGCCGTCGGGTGACGGCGGGGGCGTTCGACGGGACGGGGGTCAGCTGATCACGGTCTGGAGCGAGGGCACCCCGAAGGTCCAGGTCTGGTCCTTGGCGGTACCGGTGGTGCCCACCTGGCCGAACTCGTAGTAGACGTACGGCGCCCAGTTCAGCGTGTACGGGGCGGTGCCCCACGCCGGGGTGTCGGTGATCTTGACGGTGAGCGTGACGCTCTTCGTCGCGCCGGGTGCGATCGGCGCGTTGAAGTGGAAGTTGGCGCTGTTCCCGGTGAACGCGCAGTCGGAGGTGTCACCGGTGCAGCCGGTGATGGTGAACGCTCCGGCCTGCGTGTTGGCCGGCCAGGTCGGCTGGACGGCCTCGTAGGCGAAGTAGATGGGACTGTTCTCACTGTTGGTGAGCGACAGCGTCAGGGTCAGCTGGTCTCCCGCCTTCGCCGTCGACTTGTCGACCGCGAAGGTGGTGCCGCTGACCGCGGCGGAGGCCGGCTGGGCGGCAAAGAACACGCCAAAACCCAGTATTGCAGCGAGAATTACCCCAAGGCGTTGCACGCTGAATGGCTTCATGGCGGAGAGGATATGGAGTCGCAAAGCTTTTGTCTGCACCGCCTCAACACCCGCCTCCACAGTCGCCCCACAACTTCCGTAGTTTCATCGCGCACCTGCCGCCCGGCCGTCCCCACGAGCGCCGCCCCGGCGCGCCCTGACGGCGGCCCGGCCACCGTCACCCGCTACGGTGGAGGCCATGCCCGAAGCCGAGCGTGACACCCCCTGCGGCCTGCACCTCTTCTGGGACGAGGCCGTCACCGCCTACGACTTCGGCCCCGGCCACCCGATGGACCCGACCCGGCTGGCCCTCACCATGCGCCTGGTCGAGGCCCTCGGACTGGACACCGGCCCCGGGGTGACCGTCCGCTCCGCTCCGCCCGCCGGCGACTCCACCCTCCGGCTGGTGCACACCCGGGAGTACGTCGAGGCGGTCCGGAACGCCGCCGCCCACCCCGACCGCTCCGACCCGCTGCACGGACTCGGCACCGACGACAACTGGTCCTTCCCGGCGATCCACTCGGCCTCCGCGCTGATCGCCGGCCAGTCGGTGGCCGCCGCCGAGGCGGTCTGGCGCGGCGAGACCCCGCACGCCGTCAACTTCGCCGGCGGACTGCACCACGCGATGCCCGGCAAGGCCTCCGGCTTCTGCGTCTACAACGACCCGGCGCTGGCCATCGCCCGGCTGCTCGAACTCGGCGCCGAGCGGGTCGCCTACGTCGACGTGGACGTCCACCACGGCGACGGCGTCCAGGCGGCCTTCTGGAACGACCCCCGGGTGCTCACCGTCTCGCTGCACGAGCACCCCGCCACGCTCTTCCCGCAGAGCGGCTGGTCGATCGAGACCGGCGGCGAGGACGCCCCCGGCTCCGCCGCCAACCTGCCGCTGCCCGCGGGCACCGGCGACGCGGGCTGGCTGCGCGCCTTCCACGCCCTGGTGCCCGAACTGCTCGACGCCTTCCGGCCGCAGGTCCTGGTCACCCAGCACGGCGCCGACACCCACCTGGAGGACCCGCTCGCCCACCTCGCCGTCACCGTGGACGCCCAGCGGCTGATCGCCGAGGCGCTGCACGACCTCGCCCACCAGCACGCCGGCGGCCGCTGGGTGGCCACCGGCGGGGGCGGCTACGCGGTGGTGGACGTCGTCCCGCGCACCTGGACCCACCTGGTCGCCACCGCCGCCGCCCGGCCCGTCGACCCGGCCACCGAGACCCCCGAGTCCTGGCGCGCCGAGGTCTACCGCCGCACCCGCCGCCCGGCCCCGCTGCGGATGACCGACGGCGCCCGCCCGGCCTGGCGCGACTTCGACTCGGGTTACGATCCGGCCGACCGACTCGATCAGGCCATCCTCGCCACCCGCCGCGCGGTGTTCCCCCACCACGGACTGCTGGCCTGAACCCGCCGTCCCGGAAGTGCCCAGCCCGGGAGGTGCGTACGCCGGGCGGTGCCATCCGCAGAGCGGCGACGTACTGCAACCGTCCTATCTCCCACCGTACGAGGACTGCACTTCCCCTCTTCCCACTGGTACCACCCATAACTACTCTGGGGATACACGTGTGCCGGTGGAGTCACCGGAGGGGAAGCCGGTGCCTTGCACACGGGTAAGGGTCGGGTGATGGTCATGAGTTCCGTCGAGCGCCCCCTTCAGGAAGTCGTCTTCCTGACCGTGGCGGAGGTCGCCGCGGTCATGCGGGTGTCCAAGATGACGGTGTACCGGCTGGTGCACAGCGGAGAGCTGCCGGCCATCCGGGTCGGACGGTCCTTCCGGGTGCCCCAGCAGGCGGTGCACGAGTACCTCAAGGAGTCCTACGTGCGGCTCGAGAGCGCGTAGCGGCGGCGCGCGGGTGCGGGTCCACGACCGTTGGACCCGCCCCCGTTCGCCGTGGATTTCCCGCGAGTTTCCCGGTCCCGGGGAACACGATTACGGCCTTCGCACCATCGACGGTAGGCTAGGCCCTCACGTCAGTCGTATGGACTCCGTCTCTCACGGGCGAGAGTCTCAGTGAGCGAGGGTTGTTCCGTGGGCTCTGTCATCAAGAAGCGTCGCAAGCGTATGGCCAAGAAGAAGCACCGCAAGCTTCTGAAGCGGACTCGCGTTCAGCGTCGTAACAAGAAGTAAGCGGCCCCGGCCGCGCCTAGCGCGCCCAGCGCTTCCACCGCCCGTCCAGGCCCGTCGTGGCCTGGGCGGGCGGTGTCGTTTCACGGCCCCGTGGGGCGGCGCGGTACGGTGCACGCAGGCCGCTCGGGCCGAGGGAACGGGGGTGCAGCACCGTGGGCGTGGTCGTGCTCGTCACCGGCGTGGCGCGCCGGCTCGGTGCCCGCTTCGCCGCCGAGGTCCGCCGCCGGCCGGGCGTCGACCTGGTGGTCGGCGTGGACGTGCAGCCGCCCCGGCTGCCGCCCGAGGAGCCGTCCGGCCCGGCCGCCCCGTACCGCTTCCACCAGCTCGACCTGCGCCGTCCGGCGCTCTCCCGGGTGCTCGCCGAGCACCGGGTGGACACCGTGGTGCACCTCAGCGTCAGCGCCACCGGCCTGGGCTCCACCAACCGCTCCGCGGTGAAGGAGTCCAACGTGATCGGCACCATGCAGCTGCTCGGCGCCTGCCAGAAGGCCCCCGGGGTGCGCCGGCTGGTGGTGAAGTCCACCACCGGCGTCTACGGCTCCGCGCCCCGCGACCCGGCGGTGTTCAGCGAGCGGATGCAGCCCAAGGACCCGCCCGGCGGCGGCTTCGCCAAGGACGCGGCGGAGGTCGAGGGCTACGTCCGCGGCTTCGCCCGGCGCCGCCCGGACGTCGCGGTGACGGTGCTGCGCTTCGCCAACATCGTCGGCCCGAACGCGGACACCCCGCTCAGCGAGTACTTCGCGCTGCCCGTGCTGCCGACCGTGCTCGGCTACGACCCGCGGCTGCAGTTCGTGCACGAGGACGACGCCGTCGCGGTGCTCTGCCGGGCCGCCGACGAGCCCGTGCCGGGCACCGTCAACACCGGGACCTTCAACGTGGCGGGGGAGGGCGTCCTGCTGCTCTCCCAGTGCGCCCGCCGGCTCGGCCGGCCCACCCTGCCGCTGCTGCTGCCCGCGGTCAGCTGGATGGCCGTGCTGGCCCGGCAGACCCGGCTGGTGGACGTCTCGCCCGAGCAGCTGCGGCTGCTCACCCACGGCCGGGTGGTGGACACCGCGCGGCTGCGCGACACCTTCGGCTACCGTCCGGCGTTCAGTACTCCGGAGGCCTTCGCCGACTTCGCCGCCGCCGGAGGGCCGGGCCTGCTGCCGCCCGAGCGGCTGGCCGCCGTCACCGACCGGCTGACCGCCCTGCTCGGCCCGGAAGCCGCCGGGCCCGCCGGGCCGGGCGCCGGTCCGGACGCCGTACCGAACCGCCCCCGCCGACCGAGGAGCTGAACCCGCGATGAGTGCCGCAGCCGAGAACGCGCCGGGCGAGGCCAAGGTCATCCCGATCGAGACGGCCCCCAGCTGGACGTCGCCCGAGGGGCCAAATCCGGCCGACCGGCTCGCCGAGGCCGTCGGCGGGGCGCTGGCCGGCCCGCTCGGCCCGGTCGCCACCCGGCTGTTCGGCAAGGGCTGGGAGGGCCGCGCCGCCGAGCGGCTGGCCTTCCTGCGCCGCCGGGTGACCGGCGACTACGAGGTGGACGAGTTCGGCTTCGACCGGGAGCTCACCGAGGAGGTGCTGCTCTCGCTGCTGCGCCCGCTGGCCGAGAAGTACTTCCGGATCGACGTCCAGGGCGCGGAGCACATCCCGGCCGAGGGCGGCGCGCTGATCGTCGCCAACCACTCCGGGACGATCCCGCTCGACGCCCTGATGACCCAGGTGGCCGTCCACGACCACCACCCCGCCCGGCGGCACCTGCGGATGCTCGCCGCGGACCTGGTCTTCGTGCTGCCCGGCGTCAACGAGCTGGCCCGCAAGGCCGGCCACACCCTGGCCTGCAACGAGGACGCCCAGGCCCTGCTGGAGCGCGGCGAACTGGTCGGGGTCTGGCCGGAGGGCTTCAAGGGCATCGGCAAGCCGTTCTCCGAGCGCTACAAGCTCCAGCGGTTCGGCCGCGGCGGCTTCGTCTCCTCGGCGCTGCGGGCGCGGGTGCCGATCGTGCCCTGCTCGATCGTCGGGGCGGAGGAGACCTACCCGATGATCGGCAACGTGAAGACGCTGGCCCGGCTGCTGGGCCTGCCGTACGTGCCGATCACCCCGACCTTCCCGTGGCTGGGCCCGCTCGGGGCGCTGCCGCTGCCGACCAAGTGGACGATCCGCTTCGGCGAGCCGATCGCCACCGACACCTACCCGGCGGAGGCGGCGGACGACCCGATGCTGGTCTTCGACCTGGCCGACGAGGTGCGCGAGACCATCCAGCACACCCTCTACGAGCTGCTGGTGCAGCGGCGTTCGGTGTTCTTCTAGGAGAACCCGAGGGATCCCGGGGGTTCCCCGGGGACGGCGAGGGCCCGGCGGATATCGCACTCCGCCGGGCCCCCACCGCCCTGCTGTCAGCCGCCCAGGATGCGCAGCCCGGGCAGCAGGTCCGGAAGCAGCGGGGGAACCTCGACGCCCTGCGGCTGGGCCGCGTTCGGGGCGCTGGGCGAGGCCTGCTGCGGTCCCTGCGCCGGGGCCGCGTCGGCGCTCGGCGAGGGCTTGGTGCCGGTGAGCCCGCTGGTGAGACCGCCGACCAGGCCGTTGACGGCGTCCGGGGCGCTGCTGGGCAGGGTGTCCGGCAGGACGCCGCCCTTGCCGCCGTTGCCGGAGGCACCGGCGCCGGGGTAGGCCGGGGCGTGCTCGGTGGCGCCGGGGCGGTTGCCGGCGGCGCCGGAGCCCGGGGCCTGGTCGGTGCCGGCCGAGGTGCCGGAGCCGGCCGCCGGGGAGCCGGCCGGGGAACCACCGGTCGAGTGGGACGAACCGTCGCCCGCTCCGTCGCCGGCCGCGCCACCGCTCTGAGCGGGGGGCAGGACCAGGCGCAGGGGCGCGACGTCCTCGCTTATGTCGTCGAAGAGCCGGTTCACCAGGTCGGCCTGCTGGGTGAGCTGGACGGGCAGCCGGCCCTGCAGCTCGCTCCACCGGCCGTCCTCGTCGTGGGCGAAGCCCGCGAGGGCCCGCATCGGGTCGAGCGAGCCGTTGCTGCGGTAGACCGAGCGCAGCAGCTCGCGGCCCTTGAGGGCGTCGGCGTGCATGTCGTCCAGGGCGCGGCGGACCTGTTCGACGGTGGCCGGGCTGAGCGCGCCGGCCTGGTCGGTGCGGCCGACCAGGGTCTTGGCCTCGCCGAGCCGGGTGGCCGCGTTGTCGAGCAGCATCTCGCCGCGTTCGGAGTCGGAGCCCGCGAAGTCGAGCCGGAGTCCTTCCAAGCCGCGTTTGAGGCCGTACAGACTGTCCCCGGGGAGGGCGTTGGAGCTGGCCGCGGCGACGCCGGCCAGGCTGCCGACGGCGAGCCCGGCGACCAGCCCGCCGATCGCGAACCGGCGGCTCCAGCGGCCGCGCGGCGCTGTCCGGATCGCCCGGTGGCGGCGCTGGCGGGGCACCGGGGTGCCCGTCCCGCCGGCGAAGGCCTGCTCGAACGCGGCCATCAGCTGGGCGCGTTGGACCGTATGGACCTCCCGGTCCAGCACCGGCCCGGGCAGTGCCCCCAGTGCGTCGGCCAGTCCGACCAGCCCGGCCATCGCGGCCGAACCCGCGCCGGTGGCAGCGGTGTTGTCCGATTCGGCGTTGGCCGCAGCGCGTTGCTCCGCCTGGTGGGCCTCCAGCGCCTCGGCGAAGGCCTTCGCCCGCCGGTGCTCAAGCACGTTTGCCGTCACGGGCCACACCTCCCTTCGTCGTTGTCGACAGCCCGGCCCGCCGGACGGTTGCCCCGGCTGGCCAAAGCCACTCCATCGGGTGATAGGCCGCAATTCGACTTGACCGTACGCCTGGTGGGGGCTTGCACGTTGGCCAACGAGCGGTGCGGGCGGTCGGTTACGCACGGCAGATCATCGGACCTACCGTTCACCCTGACGTGTCGGCCGGGCGCGAACGATGACGGCCGGCCGGACCGTACGGTGCCGGACCGCACGGAGCCGGTGCCGTCCTCGGCGCGGCTCATCGCGCGTCGGGCGGGAGCAGCCGGGCCAGGGTGCGGACGGCGCGGTACTGGAGGGTCTTGATGGCGCCCTCGTTCTTGCCCATGATCCGGGCCGTCTCGGCCACCGACAGCCCCTGCAGGAAGCGCAGGGTGACGCACTCCTGCTGCTGCGGGTTGAGCCGGCGCACCGCGTCCAGCAGGGCGGCGTTGGAGAGCGACTCCAGCACCGACTCCTCGGGGCTGCGCTCGCACTCGTTGGAGTCGAGCATCTCGCCGGTGGTGACCTCCAGCCGGAAGCGGCTGGACTTGAAGTGGTCGGCGACCAGGTTGCGGGCGATGGTGACCAGCCAGGCGCCGAAGTCCCGGCCCTGCCAGGTGAAGGTGCCGATCCGGCGCAGGGCGCGCAGGAAGGTCTCGCTGGTGAGGTCCTCGGCGGTGGCCCGGCTGCCGACCCGGTAGTAGATGTAGCGGTAGACGGTGTCCGCGTAGTGGTCGTAGAGCCGGCCGAAGGCCTCGCTCTCGCCGGCCTGGGCCCGTTCGACCAGCTCCATGACCGGGTTGTGCTCGGTCTCGTAGCCGGGGCTGGGCGCGGTCCGGGTGCGGCCCCGGCCGGCGCTGCCGGTGCGGCCGCGCGAGCCGGTGCCGGTCGAGCCGGCGGCGGTGGTGCGCAGTGCCAGGCCGGGCGGCTGCGGCTGCGGCTGGACGAACGGTCCGCCGGCGAGCGCGAGTTGGGGCGTGGCGGCGAACTGGCTGCGGAGCAGGGTGCGCAACAGGGTCAGGCCCGTGGAGATCTGCCGCTCGGCGGTCGGCCGGTCGCGGAGGCCGGTGCGGGGACGCAGGGGCGCGGACGACGGGCGGGAGGGTGCAGGCGCGTCGTTCCGGACGGGTGGGTACACGGGACTCCCAGAGGCAGAACTGTGGACGGATCACCTCCGCCTGCGCGGAGAGCACTCCCCGAAGCGTCCGTTCGAGCGGGACGCGTGGTGACGTGCATCCAGGAGAGAATAACGCTTTGTGCAATGACAGCTACACCGTGTGGTCGAAGTGGTCGTTTGGGATCCATTTGTTGCGCATGTTCGGCTGACATTGACCGGAGCTGTCATCGTTCATCCGGCTTAACGTGATCGAACGGGCGCTCAGGGTGACCAATTTGGCGGCCTGGGGGGCGGTTTCCCAGCCTTGGGGCTCGGCAACCCCTGACTTTCCCGGCCTGGCGAACGATCAGAACCGGTCACCGGGCGACAGGTTCGAGCAGGTGACGCGGACTGCCGTGTGACGGCGGGGAGTTCGCCCGTAAGAGGGGCCAGGTCAGAGGCCTTGTTGACGACCGCTCACCCGTCGGGGCGAGCCCGACCGGGCGGCCTCCGAACGGCCCCGGAGAGCCCCGGAGCGCCTCGGAGAGTCTCCGGAAAGCTTCCGGAAAGCCTCCGGCGGCCCGGACGGCCGTCCGGCACGAGGTTCGGGGCCGGGGTTCCGGGCCGGGGTTCGGGCGGGTGGTTCAGGCCCGGTGGCGGCGCCGGTTCAGCGCCACCCCGGCCGCCGCCGCGCCGGCCAGCACCCCGAGCGCGGCCGCCGCCGGCAGCCCCACCCGGGCCGCCTTGCGCCCGGTCCGGAAGTCCCGCACCCGCCAGCCCTGGGCCCGGGCGTGGCGCCGCAGCGCGCCGTCCGGGTTCACCACGTACGGGTGGCCGACCAGCGAGAGCATCGGGATGTCGTTGGCCGAGTCGCTGTAGGCGGCGCAGCGGTCGAGGTCGAGGCGCTCGCGCCGGGCCAGGGCCCGGACGGCGGCGGCCTTGGCCGGGCCGTGCAGCAGGTCGCCGACCAGTCGGCCGGTGTAGCGGCCGTCCCTGGCCTCGGCGACGGTGCCCAGCGCGCCGGTCATGCCGAGCCGCCGGGCGATGATCCGGGCCACCTCCAGCGGGGCGGCGGTGACCAGCCAGACCCGCTGGCCGGCGTCCAGGTGCATCTGGACCAGGGCGCGGGTGCCCGGCCAGATCTTGTCCGCCACGACCTCCTCGAAGATCTCCTCGCAGATCGCCTCCAGGTCGGCGGTGGGCTTGCCGGCCACGATGCCGAGGGCGGACTGCTTGGCGTCCGAGATGTGGTCCGGGTCCTCGGTGCCGTGCAGCCGGAACCAGGCCTGCTGCCAGGCGAAGCGGGCGATGTCGCGGCGGGTGAGGAAGCCGCGGCGGTAGAGGCCGACGCCGAGGTAGAAGATCGCGGCGCCGCGCAGGATGGTGTTGTCGCAGTCGAAGAAGGCGGCGGCGCGGGGGTCGTCCGGGTCCGGGGTGTGGTTCTCGGCGGGGGCCTTGGGGGTCCGTCCGGGTTTGGCCGCGGCCGGTGCGTCCGGCCCGGCGGCGTCCCCGGGGCCGGTGCTGCCCCCTGGTCCGGCGGTGTCCCGGGGCCCGGCGTCGGGTGCCGGCTCGGCCCGCAGCGCGGCCTCGGCCGCCTCGGCTGCGGCTTCGCCGGCCAGGGCGCTCCGCTCGCTGCTGGAACGCCTTGCCTGGGTGAGCCTTCTGAGCACGGCCATGTCATCGAGGATAGCCAGCCGGGCGCCCGGCGGCCGTGACGCAGCCGTGCCCGCGGGGTGAACAGCTCCACCGGGCGCGGGCCCCGGGGGCGGGTGGGCGCCATGGCGGAGAATGGGGTGGTGAGCCCACTGCTGCGACGTAAGAGCCCCGAGCCCGCGGGCCGGACCGTGACCCTGGTCGGCAAGCCCGGCTGCCACCTGTGCGACGAGGCCCGCGAGGTGATCCTCCGGGTGACGGGGGAGTTGGGCGCGTCCTTCGAGGAGCGGGACATCACCCGGGACGAGGAGCTGTACCGCCGTTACTGGGAGCAGATTCCGGTCACCCTGATCGACGGTCGCCAGCACGACTTCTGGCGGGTCGACGAGCGCCGGCTGCGCACCGCCCTCGGCGGCTGAGCGTGCGGCCGGGCGCGGCCGGGCGGCGGCTGAGCGGGGTCTGACCGCGCGTTCGTCCGCGCACCTGCCCCCCGCCGATCGGCGGGGGCGGTTCGCCGAATCGTTGCCAAAGACACTCCGTTCCGGCTTGGGACGGGGCGGGTTGGTCGGCTTACGATCGAACGCGTTTGCGCCCGTGGGGGGCTGAGCACACGAGGAGTGCGCCATGCTTCCCGGTCCTGTCCCTGGGGCCCCCGGAGCCCCGGAGTTCCGGACGGCCCCCCGGGGCTTCGCCGTGGTGGACGTGGAGGCGACCGGCCGCAGCCCGTGGCGGCACCGGGTGGTCGAGGTCGCGGTGGTGCTGCTCGACGAGCGGCTCCGCGCCGAGGGGGAGTTCGCCACCCTGCTGGACCCGCTGGGCCCGGTCGGCCCGACCCATGTGCACCGGATACGCCAGTGCGACGTCGAGGGCGCCCCGCGCTTCCGCGAGATCGCCCCGTGGCTGCTGGAGCTGCTGGCCGGCCGGGTGCTGGTCGGTCACCACGTCAGCTGTGACCACGCGTTCCTGGATCGCGAGTTCGCCCGGATCGGGGTGCCGCTGCCGCCCGTCCCGCTGCTGTGCACGATGCGGCTGGCCCGCGCCCACCTGCCGGAGGCCCGGAGCCACGGCCTGGCGGCCTGCGTGGAGGCGGCGGACCTCGGCTGGTACCCGGCGCACACCGCGTTGGGCGACGCCCGGGTGACCGCCGAGCTGCTGCGGTACTGCCTGGACGCCCCGTCCTGTCCGTCGGACGACTGGACCGGCCCGCTGCGGGAGGCCGCCCGGCTGCCCTGGCCCCGGCTCGGCCGGGCCCGTTCCCGCCCGTCCGGCGCCGCCGTCCCGCTGCTGCGCCGGGAGGCGTCGTACGGCCCGTGGCTGCCCGATTCCCAGGCCCCGGAGGTCGTGCTGACCCAGGCCGGTGCTATGCGTTCGATGGCGTGATGCGCATCACTGTGCGGGGACAAAACGGACACCATCTTTGTGCACACGTTCACAAACACATAGCCTGGCTGCCTAAGCCCAGCTTCACCCACAGGAGCACCGTGGCAATCGGCCGATCACCACAGAGCAGTTCGCAGACGCCCGACCAGGGCGCCGCGCGCCGACCCTCGCGTGCCCGGGGCATCCCGGAGGCGACGGTCGCCCGCCTGCCCCTCTATCTGCGGGCCCTCACCGCGCTCTCCGAGCGCTCGGTGCCGACCGTCTCCTCCGAGGAGCTGGCCGCCGCCGCCGGCGTGAACTCGGCCAAGCTGCGCAAGGACTTCTCCTACCTCGGCTCCTACGGCACCCGCGGCGTCGGCTACGACGTCGAGTACCTCGTCTACCAGATCTCCCGAGAGCTCGGCCTGACCCAGGACTGGCCGGTCGTCATCGTCGGCATCGGGAACCTCGGCCACGCGCTCGCCAACTACGGCGGGTTCGCCTCCCGCGGCTTCCGGGTGGCCGCCCTGTTGGACGCCGATCCCCACGTGGTCGGTTCCACCGCGGCCGGACTGCCGGTGCGGCACATGGACGAGCTGGAGTCGATCGTCGAGAGCCAGCACGTCTCCATCGGCGTGATCACCACCCCGCCCGGCGCCGCCCAGCAGGTGTGCGACCGGCTGGTGGAGGCCGGCGTCACCAGCATCCTGAACTTCGCCCCGACCGTGCTGTCCGTCCCGGACGGCGTGGACGTGCGCAAGGTGGACCTCTCCATCGAGCTCCAGATCCTGGCCTTCCACGAGCAGCGCAAGGCCGGCGAGGAGCCGGACGACCGCGCCGAGTCGGTGCTGGACCGCGCCCCCGGTCCGGTCCGGGCGGCCGCCGCGAAGCTGCGCCGCGCGGCCGGCGGCAGCGGCAAGGGCCGGGGCGCCGCCGAGCCGGCGGCCAAGGACCAGGCCGAGCAGGCCAAGGGAAAGTCCGCCAAGGGCGGCGACGGGGATCTCTCCGCGGTGATGCCCGCATGAACACCGAGAGCTGTGGGGGGCGGGCATGAGCCTTCTCGTCGTAGGGCTGAGCCATCGCACGGCCCCGGTCGGGGTACTGGAGCGCGCCGCGCTGACCGGTGACGTGCCGACCCGGCTGCTGCACGACGCGGCCGCCACCGCGACGGTCGGCGAGGCCGCGCTGCTGAACACCTGCAACCGGATCGAGCTGTACGCGGACGTGGACAAGTTCCACGCCGGCGTCGCCGAGCTGTCGCTGCTGCTGGCCCACCACAGCGGGGTGGACC
This sequence comes from Kitasatospora sp. NPDC001119, assembly GCF_053598475.1. Taxonomy (NCBI): domain Bacteria; kingdom Bacillati; phylum Actinomycetota; class Actinomycetes; order Kitasatosporales; family Streptomycetaceae; genus Kitasatospora; species Kitasatospora sp. NPDC001119. Next base: position 25,431 of record NZ_JBSFKI010000010.1, read on the forward strand.
TGGAGGAGCTGACCTCCCACCTGTACGTCCACTACGAGGACCGCGCCGTCCACCACCTCTTCTCGGTGGCCTGCGGCCTGGACTCGATGGTCGTCGGCGAGGGCCAGATCCTCGGTCAGCTGCGCGACGCGCTGGCCAAGGCCCAGGAGGAGCACACCGCCGGGCGCGGCCTGAACGAGCTGTTCCAGCAGGCGCTGCGGGTCGGCAAGCGGGCGCACAGCGAGACCGGCATCGACAAGGCCGGCCAGTCGCTGGTCACCTTCGGCCTGGAGCAGGTCGCGGCGGGCGCGGGCGAGATCGCCGGCAAGCGCGCGCTGGTGGTCGGGGCCGGCTCGATGAGCTCGCTGGCCGCCGCCACCCTGGTCCGCTCCGGCGTGACCGACCTGCTGATCGCCAACCGGACCCCGGCCCGGGCCGAGCGGCTGGTCGAGATCCTCGGCCCGGACGTGGCCCGGGTGCTGGACCTCGCCAAGGTGCCGGAGGCGCTCGCCGACGTGGACCTGGTGATCTCCTGCACCGGCGCGGCCGGTGTGGTGGTCCGGGCCGAGGACGTGGCCGCCGCCGTCGCCTCCCGCAGGTCCCCCGAGCCGCTCGCCCTGCTGGACCTGGCCATGCCGCGCGACGTCGACCACGCCGTGCACGAGCTGCCCGGCGCCCTGCTGGTCGACCTGGAGAGCCTCTCCCACGCGCACGCCGCCAGCCCCGGCGCCGGCGACGTCGACCAGGTGACCCGGATCGTCTCCGACGAGGTGACGGCCTTCGGCGCCGCCCAGCGGGCCGCCCGGATCGCGCCGACCGTGGTCGCGCTGCGCTCGATGGCCTCCGACGTGGTCGCCGCCGAGCTCGGCCGGCTGGACTCCCGGCTGCCCGACCTGGACGAGCGCTCGCGCGCCGAGATCACCCAGACCGTCCGCCGCGTCGTCGACAAGCTGCTGCACGCCCCGACCGTCCGGGTGAAGCAGCTGGCCGCCGAGCCCGGCGGCGCCTCCTACGCGGAGGCGCTGCGGGAACTGTTCGACCTCGACCCGGCGGCCGTGCACGCCGTGTCGGGCACGCCCGTCGGCGGCGCGCCCCAGCCCTCGGCCGGGGGCACCAGATGAACCGTCAGCCATCCCACGAGTACCACCGGGACGATCACCTCATGAATGGTCAACCGATCACGGAGCAGCCCTCGGCCACCGCGGCCCTGCGGCTCGGCACCCGGCGCAGCGCCCTCGCCATGGCGCAGTCGGGCATGGTGGCCCGCGAGGTGACCAGGGTCACCGGGCGCCCCGTCGAGCTGGTCGAGATCACCACGTACGGCGACACCTCCCGGGAGTCGCTGGCCCAGATCGGCGGCACCGGCGTGTTCGTCTCCGCGCTGCGCGACGCGCTGCTGGAGGGCCGGATCGACTTCGCCGTGCACTCGCTCAAGGACCTGCCCACCGCCGCCCCCGAGGGCCTGGCGCTGGCCGCCGTCCCCGAGCGCGAGGACGTCCGGGACGCCCTGGTCGCCGCCGAGGGCCTGGCCCTGGAGGAGCTGGTCGAGAAGCTCGCCGGCGCCGGCCGCCCGGCCCGGATCGGCACCGGTTCGCCGCGCCGGATGGCGCAGCTGAACGCCTGGGCCAGGGCCCGCGGCGCCCAGCTGGAGACCGTCGCGATCCGCGGCAACGTGGACACCCGGATCGGCTTCGTGACCAGCGGCGAGCTGGACGCGGTGGTGCTGGCCACGGCCGGCCTGAACCGGCTCGGCCGCAGCGCCGAGATATCCCAGCACCTCGACACCGAGGTGATGATCCCGGCCCCCGGCCAGGGTGCGCTCGCGATCGAGTGCACCACCGCCGACGAGGAGCTGACCGCCGCGCTCGCCGCGCTGGACCACGCCCCCACCCGGGTCGCCGTGGCCGCCGAGCGCGCCCTGCTGGCCACCCTGGAGGCCGGCTGCTCGGCACCGGTGGCCGCGCTGGCCACCTGGGGCCGGGAGAACGAGCTGCGGCTGGACGGCGTGGTCGGCGACCCCGACGGAACCGCCCTGCTGAAGATGTCCGCCAACGGTCCGATCGTCCTCGACGAGACCGCCGAGCAGCGGGCGGCGGCCCTCGGCCGCACGCTGGCTGACCGGCTGCTCGCCGCGGGCGCGGCCGCCCTGATGGGGGAGCGAGCCCGATGAGCCCCACCACCGCCGCCACCGACGCCCTGTTCCCGGCGGGACAGCCCGCCACCGGACGGTGCACCTTCCTGGGCGCGGGCCCCGGGGACCCGGGGCTGCTGACCCTGCGCGCGGTCGAGGTGCTGTCCACCGCCGACGTGCTGGTCGCCGACCCGCTGACCGCCGCCGCCGTGCGCAGCCACTGTCCGGCCGGCGTGCAGGTGCACGCCCCCGCCGCCGAGGGCGCCGACTTCGACCTGGCCAAGGTGGTCGCCGAGGCCGTCCGCTCCGGCAAGCACGTGGTGCGCACCGTCGACGGCGACCCCGGCCTGGACGGCTGCGCCGCCGAGGAGATGCTCAGCTGCGCGGGCGACGGGATCCCGTTCGAGGTGATCCCGGGCGTCGCCCAGTCGGTCGGCGTCCCGGCGTACGCGGGTGTCCCGCTGCGCGCCGGTTCCGGTACCGACGTGCGCTTCGTGGACGGCGCCGCGCTGCTGGCCGGCAGCCCGGTCGACCTGGGCGCGCCGGAGACCACCCTGGTGGTCCGCACCACCCTGGGCCAGCTGCCCGCCACCGCCGCCGCGCTGGTCGCGGGCGGCCGCAAGCCGGAGTCGGCGCTGAGCGCCACGCTCTCCGGCACCACCACCCGCCAGCGGACCTTCACCTCCTCGCTGTCCGGCATCGCGGCGGACCTGAAGGCCGCCCGGGTGCTGCCCTCGCCGGTCTCCGCCCCGGTCGACCCGGCCACCTCGGTGATAGCCGTGGTGGGCGAGCAGGTCGCCCACCGGGCCTCGCACTCGTGGTTCGAGACCAAGCCGCTGTTCGGCTGGAACGTCCTCGTGCCGCGCACCAAGGAGCAGGCCACCGGCCTGTCCGAGCAGCTGCGCTCGTACGGCGCGGTGCCGCAGGAGGTGCCGACCATCGCGGTCGAGCCGCCGCGCACCCCGCAGCAGATGGAGCGGGCCATCAAGGGCTTGGTCACCGGCCGCTACGAGTGGATCGCCTTCACCTCGGTGAACGCGGTGCGCGCCGTCCGGGAGAAGTTCGAGGAGTACGGCCTGGACGCCCGCGCGTTCGCCGGGATCAAGGTCGCGGCGGTCGGCGAGACCACCGCGCAGGCCCTGGTGGACTTCGGCGTGAAGCCGGACCTGGTGCCCTCCGGCGAGCAGTCCGCGGCCGGGCTCCTGGAGGACTGGCCGCCGTACGACCCGGTCTTCGACCCGATCGACCGGGTGCTGCTGCCGCGCGCCGACATCGCCACCGAGACCCTGGTGGCCGGCCTGGTCGAGCTGGGCTGGGAGGTCGACGACGTGACGGCGTACCGGACGGTGCGCGCCTCGCCGCCGCCGGCCGAGACCCGCGAGGCGATCAAGGGCGGCGGCTTCGACGCGGTGCTGTTCACCTCGTCCTCGACCGTCCGGAACCTGGTCGGCATCGCGGGCAAGCCGCACAACGTCACGGTCATCGCCTGCATCGGCCCGGCGACCGCCAAGACCGCCGAGGAGCACGGCCTGCGGGTCGACGTGATGGCCCCGGCGCCGTCGGCGGCCGCGCTGGCCCAGGCGCTGGCGGACTTCGGTGCCAAGCGCCGGGACACCGCGACGGCCGCCGGTGAGCCGGTCTACCGGCCCAGCGAGCGCCGCCCCGGCTCGCGTCGCAAGGCCCGCTGAGGATTCTTAACTATGCTGCCGGGGGCGGCCGTTCGTCGCCCCCGGCACTGCACAACCGTTCGGAGAGAGAAGCCGTGTCCGCTGAATTCCCGTACGTTCGCCCCCGCCGGCTGCGCCAGAGCCCGGCGATGCGCCGGCTGGTGGCCGAGACCCGGCTGCACCCGGCGGAGCTGATCCTGCCGCTGTTCGTCCGCGAGGGCGTCAGCGAGCCCGTCCCGGTGACGTCGATGCCGGGCGTGGTCCAGCACACCCGGGACACCCTGCGCAAGGCCGCGGTGGAGGCGGCCGAGGCGGGCCTGGGCGGCCTCATGCTGTTCGGCGTCCCGGAGGTGCAGGACGCCGTCGGCAGCGAGGGCACCAACCCGGACGGCATCCTCCAGCAGGCGATCCGGGACGTGGTCTCCGAGGTCGGCGACTCCCTGGTGGTCATGTCGGACCTCTGCCTGGACGAGTACACCGACCACGGCCACTGCGGCGTGCTGGCCGCCGACGGCAGCGTCGACAACGACGCCACCCTGGAGCGCTACGCCGAGATGGCCCGGGTGCAGGCCGACGCCGGCGTCCACCTGGTCGGCCCGTCCGGCATGATGGACGGCCAGATCGCCGTGGTCCGGCGGGCGCTGGACGAGGCCGGGCACCAGGACGTGGGCATCCTCGCCTACACCGCCAAGTACGCCTCGGCCTTCTACGGCCCGTTCCGCGAGGCCGTCGGCTCCTCGCTCAAGGGCGACCGCAAGTCCTACCAGCAGGACCCGGCCAACGCCCGCGAGGCGCTGCGCGAGCTGGAGCAGGACCTCGCCGAGGGCGCCGACATGGTGATGGTCAAGCCGGCCATGGCCTACCTGGACATCCTGCGCCAGGTCGCCGACGCCTCCCCGGTGCCGGTCTCCGCGTACCAGGTGTCCGGCGAGTACGCGATGGTCGAGGCGGCCGCCGCGAACGGCTGGATCGACCGGGAGCGGATGATCATGGAGACGCTCACCTCGATCCGCCGCGCGGGCGCCGAGCAGATCCTCACCTACTGGGCGCTCGAAGCCGCCGCGCTGCTCAAGTAGCGGACCCCGTACGGCGGAAGGCCGGGCCGCTCCCGTGGGGGAGCGGCCCGGCCTTCCCGGTTCCCGCTAGGCCGTGTCCGGCAGGCCTCAGAAGCCCACGTCGCCGGCGTGCCCGAAGCCCGCGCCGCCGCCGACCAGGTCGGTCGAGGTGGCGGCGCCGCCGCCGAAGCCGCCGGCGGCGGTGTCCCCGGCGTGGGCGAGGCCGAAGCCCCCGCCGGCCAGGAACGGCTGGTCGGCGGAGGCGACGAGCTCGCCGCCGCCGACGAAGCCCACGTGGGCGAAGGCCGGGGTGGCGGCACCGGCGAGCGCCAGTGCGGCGGCGGCGGTCAGGGCGGCCTTGGCCAGCTTGCTCTTCATGGAACTGCCCTCTCTCTGGGAGCGCCCCCGCGGGCGCTCTGACACGTGTTCACATCCGGCGGTCCGGACCGGCCCGCCGCTCACCCGGCCGGACCGCGCTGCGGCGGTCGGCCGGACACTTCGTCCGCACAGCCCGGAGGGCCCGGGGAGGTGTTCCTCCCCGGGCCCTCCGACCGTGCCGTGCCCCGTGATCAGCCGATCAGGTGCGAGACACCCGCGTCGCCCGTGGACTGGGTGTTCTGGCCGACGTTGCAGATCTGCTTCGGCTGGTTGTTCAGGACCGGGACCTCGACCGGAACCGCGATGCCGATGACGGCGACCGCGATGTTGTGGACCTCCGGCAGGCAGATGTTCGGGTTGTCCAGAACGTGGCTGTTCGGGCTGCCGTTGCCGGCGGTGCCGGTGTGGTTGGTGCCGCCGTTGCCCTGGACGGAGGTGGCGGCGCCGTCCGAGTCGACGATGGCGGAGGCCGAGCCGGCGGACATCGCGAGGGCGGCGGCGGCCAGGCCGGCGGCGGCGAGGGACTTCTTGATCATTTCTGGTTTTCCTCTCGGGGTGAATCGGGGGGCGATTCGAAGGTGGAACAGCGGGTGGTGCAGGGAGATCAGGGCGGCGACCGATCAGCCGATCAGGTGGGACACGCCGCCGTCGCCCTGGCTCTGGGTGCCCTGGCCGACGGTGCAGTACTGCCGACCGCCGTTGTTGGCGATCGGGACCTCGACCGGGACTGCCACACCGAGCACGCCGACGGCGATGTTGTGGATCTCCGGCAGGCAGATGTTCGGGTTGTCCAGGAAGTGGAAGTTCGGGCTGTTGTTCCCGACCGTGCCCGTGAAGTTGGTGCCGCCGTTGCCCTCGATCGAGGCGGCGGCGCCGTCCGCGTCACCGATGGCCGAGGCCGGGCCGGCGGCACCGGCCAGCGCGGCGACGGCCAGGCCGGCGGCGGCGAAGGACTTCTGGATCATGGGAGATCCCTCTCTGAAATGCTCTTTGGATTCCTTGCGTACGGCGCTGAGAACGCTCAGACCCGGTCGGCAGTCACTGACGTTCAGATCAAAGAATGACGGCACGGAAGGTTACGGGGATTCTGGAAAAGAGTCCCGGAGGCGCGACGGTCAACGGAATCCGGTCGGATTATTAAGCCGAACCGGTTAACGGCCGCAATCCGAGCTCCCGGTCACTCGTTGAGCAGAACGCTTTCCGGCTGCGCCCCCGCAGCCGCTCCCAGTGATCCCCAGTACGGACAGCAGAACGGTGAAAAGCATGAAGTTCTCCAAGCGGGCCGGCGTGATGCTGCTGGCGGTCGGTGCCGGTGTGCTCGCCTCCCAGGGGGCGGCCTCTGCCGCCGCCCCGATCGGCCCCGACCAGGTGGGTGCCCTGGAGGACTCGCTGGCCACCCAGCAGGTCCCCGCGGACATCCCGCTCGCCCCACTGGGCAGCCGCCTCACGGCCGGCATCCCGACCTCGCTGCTCATGCCGCCGGCGCCCGGCCGGACCACCAGCTCCGACGGGGCGCTGCTCCCGGAGCAGATCGTCCCCCAGCTGACCACCGGCAAGGTTGGTCCGAGCGCCAAGGCCGAGCTGCCGCTCCCGCTGGTCGACCAGGGCGCCGACCTCGGCAAGGTGCTGCTGGACGCCCCGGCCGCGCCGCTGCACGCCAAGACCCCCGGGCTCACCCTCGGGCAGCCGCTCTCGCTCGCCCGGGACGGCGCCGGCCAGCTCGCCGACGGCCGGCTGAAGGTGGACGAGATCGACCCGCGGCTGGTCTCCGGCGCGGTGCAGGTGATCCCCGGGGCCAAGGCCAGCCTCGGCGGCGACGACAGCCGGCTCTCGCTCACCGACACGGCGGGCGCCCTGGCCGGGACCACCACCACGACCGCCACCACCGTGGTGGGGCAGACCGGCCTGACCGACCTGACCCAGCTCTGACCCGGCTCTGACCCCGGGATCCCATCCGGTACGAGAGCCCGGCACCCCGGCCGCGCGGCGGGATGCCGGGCTCTCGCGCGCCCGGTGGGGCGCTCAGCCCGGCAGGACGCCGGTCAGCCCGCCGACCAGCGGGAGGTCCTTGACGCCGCCGCCGGCGCTCAGCGGGCCGGTGAGCGTCCCGGTGCCGATCGCGGGCAGGCCCTGGTCCGGCTGGAGGGCCGCGCCGTTGTTGAGGAAGTCGGCCGAGGAGTTCGCCCACGGGTCCAGCCGCAGGCTCTTGATCGGCGCGACGCCGTAGCCGAGGCCGGTGGTCGTCCCGCCCAGCGCCTGGCCCAGGTCGGTCTTGGTCAGCTTGGCCGGGCCGGCCGGGGCCTCACCCGGGGCGGTGGCGGCCTGCGCCGAACCGGCGCCGAGCAGCACCGCGGCACCCACGGCGGCGGCCAGGCCGGCCGCGCTCTTCTTCGAAACCATCGTGATCACCCTTCGGTGGATCGGAGGTACCGGACGGTTGTCCGGAGACGCCGAACTGCCCCCCGGCCGACTGGTCGGGGGGCAGGACGGCCGGTACGCGTGCCGATCGGGATCAGCAGTCGTCCGCGGGCTGCGGGACGGCCTCGACGTTGGCGCAGGCGTTGCCGAAGGCCGGGTTCAGCAGGCCGACGACGTTGATGCTGTTGCCGCACAGGTTGATCGGCACGTGCACCGGGATCTGGATCTGGTTGCCCGAGACGACACCGGGGGAGTTGGCGGCCACGCCCTCGGCGCCGGCGCTGGCGGCGGCGGAGCCCGCCGCGCCCAGCACCAGGCCGGCGGCGGCGGCGGAGAGGACGGCGGCCTTCTTCATGTTCTGCATGGGGGGTTGATCTCCTCGATCACACACGGGTGGAGCGTGCCGCGCCCCGGCGCTGCGGGGCGCGGCACGGGCTCGGGTGAATCAGCTGTCGCCGACGTGGCGACCGCGGGTTCAGCCGACGTTGGCGCACTGGTTGCCGAAGGCCGGGTTCAGCAGGCCGATGATGTCGATGCTGTTGCCGCACAGGTTGATCGGGATGTGGATCGGGATCTGGATCTGGTTGCCGGAGAGCACACCGGGGGAACCGGCGGCGACGCCCTCGGCACCGGAGCTGGCGACCGCACCGCCGGCGGCGCCGAGCACCAGGCCGCTGGCGGCCAGCGACAGGACGGCGGCCTTCTTGAAGTTGCGCATGTCATTCCTCCGATTTCTGCCCGACGGAAGGGAAATGTCGGGAGTCGGGCGAGCACGAATACTCACCCGAAGGCTGTAGGGATTTCCGTGATTGTCACTCGGGCGGCGCACACCGGCGTGTTCCGCCCATGGCTCGGGCGTGGCCGCGGCCGCCGTGTCGCGGTGCCCCGCGAAGCGATTCCCGCACGGCCGGGAAAGGCTTCGGACAAAGGCGCGACGGTTGGAATTCCGGTCAGGCGTTCCGGCACGGATTGCCGGACGCCGGGTAGGGGAGGCCCGCCGCGCCGACCGAGCCGCCGGTGGCCGCGATGCCGAGGACGGCGTGGGCGTGCTTGCGCATGGGCGGTACTCGATTCGTGCGTAGGGGCCGGTGGAGACCGGGTTCCATCAGGGAGAACGAGGCACCGCGGGCGGGGAAACGGTCGGACCCTCCGATCACCCGAATGCCCGGTCCGCGGCGCCGTTGCGCCGGATGGGTGACAGTGCGGGGAGCGTCGCAACCGGTCCGGTGGGGTCTCGTTCTAGATGTCGCACTCCCCGTGCATATCTGTCGAACAGTCAGGAGGCTCGTATGAGCATCAAGAAGACCGCCGCTGTCGGCGCGGCCGTGGTGGGCATCGTTGCCACCGGCGCCGGTACCGCGATGGCCAGCTCCGGCGCCCAGGGCGTTGCCGCCGGTTCCCCCGGTGTCATCTCGGGCAACCAGATCCAGGTCCCGGTGCACGTTCCGGTCAACGTCTGCGGCAACACCATCGACATCATCGGCCTGCTGAACCCGGCCTTCGGCAACAAGTGCGCCAACGTGGGCTGAGCCCGCACCCGGTTCGGCCGGTGCGAGCCGCCGTTCCGCGCTTCCCTCCTGGGGCGTGGGGCGGCGGCTCTTCGTCGTGCCGGGGCGGCGACGCCCCGTCAGTTCCCGGTGGTGTCACAAGCCTTGTTGCGTTACTTGTCAGTACCTAGAATGCGAGACCTGCTCACCTTTCCTGCTCCTCTCTTGCTCCGCGCCGCTCGGCGCCCCGCCCGGGCGGCCCCCCACCCCCGCAAGGAGACGCGTGTGACCAGGTCCCCACGGTCGGCGGCGCGGCGGACACGCACCGGGTCCTCCCGGTGCGCCGCACTGCTCGCCACCGGAACCCTCCTCGCCACCCTCGGCCTGGCCGGCGCCCCCGCCGCCCTGGCCGACCCCGCCCCGGCCGCGCCCGCGGCCACCCGGCCGGCCGCGGTCGTCGCCCTCGGCGACAGCGCCATCTCCGGGGAGGGCGCCGGCACCGACACCAACGACGGCTACTTCCCGGAGACGGACAGCCCCACCAACTACTGCCACCGCCACCCCAAGTCGGAGATCTTCGTCACCGACATCCCCGGGGTCACCCCGATCGACCTCGCCTGTTCCGGAGCCCAGACCGGCGACCTGGTCAGCGACCCGGAGCTGGCGAAGGTCACCGGCCCCGGCAGCGGCGACTTCGGCGAGCCCAAGCAGGACGTCAAGCTGGCCGACACGGCGGCGAAGTACGACGTCAAGATGGTCGTCGTCACGATCGGCGCCAACGACGACTTCGACTTCAGCGGCATCATGATGCACTGCCTCGCGCAGTACTTCCCGATCCCCAAGGACCAGGGCTGCCGGGACACCATCGGCAGCGACGAGATCCGCCGGCGCGCCAAGGGCGTCCAGCCCAAGGTGGTCGCGGCGCTCCAGAACATCCGTCAGACCATGCGCCGGGCCGGCTACGCCGACTCCTCGTACCAGCTGGTCTACCAGTCGTACTTCAACCCGATCACCCCGGACATCCGGCGCAACGACTACCTCGGCAAGGTCGCCGACGGCTGCCCGGCCTTCCCCGAGGACCTCGCCTGGGGCCACAACTGGGTGGTGCCGACGCTCAGCGACGCGCTGCGCGGCGCGGCCGAGCAGGTGCCCGGCGTCCGGTACCTCGACCAGCGGCGGGTCGCCTTCGGCCACGAGGTCTGCGCGGAGTGGACGAGCTCCCCGTACGAGTACACCAACGGGGACGTCATCAACCTCTCCGAGTGGGTGCGCAACGGCTGCGACTCGCAGATCGGCATCCCCGGGCTGTGCATGAACATGGTCCGCCAGTCGTACCACCTGCGGGTGGCCGGCTACCGCGGCGAGGGCGTCTGCCTCGGCCAGTTCTACGCCCGGCCGGAGCTGGCGCAGGCGTACTGCACCCTCAACCAGCAGAACACCACCTCGATCCAGCCGCTCACGCCCGGACAGCCGTTCGGCGACGTCCCCGAGGACGGCGCCTGGTACCAGCTGACCAACGCGGCCAGCGGCAACGCGCTCGACCTCACCGGCGGCGGCAGCTACGGCGACTCGACCAACGGCCGGGCCGCGATCACCTATCCGGCCACCGGCGGGCTCAACCAGTCCTTCGTCCTGGAGGCCAAGGCCGGCGGCAGCTACGAGCTCGACTTCAGCGGCAACCGGAACATGTGCCTGGACGCCAACGCCGCCTCCACCGCCCCCGGCACCCGGATCCAGCAGTGGGGCTGCACCGGCGGCGGCAACCAGCACTGGGTGTTCAAGCCGGCCGGCAACGGCCGCTACAAGATCGCCGACTCCCAGGACCAGGGCAAGGTCCTGGCCGCCGGCGCCACCCTCGACGCCAAGGGCAACCCGTACGTCGAACTCGCCGCCGACACCGGCGCCGCCGACCAGCTCTGGCAGCTCACCAAGCTCGGCATCGTCTACGTCCACGGCTGATCCGCCCCGCACGTCCTGAGGCCCCGGCCGCCGCCGCCCCCACCCGGGCGGCGGCGGCCGCGTGCACGACCGGGCCGGTGTGGTGCTCGGCACGGGTGGCGTGGTGCTGCGCGCCGGTCCGGAGGGCGCCAGGGGCCGTCGGTTCGGGGTCGTGCCGTAGGCTCACGGGAAAATCGTTGCGCCGGAGCCGCGCGGACCACGAGCGGGGCGGGGAGTACCCAGACCAGATGAGCACGGCATCGAGCACCGAGTCGTCCAGCACCCAGCCCGGAGCGCCCGGGGCGGCGCCCGCGGAGGCCCCCGAGGAACGGACGGGCCCGGCGTCCGGACGGTTCGGGGCACTGGTGGACCGCTTCGCGCCCGCGCTGGGCGCGTACGCGGTGGTCAAGGCCATCGGCCTGACCGTCTTCCTGCTGCTGCTCTCGCACACCGGCGACTACCTGAAGAAGCAGCCGGGCCGCGGCGGCGGCGCCCACGCCTGGGACGTGCTGGGCACCTGGGACGGCATCTGGTACCAGCGGATCGCCGAGAACGGGTACAACCCGCAGCTGATCCCGCTGCACGGCTTCCCGCTGGCCACCTACTACGAGAACTCGGCCGCCTTCTTCCCGCTCTACCCCTGGCTGATGCGGCTGGTCGGCGCCGTCACCGGGCTCGGCCCGTACGGCTCCGGGATCGTCGTCTCGGTGATCGCCTCGCTGGTCGCCGCGGCCGGGATCTTCGCGGTCGCCGAGCGGCTGGGCGGCTTCCGGGCGGGCGTGATCGCCGCGGTGCTCTGGGGCCTGTTCCCGGGCTCCGGCGTGGAGTGGGCGGTCTACTCGGACTCGCTGTTCGTCGCGCTGTCCGCCTGGGCCTGCTACTGCGTGATGACCCGCCGCTGGGTGGCGGCCGGCCTGCTGGCGCTGGTGGCGGGCCTCAACCGGCCGACCGCCGCCGCGCTGATCGCCGCCGTCTCGATCGCCGCGCTGGTCGCGCTGGTCCGCCGCACCGACGGGGTGGCCCGCCCGCTGACCGCGATGCTGATCACCCCGTGGGGCCTGATCGGCTACGTCGCCTGGGTCGGCTGGAAGATGGGCGACTGGGGCGGCTACTTCAAGCTCCAGCAGGGCGCCTGGAACCGCTACTTCGACGGCGGCGCCTCCACCCTGCGCACGATCATGGACGTGATCACCGGCCACTGGGACTTCTGGCAGTCCAACCCCGTCCCGGACCTGATCGCGATCGCCCTGCTGATCGCCCTGCCCGGCTTGCTGGTGCTGCTCTGGCGCACCCGGCCGCCGCTGGTGCTGTGGGTCTACACCGCGCTCACCATCATCACCGCGCTGAGCAGCAACCAGATCTTCGGCAACATCTCGCGCTACCTGCTGCCCGCCTTCCCGCTCTGCATCGGCCTGGCGGTGGCGCTGCGCAAGCTGCGGACCTCCTCGCTGGCCGGGCTGCTGGCCATGCCGGTCCTCGCGGCGGGCTGGTACGCGGGCTATGCGCTGTTCGAGTTGGGCATCCCGTAGACCCGGCGTTGGTTGGCAACGGGATCATCCGGCAGCAGACGGGCCGTTGCTAACCTCGGACGTATGACGACGACCCCGCCGCCCGTGCGCCAGATCCGCGACATCTCCGGGCTGATGGACCACGCGAGCCACGTGCTGGCCACCCGGATGGCGGCCGCCTTCACCGAGCTCGGGATCACCCCGCGCGCCTACTGCGTGCTGTTCCACGCGCGGGCGGGCGAGCGCACCCAGATCCAGCTGGCCGAGCTGGCGGACCTGGACAAGACGACCATGGTGGTCACCGTCGACGAGCTGGAGAAGGCGGGCCTGGCCGAGCGCCGCCCGTCCGCGACCGACCGGCGGGCCCGGATCGTCTCGGTCACCGAGGCGGGCGAGCGGGCCGTGGTGCGGGGCAGCGCGATCGCCGACCGGGTGCACCGCGAGCTGCTGGAGTCGCTGCCGCAGCCCGAGCGCGAGGTGTTCCTCTCGGCCTTGACCCACCTGGTGGACGGCCACCTCGCGGAGCCCGTCGAGGTCGAACGCACCGTCCGCCGCGCCCGCCGCTCCCGGGGATAGTCGTCGGCCGCCCGCCCCGGACCGCTTCCGCGGGCTCGCCGCCACCGTCCCGTGGTCGACCGGGTGCGAGAACTGACCGTCCGTCAACTCGCTTGAATGCGACCGGTGTTCGAAGGGTCAGCCTGGATCCGGCCCGCGTTCGAACGGCGGACCGGACCCCGGGGTGCTACGGCCAGACCAGGCAGTACAGCTGGTGCCCGGCCTCGTGCAGCCGGTTGGCGAAGTCCTGCCACTCGTGCAGCATGCTGTAGATCACGAACGCGTCCCGCGGCCCGCGCCGGTCCGGCACGGTGGACCAGATGAAGGCGGCGGCGCCGAGCTCGGTCTCGTCGGCCTTGCGCAGCGGCTCGACGACGTTGTGGGGGAGCTGGACGACGGCGTAGTCGGGGTGCAGCACCACCAGTTCCAGCGGCGGCACCTGGTGCAGCGGGACGCCCTGGATGCCGGTGAGCACCATGGCGCTCATCGTCTCCGGTTTGATCTTGGTGGAGAGGTGGCCGGTGGGGGAGCCGCTGGTCTCCATCAGGTCGCCGAGGCGGCCCAGTGCGCCGAGCTCGCCGGCCTCCAGGCCGAGCCCGCCCGGCCCGAGGGCGGTGGGGACTCTGGCGGCCGTCGCGCGGTCCGGGGCTCCGAAGTACTTGTAGGTCACCCCCACGCGTCCCTCACCCCGCCTCTCACCGCCGCGACGACCACGACCCGTACCCGCTCCCGTACCCCCGCGTGCGGTCTCGGCGGGCCTGCGGGAGCCCCCCGCGGCCTCGTCGTAACCGTCCTGCGCCTCGGACACTCGGACCATCCTCACCGGAATTCGCCGGAATCGACAGACCCCCGCACGTCCGGCGCCCACCGGACGTGCTCCTTACCCGTCATGCGCCGCCGTACCCATTCGCGGTACGCGGCAGTCCTCTCCACACCCCTGCACACAGACCGGAGGTCCTGTGCACTCTGTGTACACAGTCTGACTGGTCCCCGGTCCGGTGAAGTCAGCGGCCCCTGCTGTACGGACAACCGTACAGACAACGGTGCCCGGATCATCGTTCCAGATGATCGGGTCGGACATGCAGAGCGTGAGGACACGATTTGAGACCATGTCTTTTGTGAGCTACCCCTACGAAGCCCCCCAGTCCCAGTCGCTGTTCGACCGCGCCTCCGTGGTGACGCCCGGCGGCGTCAACTCCCCGGTGCGCGCCTTCCGCGCGGTCGGCGGCACGCCGCGCTTCATGGTGTCCGGCACCGGTCCCTACCTCACCGACGCCGACGGCCGCGAGTACGTCGACCTGGTGTGCTCGTGGGGTCCGATGATCCTCGGCCACGCGCACCCCGCGGTGATCGACGCCGTCCAGCGGGCCGTCTCCCGCGGCACCTCCTTCGGCACCCCCGGCGAGGGCGAGGTCGAGCTGGCCGAGGAGATCGTCGCCCGGGTCGCCCCGGTCGAGCAGGTCCGCCTGGTCTCCTCCGGCACCGAGGCCACCATGTCCGCGATCCGGCTGGCCCGCGGCTTCACCGGCCGCGCGAAGGTGGTGAAGTTCGCCGGCTGCTACCACGGTCACGTGGACGCGCTGCTGGCCGCCGCCGGTTCCGGCGTGGCCACCTTCGGCCTGCCGGACACCCCGGGCGTCACCGGCGCCCAGGCCGGCGACACCATCGTGCTGCCGTACAACGACCTGGCCGCCGTCGAGCAGGCGTTCGCCGCCCACCCGGGCGAGATCGCCTGCGTGATCACCGAGGCCTCGCCCGGCAACATGGGCGTCGTCCCGCCGCTGCCCGGCTTCAACGGCGGCCTGGCCCGGCTCTGCCGGGAGAACGGCGCGCTGTTCATCTCCGACGAGGTGATGACCGGCTTCCGCGTCTCCAAGGCCGGCTGGTACGGCCTGGAGGCGGCGCACGAGGGCTGGGCGCCGGACCTGCTGACCTTCGGCAAGGTCATGGGCGGCGGCTTCCCGGCCGCGGCCTTCGGCGGCCGCGCCGACGTGATGGCGCACCTGGCCCCGGCCGGCCCGGTCTACCAGGCGGGCACCCTGTCCGGGAACCCGGTCGCCACCGCGGCGGGCCTGGCCCAGCTGCGCGGCTGCACCGACGAGGCGTACGCGACGGTGGACAAGGTCGCCGCCGAGGTCTCCGGCCTGGTCGCCGACGCGCTCGCCAAGGAGGGCGTCGCGCACCGGCTGCAGACCGCCGGGAACATGTTCTCGGTGTTCTTCACCGAGGCCCCGGTCACCAACTATGACGAGGCCAGGACCCAGGAGGCGTACCGTTTCACCGCCTTCTTCCACGCGATGCTGGCCGAGGGCGTCTACCTGCCGCCGTCCGCCTTCGAGTCCTGGTTCGTCTCGGCGGCCCACGACGAGCGGGCGATCGAGCGGATCGCCGCCGCCCTGCCGGCCGCCGCGCGCGCCGCTGCCGCCGCCACGGCCTGACCGCCGCGGCCCGTACCCCGATTCCCAGGAGTAGTCGAGAAGTGAGCGCCAAAGAGATCACCGTCGTCCACGTGATGCGGCACGGCGAGGTGCACAACCCGGAGGGCGTCCTGTACGGGCGCCTGCCGGACTACCACCTGTCCGAGCTGGGCCGGAAGATGGCCGAGCGGGTCGCCGAGGACCTGGCCGACCGGGACGTCACCCACGTGGTGGCCTCCCCGCTGGAGCGGGCCCAGGAGACCGCCGCGCCGATCGCCGAGGCGCACGGCCTGGACATCGCGGTGGACACGCGGCTGATCGAGGCGGAGAACGTCTTCGAGGGCAAGACCTTCGGGGTCGGCGACGGTTCGCTGCGGAACCCGGGCTACTGGAAGTACCTCACCAACCCGTTCAAGCCGTCCTGGGGCGAGCCGTACCTCGACCAGGCGGTGCGGATGATGGGCGCGATCGGCGCGGCCCGGGACGCCGCGCGCGGGCACGAGGCGGTCTGCGTCAGCCACCAGCTGCCGATCTGGATCCTCCGCTCCTTCGCCGAGCGCCGCCGGCTCTGGCACGACCCGCGCAACCGGCAGTGCTCGCTGGCCTCGCTGACCAGCTTCACCTTCGAGGGCGACCGGATCGTCTCGGTCGGCTACCGCGAGCCGGCCCGCGACCTGCTGCCCGCGCACCTGGTGGGCAAGGGCCGCAAGGGCGACAAGCCGGTGGGCAAGAGCTTCGGCGCCTAGCCTCCCGTAAGCGGCGTGTAAGTATGACTTCGGGTCACCCGGCGACTGCCGGGTGACCCGATTTCGTCGCAGGTCAGAAGGGGTGCGACGCGCAAGGGAGGACCCCGGCGAACCGGCCCGGAACTCCATGCGAAACTTTTCACATGTCTGCCATGACGCGCCCCCGTCCCCGTGTCGCCGCAGCAGCCGCCGCCACCGTCGCCGCCGCTGCGCTCGCCCTCACCGGCTGTTCCTCCTCGGGCTCGTCGGGCGGCGGCGAGGGCCAGGTCGGCTTCGTCACGGTCAAGGGCACCAACCTGTCGAAGGCGGACGCCGGGAAGCGCGGGGACGCGCCGGACATCTCCGGGGACACCCTGGAGGGCACCCCGGCCAAGCTCTCCGACTACCGGGGCAAGGTCGTCGTGCTGAACGTCTGGGGCTCCTGGTGCGGCCCGTGCCGGGCCGAGGCCAAGAGCCTCCAGAACGTCTCGGAGAAGTACAAGGACCAGGGCGTCCAGTTCCTCGGCATCAACACCCGGGACACCGAGAAGCAGAACGCCGTCCGCTTCGAGCAGGAGCAGGGCGTCACCTACCCGAGCCTCTTCGACCCGGCCGGCACCCAGCTGCTCAAGTTCCCCAAGGGCAGCCTCAACCCGCAGTCCATCCCGACCACCCTGATCGTCGACCGGGACGGCAAGCTGGCCGCCCGCGCCGTCGGCGGCACCACCGAGGACGCGCTGGAGTCGATCCTCCAGCCGGTGGTCGCGGAGCAGAAGCAGTGAGCCTGCCGCAACAACTCGCCGACAACACCGGGACCCTCCAGAGCGGAGCGCTGCTGGTCGCCGCGCCGATCGCGCTGGCGGCCGGACTGGTGTCGTTCTTCTCGCCCTGCGTGCTGCCGCTCGTTCCCGGCTACCTGTCGTACGTGACCGGCTTCTCCGCCGCCGACCTCGCGGACGCGCGCGGCGCGCGGCGCGGCCGGATGCTGCTCGGGGCGACGCTGTTCATCCTCGGCTTCACCGCCGTGTTCGTCTCGGGCGGGGCGCTGTTCGGGCAGTTCGGCGACACCCTCCAGGAGCACAAGCGGGTCATCTCGATCGTGCTCGGGGCGGTGACGATCGTGATGGGCCTCGCCTTCATGGGCCTCGTCCCCGGTCTGAGCATGCGCGAGGTGCGCTCCCACCGCCGGCCGTCGGTCGGCCTGCTCGGCGCGCCGCTGCTGGGCGTGGTCTTCGGCGTCGGCTGGACCCCCTGCATCGGCCCGACCCTGGCGACCGTCCAGAACCTCGCCCTGAACCAGGCCGACGCCGCGCGCGGCGCCCTGCTGATGACCTTCTACTGCCTGGGCCTCGGCGTACCGTTCATCGTGGCCGCGCTGGCCTTCCGCCGGGCGCTGGGCGCCTTCGGCTGGGTCAAGCGGCACTACCCGCTCGTCATGAGGATCGGCGGCGGCATGCTCGTCGCGGTCGGTCTGCTGCTCGTCACCGGGATCTGGGACTCGATGCTGAGCCAGCTGCAGTCCTGGACCGCCGACTTCCAGATCGGAATCTGACCGTGAGCAACACCACGACCGAGACCGAGCAGCCCCCGGCGCCGGACGACGTCGCCGCCGAGCGGCTCAGCACCGCGCCGGTCGAGTCCGACGGACCGACCGGCATAGGGGCGTTCGGCTGGGCGCGCTGGATGTGGCGCCAGCTGACCTCGATGCGGGTCGCCCTGATCCTGCTCTTCCTGCTGTCGCTGGCCGCCATCCCCGGCTCGCTGATCCCGCAGTACCAGAACGGCCAGGGCCAGCTGAAGGTCGAGGCCTGGAAGGCGCAGCACGCCACGGTCGCGCCGATCTACGAGAAGCTCCAGCTGTTCGACGTCTACAGCTCGGTCTGGTTCTCCGCGATCTACATCCTGCTGTTCGTGTCGCTGGCCGGCTGCATCGTCCCGCGCACCTGGCAGTTCGTCGGCGTGCTGCGCTCCCAGCCGCCGGCCGCGCCGCGCAACCTGACCCGGATGCCGGTCCACGCGGCCTGGCGCACCGAGGCGGACGCCGACGCGGTGAACGCCGCCGCGCACCGGCTGCTGCGCAAGCGCGGCTTCCGCGCCCACCTGTCCGGCGGCGCGGTGGCGGCCGAGAAGGGCTACCTGCGCGAGGTCGGCAACCTGCTGTTCCACCTGTCGCTGTTCGCGCTGCTCGGCGGCTTCGCCTGGGCCAGCCTGGCCTCGGGCACCGGCGGCAAGCTGATGGTCCAGGGCGAGGGCTACTCCAACACCATCACCCAGCTCGACGACTTCAACGGCACCCGGTTCTACGGCAACCAGGACCTCGACCCCTTCTACCTGAAGCTGGACAGCTTCACCTCGAAGTTCCAGACCAAGGGCGACCAGATCGGCGCCGCCCGGCAGTTCACCGCGAACGTCGAGTACTACGAGGGCAGCGACCAGTCGAAGCTGAAGAAGTCGACGATCGAGGTCAACCACCCGCTGGAGATCGGCGGCAGCAAGGTCTACCTGATCGGCCACGGCTACGCCCCGTTCGTCAGCGTCAAGAACGGCAAGGGCGAGGTCGTCTACCGCGGCGCCGTCCCGTTCCTGCCGCAGGACGGCAACCTGACCTCCACCGGTGTCGTGAAGGTCTCCGACTACGGCGTGGGCCCCGACGGCAACAAGACCCAGATGGGCTTCTCCGGCTTCTTCCTGCCGACCGCCCCGCTGAGCTTCGAGGGCACCGGCCCGGTCTCGCTGTTCCCCGGTGACGCCGAGCCCGAACTCGTGCTGAACGCCTTCGCCGGCGACCTCGGCACCGACTCCGGCCTGCCGCAGAACGTCTACCAGCTCAACACCCGCAAGCTCACCCAGCTCACCCAGGACGGCCAGCCGGCCAGGGCCCGGCTCAAGCCCGGCGAGGCCTGGGACCTGCCCGACGGCTACGGCTCGGTGACCTTCGAGGGCTACAAGCAGTGGGCCAGCTTCAACATCTCGCACCGTCCGGGCAACGCGATCGCCCTGAGCGGCGGCGTGCTCGCGATCCTCGGCCTGATCGGCTCGCTGTTCATCCAGCGCCGCCGGATCTGGGTGCGGGCGGTCGCCCTGCCGGGCGGCGGCACCCAGGTGGAGCTGGCCGGCCTGGCCCGCAGCGAGTCGGCGAAGATCGCCGAGGAGCTGGCGGAGCTCGCGGTCGACCTCCAGGACGACGCTCCCGCCTCCGAGGACGAGGAGGACGACGCCCCGGCCTCCGCGGGCGAGGACGCCGACACCGAAACGGACGTACCCGAGGAGACCGGGACCCCCACAGTCCCGGCGGCCTCCCCGGAACCCGCAGTCCCTGCCGACCAGAACTCCAAGGAGTAGACGGTGCATCTCGCCTCGGCGGTCGACCCACAGCTGGCCGACCTCTCCAACAAGCTGATCTATTCGGCGATGGTGGTCTACACCCTCGCCATGTTCGCCCACATGATCGAGTGGACCTTCGGCAGCAAGGGCGCCGTCGCCGTCCGCTCGACCGAACAGGCGGGCAGCCTGGGCGAGACCGTCGCCGCGGCGGACAAGAAGGCCGCGAAGAAGGTCACCGTCACGGTGGCCGGGGCCGGCGGCGGCACCACGACGCTCACCCGCACCGCGATCGCGGGCGAGGGCGCGACGGTGGTCACCACCGGGCGCGGCGCCGAGGAGGAGGACGGCCCGGGCGCGGCCGGCACCAGCGTGCGGGCCGACCTGGCCGGCCGGATCGCCGTCTCGCTCACCGTGCTGGCGCTGGCGCTGCACGGCGGCGGCATCATCACCCGCGGCCTGTCGGTCTCCCGCTGGCCGTGGGGCAACATGTACGAGTTCTCCTGCGCCTTCGCCTTCGCGATGACGGCCGCGTACCTGGTGCTGCTGGCCGCGAAGAAGAAGGTCCGCTGGCTCGGCCTGCCGGTCGTCCTCGCGGTGCTGCTGACCCTCGGCATCGCCACCACGGTGCTGTACACCGACTCCGAGCAGCTCGTCCCGGCGCTGCACTCGCCGTGGCTGGCGATCCACGTCTCCACCGCGATCTTCTGCGGCGGCGCCTTCTACGCGGCGTTCATCGCCACGCTGCTGTACCTCGGCAAGGAGTCCTTCGAGAAGCGGACGGCGGCCGGCCTCACCACCGGCCCGCTGGGCACCTCGGCCTCGATCTGGCGCCGGCTGCCCGCCGCGTCCACCTTCGACAAGCTGTCCTACCGGATCAACGCCCTGGTCTTCCCGCTGTGGACGTTCACCATCATCGCGGGCGCGATCTGGGCCGAGGCGGCCTGGGGCAAGTACTGGGAGTGGGACCCGAAGGAGACCTGGTCGTTCATCACCTGGGTCGCCTACGCCTGCTACCTGCACGCCCGTGCGACGGCCGGCTGGAAGGGCCGCAAGGCCGCCTACCTGGCGCTGGCGGCGTTCGCCTGCTGGCTCTTCAACTACTACGGGGTGAACATCTTCGTCACCGGAAAGCACTCCTACGCGGGGATCTGACCGGGGCACACGATCACCCACCGGCCCGGCTCTCTCCCACAGGTAGCCGGGCCGATGTGTGAAACGGGGTAGTGCGCGCCGGCCGCCGGCCGGTGCGAGAGGGAACTGAGGAGGAAATCGCGCAATGGAGTGCGACGAGGTCATGCTGACCGTCCGAATCACCGCCGCCGAGCGCACGCTGCTCCGCAGGCTCGCCCAGGGACACCGGAGCGACGTGTCGGAGGTGGTGTCCGACGCGCTGCTGGACATCATCCCGACGCTCAGCGCGCCGGGGGACGCCTACCGGTTGCTGGGGGCGCTGGCCGTGCCCGCGCCGTGCGCCCTGACGGTGTGGCTGCCGACCCCGCTGGCCGATCTGCTGGTGCCGGGCGCGGCCCGGATCGCGCAGATCACCGACGTCCGGGTCGAGTCGGCCAGCGCGGCCCTGGGTGCCGCGCTGCGGCTCTGGCTGTCCCAGGACCCGGTCCGGCTGGCGACCAACCTCAGCGTGATGCACGCGGGCCGGCCGGCCGCCCTGGTGGCCGCCTGACGGGCCCGGGGCGTCCCTAACTCGCCAGCGGCAGCCGGGCGCCCCCGAGGCCCGGCAGGGGAGGGCCGGGTACGGCGGGGCCCGGGGCGGTGGGGCGGCCGTCGTAGGCGTCCCGCCGGACCGGCACCCCCGGGCCCTCGGCCGGTCCGTCCACCGGCACGGTGAGCAGCAGGCACTCGGCCGCCGTCCGGCCGTCCTGGAGCAGCTCGACCCGTACCGCGAGCCGCCCGTCCGCCGCGGCCGGCCCCTCGGCCGGCCCGGGGGCCGGTTCGGGGGCGGCCCGGACGAAGCAGGGCCGGTCCAGCTCGATGTAGTGGTCGAAGGAGGTCACCAGCTCGACCGGGACCACCGGCTCGGGGTGGCGCAGCCGCTGGGCGGCCTGCCGGGCGGCCTCCAGCACCAGCATCCCGGGCACGTGGTCCAGCTCGTGGTCGAACAGCACCGGGTGGGTGGCGTCGGCGCGCAGCAGCCAGGTGTCCGGCGCCAGGGTCGGGCTGAGCACCACGTCCGCGGGCTGTGCGCGGCCGACCAGCTCGGGCGCGGCGGGTGCCGGCGGGCGCGGCGGGAGGGTGCGCCGCGCGGGGCCGCGCAGCCGGGCGTACGAGGCGGGGGAGACCACCCGCAGCCGTCCGCTGCCGCGGCCGATCGGCCGGCCGTCCCGGGTGACGTCGACGCAGACCCGGAGCGAGGCGAGCTCGCCGTGCCGCATCCGGACGTCCTCGCAGCCGACGGCCAGCATCAGCGAGGCGGGGCCGGCGGTGACGGCGAGGCCCGGCAGGCCGGTCCCGTCGAGCGCGTAGGAGAGGTCCTCCATCATGAAGTGGTGGCCGCGCGGAACCCCGAACCCGGCGTGGCCGATCAGCAGCCCGGTCTGCCGGATCGTTTCGGCCAGCAGCACCGGGTCGTGGTAGCGGTCCCCGGGCAGCCGGTAGAAGCCGTGCAGCCGGGGCCACTGGGCGCCGAGCAGGAAGTCGTACGGGCCGGTGGCCTGCCAGCCGGTGAGGAACACCTCGGACACCGAGGCGCGGTGCACCAGGTGCCGGGAGACGGTCCGGTCGTGGAAGTCGTAGCCGGTGGCGGGGCCGTGGTGGAAGTCGTAGCCGGTGGCGGGGCCGTCGTGGAACCCGAAGCCGCCGGCGCTGCCCGGGCCGGGGTGGGCGTACGGATCGTGCGGGTCCGGCTCTACGATCGATGGCATGACGGGCCCCCGCTTCAGGGTGTCGGTCGGAGCGGCCGCCACGGCCGTCCGAGCAAAACATACATACCACCCGGTTTGTGTTCGGCGGCTGGGGTGCCCAGGTCGAACGCTCCGGCCCGGCCACGCTACCTGCCCCCTGGGCTGCGGGAATGCCCGTTCGGGAGGCCTCGGACCATCGGTGGGGGGCCGTCCCCGCTGGACGGCGGGGGCGAAGCAAGCGCTAGATTAGATACCAACCATGCGGTTTCGGAGGGTGCCGTCCGCATGCGAGCGCCGCCCCCGCAGGGGCCGCGCCGACAGCAGCCGGGTGGGGCGGGGATCGCGCCCGGCCGAGTCCGGAGGGGGCCAGTGGTCAAGCAGGAGCGGGCTGGGCGGACCCGGCGGGCCGTACTGCTCGCCGCCGCGGAGACCTTCGCGCGGGTGGGCTTCGAGGCCGCCAGCCTGGTCGACATCAGCCGCCGGGCCGGGGTGAGCAAGGGGGCCCTCTACTTCCACTTCGTGTCCAAGCAGGCCCTCGCCGACGGGGTGCGCCGCGCCTCCGGGCGGGAGGTCGGCTCGGCCGCGCTGCGCGCGCTGCGGGCCGACGGCCCGGCCCTCCAGGGGCTGATCGACTTCTCGCACGAGCTGGCCCGGATGCTGCGCGAGGACGTGGTGGTGCGGGCCGGCGTCCGGCTCGGCCGCCAGGGCCCGCGCCGGGACGGCGCCCAGGAGGGGCCGGACGGCCCGCCCGTGGCCTCCGACGTCGCCTGGCGCAGCCTCACCGCCGTCGTCCACCGGCTGCTGGAGCGCGCCGCCGAGGCCGGCGAGCTGCGCCCCGGGGTGGACCGGCGGGCCGCCGCCGAACTGCTCACCGCGGTGGCGGCCGGCCAGGTGCTGCTCGCGGGCGAGGAGACCGGCCGGCCCGGTCCTGAGGCGGTGAGCCGGCTCTGGACGGCCGCGCTGCCGGCCCTGGTGACGGCGGAGCACCGGGCGGGCTACCGGGTCTGACCGGCCCCGGCCCCGGGGCTCCCGGAGTCGGGGCTCAGGCGCGCTCGGCGACGCTCAGCCGGGCGAGCGCGTGCGGCTGGACCAGGCCGGGCAGCAGCAGCGTCCAGAGGTCGGACAGCCGCTGGATCAGGTCCTGCCGGTCGGCCAGCACCTGGGAGCTCAGCTGGATGCCGGTGACGGCCCCGGTGATCACCCCGGCGGCCGCGGTCAGGTCGACCCCCGGGTGGAGGTCGCCGGCCTCCCGGGCGTGCTCCAGCAGGACGCGGACGGTGTCCATCCAGCCCTGGTAGGCCGCGAGCTGCGGCTGGGTGAAGCTGCCGTGCTCGATCGTCAGCCGGATGCTGCCGCGCACCAGCGGGTCGGTCTGGAGCGCGCGGGCGAAGGCGTACCCGAGGTCGATCAGGTTCTGCACCGGGCTGTCCGAGGCCGGTGTCCAGCCGGAGATGAAGACGCCCTGTCCCTCGATGACGGCGAGCGCCAGCTCCTCCTTGGAGCGGAAGTGGAAGTACAGCGCGCCCTTGGTGACGCCGGCGCGGTCCAGGATCTCGGACATCGTGGCGGCGGCGTAGCCCCGCTCGTCGAACACCTCGGCCGCCGCGACGAGTACCGTCTGGCGGGTCGCCAGCGCGCGGGCCTGCCTGGCCATCGCAGCCTCCCTGGAAAGTTCTGGTCTCGGCAGCGGCCGATCCTATGGGGGCGGACGGGGCGGCGGACGCATACCGTCCAGTAGGCATCCTACCGAGCCCGCCGCGGGCCCCTCCGGCCCCGGCCGACCGGGCGGGAGCACCGCCGACGCGGCCCCGGACCAGCGCCGACGCGGCTCCGGACGAAGCCTGACGCGGCCCCGGACGAAGCCCGAGGCGGCCCGGGCAACGCCGGACGGCCGGTCACCCGAGCGGGGTGACCGGCCGTCGGCACGGGCCGTGGGCCGTCAGGCCGCCTGCTGCCAGCTGAACGGCGAGTAGTACGCCGGGCGGCGCTCCAGGCGCTGCCAGTTGGCGATCGGCTCGATCGGCGCGGCGGCGGCGGCCTGCTGCGCGACGGCGGCGCGCGCGGCGAGGACGGCGGTCAGGGCGGCGAGTTCCTCGTCGGTGAGGCTGCCGCGGACGATGCGGACGAGGGGTTCGGCGGAAGCGGTCATGTCCTGGTTTCTCCCCCGGGTGGCTGCGGTCTGAGGTGGTGGCGCGTCGGTGCGGGCTGCTGCTGAGGTGCGGGCTGTCGCGGCGGTGCGCGCCACTACATCGGCGGGTTGCCGTGCTTGCGGCTGGGCAGGTCGGCGTGCTTGGTGCGGAGCATGGCCAGGGCGGAAGCGATCACCTGGCGGGTCTCGGCCGGGTCGATGACGTCGTCCACGAGGCCGCGCTCGGCCGCGTAGTACGGGTGCATCAGCTCGTTCTTGTATTCCTTGATCTTCTGGGCGCGCATGGCGTCCGGGTCCTCGGCGGCGTTGATCTCGCGCCGGAAGATGACGTTGGCCGCGCCCTCGGCGCCCATCACGGCGATCTCGTTGGTCGGCCAGGCGTACGACAGGTCGGCGCCGATCGAGCGGGAGTCCATCACGATGTACGCGCCGCCGTAGGCCTTGCGCAGGATCAGCGAGATGCGCGGCACGGTGGCGTTGCAGTACGCGTACAGCAGCTTGGCGCCGTGGCGGATGATGCCGCCGTGCTCCTGGTCGACGCCGGGCAGGAAGCCGGGGACGTCGAGCAGGGTGACCAGCGGGATGTTGAAGGCGTCGCACATCTGGACGAAGCGGGCGGCCTTCTCGCTCGCGTTGATGTCCAGCACGCCGGCCAGCGACTGCGGCTGGTTGGCGATGATGCCGACGACGTGGCCGTCGATCCGGGCGAGCACGCAGAGCACGTTGGTGGCCCAGCGCTCGTGGACCTCCAGGTACTCGCCGTGGTCGACGATCTCCTCGATCACCTTTCGCATGTCGTACGGGCGGTTGCCGTCGGCGGGCACCAGGTCCAGCAGGCTGTCGTTGCGGCGCTGGACCGGGTCCTCGGTCACCACGGACGGCGGCATCTCGCGGTTGTTCTGCGGCAGCAGCGACAGGAGGTAGCGGACCTCCTCGATGCAGGACTGCTCGTCGTCGTAGACGAAGTGCGAGACGCCGGAGACGCCAGCGTGCACGTCGGCGCCGCCGAGGCCGTTCTGGCTGATCTTCTCGCCGGTGACCGCCTGGACCACGTCCGGGCCGGTGATGAACATCTGCGAGGTCTCGCGGACCATGAAGACGAAGTCGGTCAGCGCGGGGGAGTACGCGGCGCCGCCGGCGCACGGGCCGAGCATCACCGAGATCTGCGGGATGACGCCGGACGCCTTGGTGTTGCGCTGGAAGATGCCGCCGTAGCCGGCCAGGGCGGTGACGCCCTCCTGGATGCGGGCGCCGGCGCCGTCGTTCAGCGAGACCAGCGGGGCACCGGCCGCGATGGCCATGTCCATGATCTTGTGGATCTTCTGGGCGTGGGCCTCGCCCAGCGCGCCGCCGAAGATCCGGAAGTCGTGCGCGTACGTGAAGACGGTGCGCCCGTGGACGGTGCCCCAGCCGACGATCACGCCGTCGGTGTGCGGCTTCTTGGCCTCCAGGCCGAAGCCCTGGGCGCGGTGCCGGCGAAACGGCTCGACCTCCTGGAAGGAGCCCTCGTCCAGCAGCAGCTCGATGCGCTCGCGCGCGGTCAGCTTGCCCTTGGCGTGCTGGGCCTCGGTGGCCTTGTCGCTGGGGCCGCGGCGGACCTTCTCGCGCAGCTCGTGCAGCTCGGCGACCCGCCCGCGGGCGTCGGCCGGGACCTCGGGGACCTCGCCGTCGACCGGCGCCTCATGCACAACCGTCATCTCGAACCACTCCAAGGGTGAGGGAACTGTCCGACAGCCAACGTCTGCTGTGCCCCCGGCTGCGAATCACTTTCTTCACTTATGACTGTACGAGGGGCCGTGCGCTGGTTTCGGCGTCGATTCCGTACAAGGTCGAGTTCGTTTAGCTGTCAGGCCTGGACAGAAGCGGTCGGATCGTTGACTGAGCGCTCGGTGTTCATTCGGATACCGGGGGTTGTCGGACAGATGATGGTCCGATGATCTGAGCATGAAGGAAAGCGCAGGTCAGGGCCGTCTCCCAGTACTGTAGGCCGGTCCTCTTGGGCTCCGCTCAAGGTCCGCTCAAGCCCGGCGGGCAGGGGGTCGCCGTCCGGGTTAGGGGTTGCGCAGTCGTAGGGAAGCACCAAAAATGCCGCAGCCCACCCCGCATGGTGGGGGTGGGCTGTCCGGGCGAGCGGGCGGACCCGCTCCGATCAGCTCTTCCTGCCGTCCTCGGGCTCGTCGCGGTCGCGCAGCTCCCGCTCGCGACGGCGCAGATCGGCCTCCCACTGCTTGAGCATGGACTCGTGGTCTTTGTCGTCCTTCTTCAACGAGGCGAGGAACTCGGGGTCGTCGTCCGGCGCCAGCGGGCGCCCGCCGCGCGCGGCGGGACGGCCCGCCCGGTCGTCGGCCGGGTACCCCGGGTGGGCCCCGGCGGACGCGGCCCGCAGGAAGCCGCGCTGCTTGCCGGCGATCAGCCAGGCGATCGGGCCCAGCGGCGGGAAGAGCAGCACGATCAGCACCCAGACCACCTTGGGCAGGTGCTTCACCTCGTCCTCGGGCGTGGTCAGGCAGTCCACGAACGCCCAGACCCAGAGCGCGAGCGGAAGGATGATGGTCAGAAGAATCCTCGGCACGGCTGGGATCTCCCCCCGGGCGGCGATGGTGGCGGGCGCCTTCCAGGGGCCCTTGACCCGGCCAGGCTATCGGGTGGCGGATACTGACAGGCATGGCATACGACGATCTCCGCTCGTTTCTCCGGGCCCTCGACCGTGAGGGCGACCTCAAGCGCATCAAGGCGGAGGTGGACCCGCACCTGGAGATCGGCGAGATCGTCGACCGGGTGCAGAAGGCCAAGGGCCCGGCGCTGCTCTTCGAGAACGTCAAGGGCTCGTCGATGCCCCTGGCGATGAACGTCTTCGGCACCGAGCGGCGGCTGGCCAAGGCGCTCGGCCTCAAGGGCCCGGACGACATCTCCGAGAAGATCGCCGGCCTGCTCAAGCCCGAGCTGCCGCAGGGCTTCACCGGCTTCCGGGACGCCTTCGGCAAGCTCGCCTCGATGGCGCACGTCCCGCCCCGGCACGTGAAGCCGGGTGACGCCCCGGTGCAGGAGGTCGTGCTCACCGGCGACGACGTCGACCTGGACGACCTGCCCGCGCTCTTCACCTGGCCGCAGGACGGCGGCTCCTTCTTCAACCTGGGCCTGACCCACACCAAGGACCCGGACAGCGGCATCCGCAACCTGGGCCTCTACCGGCTCCAGCGGCACGACCGCCGCACCATCGGCATGCACTGGCAGATCCACAAGGACAGCCGCAACCACGCCGCGGTGGCGGCCAAGCGCGGTGAGCGCCTCCCGGTCGCGATCGCCTTCGGCTGCCCCCCGGCCGTCACCTACGCGGCCACCGCGCCGCTGCCCGGGGACATCGACGAGTACCTCTTCGCCGGCTTCGTCGCCGGGGAGCGGGTCCGGATGGTCGACTGCAAGACGGTGCCGCTCCAGGTCCCGGCCGACGCCGAGGTGGTCCTGGAGGGCTGGCTGGAGCCCGGCGAGATGCTGCCCGAGGGCCCGTTCGGCGACCACACCGGCTTCTACACCCCGCAGGAGCCGTTCCCGGCGCTGAAGATCGACTGCGTGACGATGCGCCGCCGCCCGATCCTCCAGTCCATCGTGGTCGGCCGCCCGCCGACGGAGGACGGCCCGCTGGGCAAGTTCACCGAGCGGTTCTTCCTGCCGCTGCTGAAGATCATCATCCCGGACATCGTCGACTACGACCTGCCCGAGGCCGGCGGCTTCCACAACTGCGTGATCGTCTCGATCGACAAGAAGTACCCCAAGCACGCCCAGAAGACGATGCACGCGATCTGGGGCGCGCACATGATGTCGCTGACCAAGCTGATCATCGTGGTGGACGCCGACTGCGACGTGCACGACTACCAGGAGGTCGCCTGGCGGGCCTTCGGCAACGTCGACTACAGCCGGGACCTGACCGTGGTCGAAGGCCCGGTGGACCACCTGGACCACGCCTCGTACCAGCAGTTCTGGGGCGGCAAGGCGGGCATCGACGCGACCCGCAAGCTGCCGGAGGAGGGGTACACCCGGGACGGCGGCTGGCCGGAGATGGTGTCCTCCGACCCGGCCACCGCCGAACTGGTGTCGCGTCGCTGGAAGGAATACGGACTGTGAGCACGGCCGCTGTCGAGACGCCGGGGCGCACCAGGGCGTTCCTCCGCCTGGTGATGATCGAGCACTCGGTCTTCGCGCTCCCGTTCGCGTACATCGCCGCGCTGACGGCCATGTTCCTCGCGGACAAGCGGGTGCACTGGGGCGAGCTGTTCGTCGTCACCGTGTGCATGGTGGGGCTGCGCACCTTCGCCATGGCGGCGAACCGGATCATCGACCGGGAGATCGACGCCCGCAACCCGCGCACGGCCACGCGTGAACTGGTCACCGGAGCGGTGTCGTTGAAGACCGCGTACGTCGGCTCGGCCGTCGCGCTGGTGGTCTTCCTCGGCGCGGCCGCGATGCTCAACCCGCTCTGCCTGGCGCTCGCGCCGGTCGCCGTGGTGCCGATGGTGGTCTACCCGTACGGCAAGCGGTTCACGAACTTCCCGCAGGCGATCCTGGGCATCGCCCAGGCGATGGGGCCGGTCGGCGCCTGGCTCGCGGTCACGGGCAGCTGGTCGTGGGAGGCGGTCGTGCTGGGCGTGGCCGTCGGCATCTGGATCGGCGGCTTCGACCTCGTCTACGCCTGCCAGGACGTCGAGTCCGACCGCGAGCACGGGGTCCGTTCGGTGCCCGCGCGGTACGGCGTGCCGGCGGCCATCCGGGGCGCGCGGGTGTGCCACGTCCTGACGACGCTCCTGCTGGGCTGGTTCGCGCTCCTGACGGACGCCGGAGCGGCGTTCTGGATCGGCCTCGTGGTCGTCGCGGGGGCCTTCGTGTACGAGCACACCATCGTGCGGCCGAACGATCTGTCGAAGCTCAACCGGGCGTTCTTCCAGACCAACAGCTTCGTGGGGATCTCGCTGTTCTTCTTCGCGCTGGTGGACCTGGTCGTCCGGGGGCTCGGGATCTGATCCGCGCGTCCGCCGGCGGGCTCACGGGGCGCTCCTCCCGCCTCGTCCGGGCCCGCCCGCCGCTCGTGGACCGGCTCAGCGGAACAGGGCCGCGTGGTCCCTCGCCCAGGCGTGGAAGCTGCGAGCCGGGTGGCCGGTGACGTCCTGGACGGTGCTGGTGGCCGGCTCGGGGGCGGTGAGGCGGGCGTGGACGAGGTCCAGGGCGCCGTCGACGGCGGCCGACGGGCGGCCGGCGGCGGACAACCGGTGGCGGGCGGTCTTGCGGGAGACCTCCTGCCAGGTGGCCGGGCGGCCCGCGGCCGCGCCGATGATCTCCACCTGCTCCGCCTGGGTCGGCGACTCCGGGCCGGTGAGGACGTACCGGGCGCCGTCGTGGCCGTCCTCCACCAGGGCCCGGACGGCCACCGCCGCGACGTCCCGCTCGTCCACCGGGTTCAGCCCGGCCGCGCCGCCGTAGCCCCGCACCGTGCCCCCGGCCCTGATCTCCTCCGCCCACTGCAACGCGGCGGCGAAGCCGTGCGCCCGCAGTACCGTGTGCCGCACCCCGCTGCCGGCGAGCAGCGCCTCGATCCCGCCCTCCGGCCGGCCGGGGACGGCCGAGGACAGGAACACCACCCGCCCGACCTCCCGGGCCAGCACGCCGACGGCCTCCGTGGCCCCGTCCGCCGTCGGGAACGGCCACCCCAGCAGCACCGCGCCGGCGCCCTGCACCGTGGCCTCCAGCGACGCCGGGTCGCGCAGCTCCCGCCGGGGCAGCGTCCGCACCCGCACGCCGGCCGCCGCGAGCTGCAGCCCGAGGTGCCGCCCGACCGCTCCGGAGACGCCGATCACCAGCACCGGCGACGTGTCGTCAACTCGCTCATCTGTCATGCATCGAACGTAGGCGAGAAGGATGAGACGCCCAATGCGCACGGGTCTCGGGTCCATGCGCCAGCGTCTACCCCGCGGCGCGCGCCAACTCCCGCACGCCCCCTGATGCTTCGCGCTCTGGGCGGCCGCCGCCCTCCTCGGCCCCGTGGTGCGGGGTGCGGGTCCGGAGGTGCTGCGGGGTCAGTCGCCCAGGTGGGGGGCGTCCGGGTGGTAGGTCCGCTGGCGTTCGACCGGGGCGGCGGCGAAGTCGCCGTTGCCGTTGACGACCTCGCCGACGCCGACCCGGGTGCCCCGGGCCCGGCCGTGGCCCTTGAGGACGCCGCCGCGACCGTCCGGGTCGGGGTGGGTGTACGGGCGGCCGGCGGCGAGCTCGACCGCGCGGGCGGAGATCGGGCCGAGGACCTGGGCGCCGGTGCCGAGTCGACAACGGCCCGTCAGCTCGGCGCCGTTGGCGATCCTGACCTCGTCCCCGAGCTCGACGGCCTCGCCCGCCCCGGCCCTGACCACGGCGCCGCCCTCGCCGATCCGCGCGCGGCGTCCGACGGTGATCCGCCCGCCGCCGGTCGCGACGATCCGGGCGCCGCCGTACAGGACGGTGCCCGGGCCGATCGCGCAGTCGCTGTCCGCGTCGCACTCGACGGTCGCGCCCGGGTACAGGACGGTCTCCGCCGACAGCGTCACCCGCCGCGCGACCAGTACGGAGAACGGGTCGAGGACGGCCACGCCCCGGTCGGCGAGCAGCACCAGCTCGCCGGGGGTGAGGAGCCCGCGTTCGTGGCGGATGCGGTCCAGACGGTGCCAGAGCTCGTGATCAGTCATGATCGTCGGATCATACGGAGGCCCCGGCCGGGCCGGCCTCAGTTGTGCAGGAAGCCCTCCAGCGCCGTCGCCAGGGCCACCGGGGCCTCGTACATCGGGTAGTGCCCGCTGCCGGCGAGTTCCTCCAGCTCGGCGTTGGGGTAGTGGGCGAGGAAGGTGCCGCGCATCACCTCGGCGGTGAGGGCGAGGTCGTGCTCGCCGACGATCACCTTGACCGGCACCGGGTTGCCGTCGATCCGGCGCCGCAGGTCGGCCGTCGTCCAGTCGTGCACGTAGCGGCCGAAGGCCTCGGGGGTGGACTGCCGCAGGGACTGGTCGACCATGCGGTCGAGCCAGACCCGGCCGGCCCGCTGCCCGGTGACCAGGTCGAGGATCGCGAAGCGCTTCTCCCGGTCCTCGGCCGCGCCGTAGAACAGGGCCTCGCCCGCCGCGTCCATCGGGTACTCCCCGGCCGGCACCGGGGCCAGGCCGACCAGCTTGCGCACCCGCAGCGGCGCCTCGGCGAGCACCTGCTGGGCCGCCTTGCCGCCCATGGAGTGGCCGACCAGCGAGAAGCGGTCCCAGCCGAGCTGGTCGGCCAGGGCGAGCGCGTCGGAGGCGATCTCGGCGAGCGTGTACGCGCCGGTGACGCCCTTGCGCAGCCCGTAGCCGCGGTAGTCGAGGAAGGCGTAGCCGAAGGCCTTGCCGTCGAGGTAGTCGAGGAACGGGCCCCAGCCCGCGCTGGTGCCGAACCAGTCGTGCAGGACCAGGACGTGGTGGTCGCCGGTGCCGATCAGGCGGTGAGGGATCGTCATGCCAACGGTCGTTCCCCGCGATCCGCCCGTCCGAACGGACGGTTCGCGGGGATCCGGGGCGGATGCCGCCCGCCGGGGCTCAGGCGTCGCGCCGGGCGAAGGCCGGTGCGTGCTCGGGGAGCGGGCCGAAGGCGATCAGGCGGGAGAGCAGTACCGGGAAGCCGGGGACGTGCCGGGCGAGGGCCACCAGCCGGGCGGGCGGGCCGGCCCGCTCGCCGGTGAGGACCGGCTCGAACAGCACGCTGTGCAGGACCCGCTGCATCCGCTGCATGATCACCGTCGGCCGCAGCCGGCGGTGCTGGACCCGGGCCAGGGCCGCCACGGTCGGACGGCCGCGGCGCAGCGGTTCGGCGAGCAGGGTGGCGGCCGCGACGGCGTCCTGGATGGCGAGGTTGATGCCCACCCCGCCGGCCGGGGACATCGCGTGGGCGGCGTCGCCGATCAGCAGCAGCCCGTCGGTGTACCAGCGGCCCAGCCGGTTGAGCCGGACGTCGAGCAGGTGCAGGTCGTCGAGGCTCGCCAACTGGTCGACCCGGTCCGCGTACTGGGGCAGCAGCCGGGCGATCCGCTCGCGGAACCGCTCGATCCCCTCGGCGCGCAGCTGCGGGTCGGCGCCCTTGGCGCGGAAGTAGGCGATCTGGAAGTAGTCGGTCCGGGCGAAGCTCAGCACCATGTCGCCGGACCCGAACCCGGGGACGAGGCTGGGCGGCTGGGCCTGCTCGTGGGGGTGCCGGGGCAGCCGGAACCACCAGGTGTCGAAGGGCACCGGGAACTCCTGGGTGGCCAGGCCGGCCGCCCGGCGCAGGGTGGAGTGCCGGCCGTCGGCGGCGACGGTGAGGTCGGCGCGCAGCTCGCCCTCCTCGCCGTCCCGGGTGCGGTACCGGACTCCGGTGACCCGGCCGCCGTCCCGGAGCAGTCCGGTCGCCTCGGTGTTCATCCGCAGGGTGAAGGCGGGCTCCTGCCGGGCCTCCGCGACCAGGAAGTTCAGGAGGTCCCACTGCGGGATCATGGCGATGTAGTTGTACGGGGGCCGCAGCCGCTCGTAGGCGCTCAGCGCGACGGGGGCGGAGCCGGGCGGCTGCACCACCAGGTTGCCGAGGCGGCTCTGCGGCAGCGCGGCGAACTTCCGGCCGAGGCCGAGCTCGTCCATCAGCCGCACGGTGGAGGCGTGGACGGTGTCGCCGCGGAAGTCGCGCAGGAAGTCCCCGTGCTTCTCCAGCACGGTCACCTCGACACCGGCGCGCGCCAGCATCAGGCCCAGCATCATTCCGGCCGGCCCGCCCCCGGAGATCACGACGCTCATGGCTCTCCCCTTTCAGTGCTCGATCGATCACTGTCCGTGTGGAACCTGCATATACAGAATCTCTGGAACCGTCCCAGGTGTCAAGTAGTACGATGCTTCACATGAAGGAGCTGGTGACGGCCGCCCTCACGGCGGCGAAGGAACGGGGCCAGGACGTCGCGGACGTCCCGCTCACGGCGATCGCCGCGACGGCCGGCATCTCCCGCAGCACGCTGCTGCGCAGGCTCGGCGGCTCCCGGGCGGTGCTGGACGAGGCCGTCCGGGAGGCGGGCGTCGACCCGGGCGGACGGCCGCCGGTGCGCGAGCGCGCGATCGCGGCGGCGGCGCTGCTGGTGGCCGAGCGCGGCCTGGCCGGGGTCACCCTGGACGCCGTGGCCGACCGGGCCGACTGCTCGCTGCCCAGCCTGCACACCGTCTTCGAGGGGCGGGACGGCCTGCTCGCCGCCGTGTTCGAGCGGCACTCCGCGCTGCCCGACCTGGAGGCCCTCGCCGCCGACCCGCCGGAGACCCTGGAGGAGACCGTCCGGGCGCTCCACGCCACCTTCGCCGCGGCCTTCGTGCACGAGCCGCGGATCGTCCCGGCAGTCTTCGCCGACCTGCTCGGCCGCCCGGACGGCCCCGCCGCCCGGGTGATGGCCGCCACCCTGCCGCAGGCGCTCGCCGGCCTGGACCGGCTGCTGCGCCCGCACGTGCGGGCCGGTCGGCTGAGACCGCTGCCCACCCCGGTGCTGACCCAGCTGATGATCGGCCCGCTGCTCAACCACGCGTTGATGCGGCCGGTGCTGGAACCCGCCCTGGGGGACGGGCTGCCGTCGACGGACGAGACCGTCGAGCTCTTCGCCCAGGCCTACCTGCGCGCGGTCGCCCTCCCCGCGGCGGAGTCCGGGAGCGTCGGCGACACCCCCTGAGGAGGACCCGTGACCGGCACCCCGCGGTGCCTCGTCCTCGGCTGCCGGTTCGCGAGGGTCAAGTCGCCCTTCGGGCAAGGGCGGTGACGGACGCGGGGGCCGTGGTCAGCCGAGGAGCAGCCGGTCGCCGACCCGCAGGCGGCCCGGGGCGGCGACCTCGGCGAGGGCGTCGAGCCGGCCGTCGTGGGCGTGCACGACGGCCTTGAGGATCTCGGGGGCGTGCGGCAGTCCGGGCTGCGGGGCGCCGGTCATCGCGCAGCGCTCGCTGGAGGCGACGAAGGAGAGCCGGGCGCTGCCGGGGGCCTCGCCGGAGGCCTGGCGGCCGAGCCAGGCGTCCTCGACGAACGGCGGGGTGCCGGGCGGGGTGCGCAGCACGATGTTGGGGCGGAACCGCCGCTCGTCGACCACGGTGAAGGGGACGGCCTCGCGGACCCAGTCCAGGGTGGCGGTGCTGAGCACGCTGACCGGCAGCCGGTCGAAGTGCGAGACGGCGTCCTCGCGGGCGAGTTCGACGTCCTCGCGCTGGAGGTAGGCGCGCAGGAAGGAGTTCGGCCGGTCGACCGGGCGGCCGAGCGGATCGAACAGTTCGGGGCCGTCGATCCGGTGGCCGAGCCGGGCGGAGAGGCGGAGCAGGCCGTCCATCCGGCGGAAGCGGCGGGTGTTCTTGCCCGAGCCGAGCTTCCCCGCGGCGTCGCGGACGGCGTAGAGGCGGTCGCCGGCCAGGCCGCGCTCGTCCACCTCGACGGAGTCGAGCCGCTCGCCGCCGGTGGACTTCACGGGGTAGCGCCAGAGTCGCTCGATCACTCCGATGATCTCAGCCATGGCCGGAAAGCGTACTGGCGTTGACGGGGGATGGTCTAGACCAAGTCCCCGGCCCGGACGGAGAGTCCGGCTCAGCCCAGCCGGGCCACCGCCCGTACCGGTGCGCCGTCCGCCGCGACCAGCCGCAGCGGGAACAGCGAGACCTCCACCGGCAGGCCGGCCTCCTGGGCCGCCAGCAGCGGCCGCAGGTCGGTCAGGTTCTCGGCGATCACCCCGCCGCCGGGCGCCCCCAGCAGCACCCGGTGCGCGGCCAGCGTGGGCTCGTCGGCGGCGCCGTGGTCGTGCTCGTCGGTGAGGTCGGCGAGCAGGGCGGCCACCGCCGGGTCGCCCGGGCCCGGGTCGGGGGTCGGGTCGACGCTGAGCGCGTCCACCCCGACCGTCCGCACCCCGGCGGCGACGATCGCCTCGGCGGCGGCCGGGGTCAGGGCGGGGTGGGCGAGGTAGGCGTCGGTGCCCCAGTGCCGGGCCCAGCC
Organism: Kitasatospora sp. NPDC001119; assembly: GCF_053598475.1. Lineage (NCBI taxonomy): Bacteria > Bacillati > Actinomycetota > Actinomycetes > Kitasatosporales > Streptomycetaceae > Kitasatospora > Kitasatospora sp. NPDC001119. The sequence goes on from NZ_JBSFKI010000010.1 coordinate 61,024, forward strand.
GGTGGCCAGCAGCAGGACGGTGCCCTCGCCGGAGTCCGCGACCCGCTCCAGCGCGGCCGCCAGCAGCCCGGGGGTGACGGCCGCCCGGGGCTCCAGCCCGCGCAGGTCGGCGACCACGGCGGGGCCGGTGAACCGCTCCAGCGGCAGCCCGTCCAGGGTCGGCCAGGTGACGTCCACGTGGTACGGCGCGTCCACGTGCGTCCCGGACTGCGAGCCGAGGTGCAGGGCCAGCACGTTCACCCCGGCGGTGGCCGTGGTGAGCGCGGGCTCCAGCAGGACGGCCGGATCGCCGGGGTAGACCGGCATCGCGGTGGTCACCTGATGGGTGAGGTCGACGAGGGTCGCTGCCATGCGCCCATCCTCCCAGGGGCGGGCGCTCCCGGACCCCTCCCGGTCGGCCCGGTCCGGAACCACGGGTGGAGCCGGGACAGAATTGCCCCATGGGAACTGCGAAGCGTCAGCCGTGGGTGGTCGGGGTCTCGGGTGCGTCGGGGACGCCGTACGCGGCCTCGGTGATCCGCGCGCTGCTGGCCGCCGGCGAGGCGGTGGACCTGGTCGTCAGCCGCGCCGCCCGGCTCACCATCCTGGACGAGACCGGCATCTCCTTCCGGGACGCCCACTGGCGCACCGACCTCGCCGCCTGGCTCGGGAGCGACGAGGGCCTGGACGACGTCCGCTACTGGCCCGCCGGGGACTTCGCGGCCGGCCCGTCCAGCGGCTCCTACCCGGCCAAGGGCATGCTCGTGGTGCCCGCGACCACCGGCGCGGTGGCCGGGATCGCGCTCGGCCTGAGCAAGGACCTGCTGCAGCGCGTCGCCAGCGTCACCCTCAAGGAGCGCCGCCCACTCGTCGTCTGCGTGCGCGAGACGCCACTCAACGGGGTGACGTTGAAGCACCTGGTGGAGCTCGACGCGCAGGGGGCGGTCGTCCTGCCCGCTTCGCCCGGTTTCTACGCGGGCGGCTCCACCGTGCGCGAACTCGTGGATTTCGTGGCCGGACGGGTGCTGGACGCCGTCGACGTGCCGCATTCCCTGTACCTGCGCTGGGAAGGGGAGTTGGGGGCGGCCGCCCGCAAGACGGCCGCCGGCGAGGGCGCACCGGCTGAGGGGGAGTAAGGAGACCCGGGGCGGGAGAGTATCTTCTCTGCGATATCCGGGTCGTTCGGCGCACGGCGCCTTTGAATCCGGATAATGATCTGTGGGTCTGGTGAGGTTCGGAAGGACGCGGACGGTATATGGACACGGTGGACAGACAGCTCATCCAGGCGCTCCGGGAGAACGGCCGTGCGTCCTACGCCGAGTTGGGCCGGCTGGTCGGGCTCTCCGGCCCGAGCGTCACGGACCGGATCAACCGCCTGGAGCAGGCCGGGGTGATCACCGGCTACCGGGCGACGGTCAACCCGGCCTCGCTCGGCTTCGGCGTCACGGCCCTGATCGGCCTTCAGCTCACCGACGCCGCGGACCACGAGGACGTCGCGCACCGGCTGAAGGACCTCAACGAGGTCGAGGACTGCTGGTTCATCGCCGGTGACGACTCCTACATGCTGAAGGTCAGGGTGGCCGACGTGGCCGGCCTGGAATCGGTGGTCAAGCGGATCTCGGGCACGAAGGGCGTGGCCCGGACCCGCACCACCGTCGTACTCTCCACCAAGTGGGAAAACCGGGTGAGTGAACTTCCTCCTGTAGGAGAGTGACGTATGGCACTGGTCGGACTGGAGGAGCTGCGCGCGGCTCGGCAGCGGATCGCGGGGGTCGCCGTGCGCACCCCGCTGGTTCCCGCCCCCTGGGCGGCCGAGGGGGAGCGGCGGCTCTGGCTGAAGCCCGAGAACCTCCAGCCGACCGGGGCCTTCAAGACCCGCGGCGCCTACAACCGGCTGGCCGCGCTCACCGAGGACGAGCGCGCCCGGGGCGTGGTGGCCCAGTCCAGCGGCAACCACGCGCAGGCGGTGGCGTACGCGGCCCGGGCGCTCGGCATCAAGGCCGTGATCGTGATGCCGGACACCTCGCCCGCGGTGAAGGTGGAGGCCACCCGCTCGTTCGGCGCCGAGGTGATCCTGGTGGCGCCGGAGGAGCGGGACACCCTGCCCGCCGAGCTGGCCGGGAAGCACGGCTACGTCTGGGTGCCCCCGTACGACGACCCGTTCATCATCGCGGGCCAGGGCACGGTCGGCCTGGAGATCGCCGAGGACGCCCCGGCCGACCTGGACACCGTCCTGGTGCCGGTCAGCGGCGGCGGCCTGATCGGCGGGACGGCGGCCGCGCTCAAGCTCACCCGCCCCGGCATCCGGGTGATCGGGGTGGAGCCCGAGCTGGCCGCCGACGCCCGGGCCAGCCTGCGGGCCGGCCGCCGGGTCGAGTGGCCGGTCGCCGACACCTACCGGACCATCGCGGACGGGCTGCGCACCCCGTCGCTCGGCGTGCTGCCGTTCGAGCACGTCGCCGCCTACGTGGACGACATCGTCACCGTCACCGAGGACGAGATCCGTGCCACCGTGGCCGTGCTGGCCCGCCGCGGCCGGCTGGTCGCCGAGCCCTCCGGGGCGGTCGCCCCGGCCGCCTACTTCCACCGCGCCGCCGAGACCGGGGGCCAGTCGGTGGCGGCCGTGGTCAGCGGAGGCAACATCGACCCGACACTGCTCGCCGAGCTGCTCTCGGCATAGGCGTACGCTCATTCCGGCAAGGAATCGAATGTCGGAGGAGGCGGGTCACCGCATGGACGCAGGGCTCAAGCGCGAGCTGGAGGCGAAGGTCTACGCGGGTGAGCGGCTGACCCGCGAGGACGGGATCGCGCTCTACGAGAGCGACGACCTGGCCTGGCTGGGCGGGCTGGCCCACCACGTGCGGACGCGGAAGAACGGCGACGTCGTCCACTTCAACGTCAACCGTCACCTCAACATGACCAACGTGTGCAGCGCGTCCTGCGCGTACTGCTCGTTCCAGCGCAAGCCGGGCGAGAAGGACGCGTACACGATGCGCATCGAGGAGGCCGTCCGCCTCGCCAAGGCGATGGAGGTCGACTCCCTCACCGAGCTGCACATCGTCAACGGGCTGCACCCGACGCTGCCGTGGCGCTACTACCCGCGCTCGCTGCGGGAGCTGAAGGCGGCGCTGCCGAACGTCTCGCTGAAGGCCTTCACCGCCACCGAGATCCACTGGTTCGAGAAGATCAGCGGCCTGCCCGCCGACGAGATCCTGGACGAGCTGATCGACGCCGGCCTGGAGTCGCTGACCGGCGGCGGCGCGGAGATCTTCGACTGGGAGGTCCGCCAGCACATCGTCGACCACGACACCCACTGGGAGGACTGGTCGCGGATCCACCGCCTCGCGCACGGCAAGGGCCTCAAGACGCCCGCCACCATGCTGTACGGCCACATCGAGGAGCCCCGCCACCGGGTGGACCACGTGCTGCGGCTGCGCGAGCTCCAGGACGAGACCGGCGGCTTCCAGGTCTTCATCCCGCTGCGCTACCAGCACGACTTCCACGACTCCAAGGACGGCGTCGTGCGCAACAAGCTGATGGCCCGCACGGAGATGGCCACCGGCGCCGAGGCGCTGAAGACCTTCGCGGTCTCCCGGCTGCTCTTCGACAACGTCCCGCACGTCAAGGTCTTCTGGGTGATGCACGGCGTCACCACCGCCCAGCTGGCGCTCAGCCACGGCGCGGACGACATGGACGGCTCGGTGGTCGAGTACAAGATCACCCACGACGCGGACAACTTCGGCACCCCGAACAAGCTCGGCCGCGACGACCTGCTCGGGCTGATCCGCGACGCCGGCTTCCGCCCGGTGGAGCGCAACACCCGCTACGAGGTCATCCGCGAGTACGACGGCCCCGACCTGGAGCGTCGCGAGACCCCGCAGGCGATGCGCCTCTGACCTGCGAAGATCCCCGCCGCCCGGACCGCTCGTCGGCCCGGGCGGCGGTTGTCTTCACGGCCTCCGCACCTGACCCGGGTTTACCAACGGGTACGGCGTTTGGCAGGATCGACAGCATGTCCGGTTCTCATCGCGCCACCGAGTACCCGTCGTACGAGCCGATGCGGGAGCCGGTGTACGGGGTGCCGCAGCAGTCGTACGAGCAGCCGTACCCCGAGCACGAGGCGTACCGGCAGCCCGTTCCGCAGGAGTACGGCCAGGGCGTGTACCAGCCGTACCAGCAGACTCCTGACGGCTACTCCGAGGCGTACGACCAGCCGTTCCAGGCCTACCAGGGTGAGCCGGAGGGCGGCTACGAGGCGGCGTCGGTGTACCAGCCGGTGCCCGCGCCCGAGACCGTCCCCTTCGAGCCCGGGCCCGTCGTGCTCGCCGCCGCTCCCGCCGCACCCGTGGCGGGTTCCCGGACGGCCGCGCGGGGACGCCGGCGCAAGGCCAAGCAGAAACGTCACGGCAAGGCCGTGATGGCCGGCACCGCGCTGCTGGTCGCCGCCACCGCCGGCTGGTACGCCGTCGGCCAGGACGGCGCCAAGCCCGGCATCGCCGCCGCCGACGGCCCCGGCCCGGAGGGCGTCAGCAAGCCCGACCACCCCGCCCCGGCCCCCGCGGCCGCCCAGGCCGCCTCCGACCGGCAGGCCGCGGCCCCCGCCGCCGACCGCAGCCAGACCCGTACGGACGGCTCGGTCGCCGCGATACCCGGCCTCGGCGCGAAGTTCACCGCGCAGATCCCCGCCGAGACCGCCCAGGTGCTGGTCGCCTCCGGCCAGGACAAGAACACCGACAAGAACGCCGTCACCCTCTGGACCCGCACCCCCGAGGGCCGCTGGCTGGCCGGCGAGACCTGGCAGGGCCACAACGGCAAGAGCGGCTGGACCACCGACCACAACGAGGGCGACCTGCGCAGCCCGATCGGCGTCTTCAGCCTCACCGACGCGGGCGGCCGCAAGGCCGACCCGGGCAGCAAGCTCCCGTACGACAAGGACCCGAGCTTCGTGGTCTCCGGCACGGGCTTCTTCGGGGACCAGCTGGCCGGCTCCTTCGACTACGTGGTCGCGATCAACTACAACCGCGTGCCCGGCAACTCCCCGCTCGACCCGCGCCGCCCGATGGGCTCCAAGAAGGGCGGCGGCATCTGGCTCCACGTGGACCACGACGGCCCGACCCACGGCTGCGTGTCGATCCCCGAGGACAAGATGGCCCAGCTGATCCGCACCCTGGACCCGGCCGCCCACCCCGTCGTCGTGATGGGCGACGCCTCCACGCTGGCACTCTGACCCCGGAGTCCGCGGAAGCCGGGCACGGAACCCGGGCGCCCCAAGGCCCCTTGTCCACCTCCTACAGATCGAGGGGGCGGATCCTGTCGCCGGTCATACCATGCTGACCAGCGGGTAACCCGGTTCCATGGCAGTATGAGCGGTTCGCGCATTGTGGCACTCGGCCACTACCAGCCCCCCAAGGTCCTCACCAACGACGACCTGGCGGGGCTCGTCGACACCGACGACGAGTGGATCCGCACCCGTGTCGGCATCCGCAGCCGGCACATCGCCGAGGACGAGACCCTGGTCGACCTCGCCACCGAGGCCGCGCAGAAGGCGCTCGCCAACAGCGGCCGGACGGCGGACGAGATCGACCTCGTCGTGGTCGCCACCTGCACCGCGATCGAGCGCAGCCCCAACACCGCCGCCGCCGTGGCCGCCCGGCTGGGCGTGCGCTCGCCCGCCGCGTACGACATCAACACGGTCTGCTCCGGCTTCTCGTACGCCCTGGCCACCGCCGACCACGCGATCCGGGCCGGCTCGGCCCGCCGCGCCCTGGTGATCGGCGCCGAGCGGATGTCCGACACGCTCGACTGGACCGACCGCTCCACCTGCGTGATCTTCGGCGACGGAGCGGGCGCCGCGGTGGTCGAGGCCCAGGAGGAGGGCGCCGAGCCCGGCATCGGGCCGGTGGTCTGGGGCTCCGAGCCCGAGCGGGGCGACGCCGTGGTGATCACCGGCTGGGACCCGGTGATCAGCCAGCAGGGCCAGTCGGTCTTCCGCTGGGCCACCACCCAGCTCGCCCCGCTGGCCCGCCAGGCCTGCGAGCGGGCCGGGATCGCCCCGTCCGAGCTGAAGGGCTTCGTCCCGCACCAGGCCAACCTGCGGATCATCGACGCGATCGCGGGCAAGCTGGGCCTCGGCGAGGACGCGGTGGTGGCCCGGGACGTGGTCCACTCCGGCAACACCTCGGCCGCCTCCATCCCGCTGGCCTTCTCCAAGCTGGTCGAGCGCGGCGAGCTCTCGCCCGGCGACCCGGTCCTGCTCTTCGGCTTCGGCGGCGGGCTGGCCTACGCCGGCCAGGTCGTGCGCTGCCCCTGACCCCGACCCGACGGCGCCACGAGGCCGCCTGAGGGCCGCCACAAGGCCGCCCGAGGGCGCCGCGAGGCCGTCCGGACCCGAACAACGCCGCTGGGCGGGCACCCTGTCACGGGTGCCCGCCCAGCGGCATGTCTGGCGCGCTTGCGGTACGTCGGCGGACCTCCCCCGAGGACACGGCCGCCGTCCGTCGTTCCCCGGACAGGAGGCCGGGGCTGCGCGCGGAGCGGATGGTGGGTCGGTGGACGGTCCTACTTGGGCGCCTTCTTGCCGGTGACGCCCAGGTACACCAGGGGAGCGAGGTTGGGCTTGAGGTCCTTGACCTTGACGCCCCAGGAGGTGAAGGCCTTCTGGTGCTCGGCCGCCGAGGCGAGCAGCGAGACCAGGGCCCCGGCCACGGCGTTCGGGTCGAGCGACTTGTCGGCCTGACCCTTCGCCTGGAGTTCCCTGACGGCCTCCGCGAGCGGCTTGGCGACCGCGTTGAGGACCGTCATGCGGATCTTGAAGAACCGCTTGTCCCCTTCGGCGGCACCGAGCGTGACCACTCGGAGAATGGCGTCGTTCTTGCGCCAGAAGGCGAGGAATCCGTCGACCAGTTCTTCCGAAGTGGTCGGTCCGGACTTCCCTGCCCAGGACTTTCCGGCCACCAGCTCTTTGAGCTGGTCGGCGTCCTTGGCCATTTCCTCGGCGATTTCGAGGACAGCGCCCTCGACATCCGGGAAGTACTGGTAGAAGGTCGCGGGGGAGGTACCCGCCATACGGGCGACGTCGATGACCTTGACGTCCCGATAGGGCGACGTGCTGAGCATCTCGCGGAGGCAGTCGAGCAGCTTCTGCCGCGTCTCCTGTCCGCGTCGCCCGGCGACGCGACCGTCGACGGTGCGAACTTGTCCTGTCATGCCGTCAGCTTACCGTGGCACGATCTTGGCGCGATTCGGTGATGCGACTATTACTCCGCACGGGGGTTGGTATAGCGGCATGAACCACTTCGGACGGATATTCACCGGGCTTCGAAGCCCCTGTTTGAAGCCCCCCCGTGTGCTTGCGATCTCACAGCGTGACGGCGAGTCCGCTGAGGGGTGGTCGGGTGACAGAGCGTGACGATGACCGAAGAGTGCGGTGCCGTCCGGAAGTGGACGGTCCGGAGCCCCGAGCGCAAGCCGCCCCCGGAGCGGGCGTCAGGATCCGGTCGTTCCGTCCTCGCTGGTCAGAGGCCTGTCCGGGGCGTCCTCCGGGCCGGGACGACGTGTTTCAGGGGGTGGGGGAGGTTGGATATGCGCGGGACGGCATTGGAGAATCGGGTCCGGCACCACGCGGCGGGTGCGGACAACGGGGAGGTGGCAGCGGAGTGGACCAGCTGACGGCGCACGATCCGAGGCGGATCGGGCCCTTCGAGGTGCTGGGGCGGCTCGGCGCGGGTGGGATGGGGCTGGTCTACCTGGCGCGTTCCGCGGCCGGGCGGCGGGTGGCCATCAAGACCGTGCGGGGTGAGCTGGCCGAGGACGAGCTGTTCCGGGTCCGCTTCGCCCGGGAGATCGCGGCGGCCAAGACGGTCGGCGGCTTCTACACGGCGGCGGTGGTGGACGCCGACGCGGACGCCCGGGTGCCCTGGCTGGCCACCGCCTACATCCCGGCGCCCTCGCTGGAGGACCTGGTCGAGGAGTGCGGCCCGCTGCCGGTGGAGGCCACCCGCTGGCTGGTCGCCGGCATCGCCGAGGCCCTGGAGTCCATCCACGCGGCCAGGCTGATCCACCGCGACCTCAAGCCCTCCAACGTCCTGGTGGTCGAGGACGGCCCGAAGGTGATCGACTTCGGCATCGCGGCCGGGGTCTCCAGCACCCGGCTCACCATGACCAACGTCGCGGTCGGCACCCCCGCCTACATGTCCCCCGAGCAGGCCCGGGACAGCCGCACCGTCCGGGGCGCCAGCGACGTCTTCTCGCTCGGCTCGCTGATGGTCTTCTGTGCCACCGGGCACCCGCCCTACCGGGGCACCAACCCGGTCGAGACGGTGTTCCAGCTGCTGCGCGAGGAGCCGGACCTGACCGGCATGCCGCCCGAGCTGATGGACCTGGTCCGCCGCTGCATGCAGCAGGCCCCCGAGCGCCGGCCCACCCCGGCGCAGATCCAGACCGAGCTCGCCCCGCACCTCTTCTCCCGGGACGACGCCACCGGCGAGGCCGGGGACTGGCTGCCCGCCCACGCGCTGGAGCTGATCGAGCGCAAGCGGGGCCGGCGCCCGGCCGCCCAGCCGCCGCGCCCGCCGGCCGAGCCGGCCCAGCCGCCCCCGCACCCCCAGGCGCCGCCCGCGCACGTCCCGCCGCAGCACCCCGGCCCGGCCGACCCGCGCACCAATCCGGGCGGGAGGCACGCCCAGCCGCCGGCCGGGCCGGTGCACAGCCTGCCGCAGCGCGCCCCGGGCTCGGACGCCGAGATCCCGACCGCGAAGATCGCCTCCCCGAACCGGCACCGGGCGCCCACCGGCGGCGCCGTCGAGGTGCAGCTCTCCGGCGCCTCCGTCCGGATAGGCCCGGGGCCGCGGGCCGAGCACGAGCAGCCCGGCCCGAGCACCGCCCCGGCCACGACCGACTGGGTCCGCCGGGCCCCCGTCCCGCCGCCCCCGCCGGTCGCCCGCTGGCGCCCCTGGCGGTTCCGGATGTCCAACGACGTCTGGGGCACCCCGGTGGTCGCCGACGGGACGCTGTTCGTCTCCAGCTTCGAGGTGCACGCGCTGGACATCGCCTCCGGCGAGCGCCGCTACAAGACCCGGGACGTGGCCTGGGCGCTCGCGGTGGACGCCGGCCGGGTGCACGCCGCGGACGGCCCGCACCTGTACACCGTGGACGCCGCGGACGGCACCGAGCGCTGGCGCACCTCGCTGGACGGCTGGGTCTACTCGCTCTCCGCCGCCGACGGCGTGCTCTGCTGCGGCATCAGGGGCGGCGGCGTCCAGCTCCGCTCGGCCGCCAACGGCGCCGAGCTGTGGCGCGCCGACGACGCCCAGCAGGACTTCGAGAACCCGCAGTCCGGCCCGGTCCTGGTGGGAGGCGCCGCCTACTACTACGGCGGCGGGCGGCTGCGCTGCGTCGACCCGCGCGGCGCGGGCCTGCGCTGGTCCTTCCCGGTCGGCGAGGAGGTGCCCTCGCACCCGGTCGAGCGCGGCGGCGTGCTGTACGTGTCGGCCGGCACCCGGGTGTACGCGCTGGACGCGGCCAGCGGGGCCGAGCGCTGGCGCTTCGACGCCCCGGTGGTGCTGTTCACCCCGCCCGCCCTGGACGCCGACGCGGTCTACGTGGCCGACTACCTGGGCACGGTCTACGCGCTGGACGCGGCCACCGGCCGGGACCGCTGGCGCGGGGTCACCGGCCGCCGCCAGGGGGCCGACCCGGTGGTGGTCTCGGACGGCATGGTGCTGGTCGGCAACGGCGAGGTGCTGTACGCCTTCGAGGCGGCCACCGGCCGGGAGCGCTGGCGCTACACCGCCCGCGGCGAGATCGTCGGCTCCCCGGCGGTGGCCGACGGCCTGGTGCACCTGGGCAGCCGGGACCACTCGCTGCACACCCTGGACCTGGCCAGCGGTCAGCTGCGCTGGGAGCTCGGCACCAAGGGCGAGCTCACCGGCTCGCCGGTGGCGGTCGGCGGCCGGGTCTTCGTCGGCTCCAAGGACCGCTGCGTGTACGCGCTGGACGCCTTCTACGGCACGGCGGTGCCCGCCCGCTGAACCGCGGGGCGGACACCGCCGGACGGGCGCCGTCGGATCAGGCCCTGCGGGCCCCGGGGTGGCGGCTGCACCAGCCGTCCCACGCGGAGGAGACCATCTCGGTCACATCGTGGCGGGCGGTCCAGCCCAGCTCGCGGTGGATCAGGTCGGCGGAGGCCACCACCCGGGCCGGGTCGCCGGCGCGGCGCGGGGTCACCTCGGCGGCGGTGTCGTAGCCGGTGACCTTGCCGATCACCGCCAGCATCTCCTTGACGCTGACGCCCTCGCCGCGGCCGATGTTCAGCACCAGGGAGGTCGCGCCGGCCGGGTCGGCGGCCATCCGCTTGGCGGCCGCCACGTGCGCCGAGGCGATGTCGGAGACGTGGATGAAGTCGCGGACGCAGGTGCCGTCCGGGGTCTGGTAGTCGTCGCCGAAGACCCGCGGGGCCTCGCCGGCGGTGAGCCGCTCGAAGACCATCGGGATCAGGTTGAACACCCCGGCGTCGGAGAGCTCGGGGGAGGCGGCGCCGGCCACGTTGAAGTAGCGCAGGGCCACGGTGGACATGCCGTGGGCCTTGCCGGCCGCGGCGACCAGCCACTCGCCGGCCAGCTTGGTCTCGCCGTACGGGCTCATCGGCGCGCAGGGCGTGGACTCGGTGACCAGGTCGACGTCCGGCATGCCGTAGACCGCGGCGGAGGAGGAGAAGAGGAAGCGCTTCACCCCGCCCTCGGCGGCGGCCTCCAGGACGGTCTGGAGGCCGATCATGTTCTCGCGGTAGTACAGGAACGGCTGCTCGACGGACTCGCCGACCTGCTTCTTGGCGGCGAAGTGCAGGATGCCCTCGACGCCGTGCTCGCGGATCGCGGCGTCCAGGGCGGCGCGGTCCAGGGTGGAGCCCTCGATCAGGGGGACGCCGGCCGGCAGCCGGGAGGCGTCGCCGGTGCTGAGGTCGTCCAGGACGGCGACGCGCTCCCCGGCGTCGAGCAGCTGTCGGACGACGTGTCCGCCGATGTATCCGGCACCGCCGGTGATCAACCAAGTCATGTGCCGATCCTAGGGGCGCGCCTCGGGGATCTCCGGCGCACCCGCGTTCGGATCCGACCGCCACGTTCGGGCGAGTCGAAGCCACAAAGCGGACAAAACGGTGAAAAGCTGACAAGGATTTCCGTGCGCTCATGCCCGCGCCCCCCGGCGTGGTGACGAATCGGAGGCAGCCAGGTGCACCGTCGCAAGGAACACACCAGCCCCCTGCCCGGCGGGCGGCTGCCGGCCGCGGCCGTGGTCGCCGTGGCGGCCGCGCTGGCGCTGGCCGGCTGCAGCAGCGGCACGTCCTCCTCCGCCACCGTCGCCGCCACCGGCTCGCCCTCGTCCCCCGGCTCCACCCAGGCCTCCGCGGCGTCCGGCCAGTCGAACGGCGGGACCCAGCTGCAGGACGCCTACCAGGCGGTGATCGCCAACGTGCTGCCCTCCGTGGTGCAGATCACCACCGGCGACAGCCTCGGCTCCGGGATCGTCTACGACGACAAGGGCGACATCGTCACCAACGCCCACGTGGTCGGCTCCGCGAAGACCTTCACGGTGACCCTCGCCAACAGCACCACGACGCTGGACGCCGGCCTGGTCGCCAGCTACCCCGACTCCGACCTCGCGGTGATCCGGCTGAACAACCCGCCGAGCGGTCTCCGGCCGGCCAGCTTCGGCGACTCGGGCAAGGTCCAGCTCGGCCAGATCACCCTCGCCATGGGCAGCCCGCTGGGGCTCTCCAGCAGCGTCACCCAGGGCATCGTCTCGGCCACCGGGCGGACCGTCTCCGAACCCCAGGGCCCCGGCTCGCCGGGCGCCACCATCGGCAACATGGTGCAGACCTCGGCGGCGATCAACCCGGGCAACAGCGGCGGCGCGCTGGTGAACCTGGACAGCAAGGTGATCGGCATCAACACGCTCGCCGCGACCGAGCCGCAGAGCAACGGCGCGGCCGCCCCCGGCATCGGCTTCGCCATCCCGGCGAGCACCATCACCAACATCGCCGACCAGCTGATCAAGCAGGGCAAGGTCACCAACTCCGGCCGGGCCGCGCTCGGCATCACCGCCCGGACCAGCTTCAACCAGCAGTTCCAGCCGGCCGGCGCGGTCATCGTGGCGGTCACCCCGGGCGGGGCGGCGGCCTCGGCGGGGCTCCGGGCCGGCGACGTCATCACCAGGATCGGCGACACCCAGGTCGACTCGCTGAACGCGCTCACCACCGCGCTCGCCTCGCTCACCCCGGGCAGCAAGGTCACCGTCACCTACACCCGGGACGGCGGCAGCAAGACCGCCGACGTCACCCTCGGCGAACTGGAAGGCGCCCAGACCTCCTCCCCCTGAGCCCCGGTACGGGGACGCCGGGCCGCACGCCGCGCAAGGGTTCAGCGGGCCGGGTGCCGTACCGGAACGGCGCCGGGACCTCGTCTTCGCCTCGACGAGGTCCCGGCGCCCTACTGTGCCGTGCTGTTCCCGTGGTCAGCGGCGGGCGGTGCGGGTGCGCCAGGGCAGCTCGACGGTGACGGTGGTCGGGCCGCCGTCGGGGCTGTCCACCAGGAAGACCCCGTCCACCGCGCGGATCCGCTCGGCCAGCCCGGCCAGGCCGCTGCCCGGGTACGGGGCCGCGCCGCCCTTGCCGTCGTCCTGGACCAGCACCATCAGCTGGTTGTCCGAGCGCCAGACCTCGACCGTGGCGGAGCGGGCGCCGGCGTGCTTGGAGACGTTGGTCAGCAGTTCGCTGACGGTGAAGTAGGCGATGCCCTCGACCGCCGAGTCCGGGCGCTCGGGCTGCCCGTCCGGGCCGCTCAGGTCGACGCTCACCCGGACGCCGCCGGGGACGGTGCAGCGGGCGGCGACCGAGGACAGCGCGGCGTCCAGGCCGCGGTCGGTGAGCACCGCCGGGTGGATGCCGCGGGCCAGGTCGCGCAGCTCCTGGAGGGCCAGCTTCACCTCGCCGTGGGCGTTGTCGACCATCTTCGCGGCGGCCGCCATGTCGTCCTCGGACTCCACCTCGCGCAGCCGCTCCTTGGCCATGCCGAGGTCCATCGCCAGCGCGACCAGCCGGGCCTGGGCGCCGTCGTGCAGGTCGCGCTCGATCCGGCGCAGGTCGGCGGCGGCGGTGTCGACCACGGTGCCGCGGTCGTCCTCCAGTTCGCGCACCCGCTCGGCCAGGGCGCCCGGGAAGAGCAGCGACTCGATCAGGATGCGGTCGACCGAGGCCAGCCCGCGGATCACCCAGGGCAGCACCGGCCAGAGCACGATCACCGAGACCAGGGTCAGGGCGAAGCTGAGCACGCCCCAGGGCAGCATCAGCACGTTGTAGAGCGCCGAGCGCCAGTTCAGCAGGTCGGTGAGCTGGGCGATGGTGTAGCCGACCACCCCCGGGCGGCGCGGCTTCACCGGCTCCGGCTCGTCGATCGCGGAGCCGTACGCGGCGCGCGCCCGCCGCCGGCCCAGCGTGCCCAGGGAGCGCGAGACGGCCAGGCCGCCGGCCAGCATCGGCAGGCCGAGCACGGTGACCGACAGGCCCAGGCCGACCGACAGCGCGGTCATGGCCAGCACGAAGCCGAAGATGCCGAGCGGCAGGTTCAGCAGCAACTGGCCGACCTGGTGCCACATCCTCGTGCCGTACAGCGGTGGGCGCTCCATCCGGGCGTCCTGCTCCTTGATGGCGTCCACGGCGCGGTGCAGCGGCTTCATGCGGATCTACCGTCCCTACTTCGTCGTGCGGCTGGACCAAGCTTCCCGAACCGGGAGCGGTGGGGGCCATGGGGGTGATACATCTTCCCGGCCGGGGGTTAACCCCACCCCCGGGGCCGGTCACCGGACGCCCGCCCGGGTGTCCACCGGCCGTCTTGCGGAGCGGGCAGGGTTCGGGCGGAGCGGAGCGGTCCCCTTAGACTCACGCTTTGGCCATGGTTGGGCCGGTGAGAGCAAACGTCGTAGAACTGTCTTGAGGGCGGGTTCACGGCCGAGGTGGAGGCGAAGGCATGGAGGGGAAGCACGCGGCTGCCGTCGCGGCCGACCCGGCGGTCGGCAGCGGCTACTTCGACGCGTACGCCGCGATGGGCCTGATGGCCGTCGTCGGGGTGCTCTTCGTCGCCGTGGCGTTCACCGCCAACCGGCTGCTGCGGCCCGTGGTGTACTCGCCCGAGAAACTCCTCGCCTACGAGTGCGGGGTGGACCCGGTGGGCGAGGACTGGGCGCACACCCAGATCCGCTACTACGTGTACGCCTTCCTGTACGTGATCTTCGCGGTGGACGCGATCTACCTGTTCCCCTGGGCGACCGTCTTCGCCACCGCCGGGTACGGCGCCGGGACGCTGATCGAGATGTTCCTGTTCATCGGCTTCCTCGCGGTCGGGCTGCTCTACGCCTGGAAGAAGGGCGTTCTGGAATGGACGTGACGCACTCCCACTCGCACGGCGGCGCACAGGGCGGTCCCGTCCCGCTCGGCCTGCCGGACCCCGCGCGCCCCGGCGCCGTCGAGCGCCGCGGCCTCGGCCCGCTGGCCCGGCTCGCGCCGGACCCGGTCAAGGTGGTGCTCAACTGGGGGCGCCGCTACAGCCTCTGGTGCTTCAACTTCGGGCTGGCCTGCTGCGCGATCGAGTTCATCGCCGCCTCGATGGCCAAACACGACTTCATCCGGATGGGTGTCATCCCGTTCGCGCCCGGACCCCGTCAGGCTGATCTGATGATCGTCTCCGGGACGGTCACCGACAAGATGGCGCCCGCCGTCAAGCGCCTCTACGAGCAGATGCCCGAGCCGAAGTACGTCATCTCCTTCGGCGCCTGCTCCAACTCCGGCGGCCCCTACTGGGACTCCTACTCGGTCACCAAGGGCGTGGACCAGATCATCCCGGTGGACGTCTACGTGCCCGGCTGCCCGCCGCGGCCGGAGGCGCTGCTCCAGGGCATCCTCAAGCTCCAGGAGAAGATCGCCGCCGAGTCCCTGCCGGACCGCTACACCGTGCCCGCGCCCGCGGCGGCGCTGCGCCGGCCGCTGGTGGCCGGGCCGTCGGGGGCTTCCGCGGCCGGTGCCGCGAGCGGCTCCGCGGCAGGCTCCGCGCCCGGGACCGCGGCCGGTTCCGCGGCAGGCTCCGCGGCCGGTTCCGCGGCCGGCGCTTCGACCGAGGGAGGGGTCTCGTGACATCCGCCGAGCAGTACGCGGCGTCGGTCGGGGAGTGGGCGACCGGCGCCGAGGCGTACGGGCTGGTCACCGTCGACGTCCCCGCCGAGCACTGGACCGAGGCGCTCACCAACGCCCGGGACGTCCTGGGCCTGGGCTTCTTCGACTGGCTGAGCGCCGTCGACGAGCTCGCCGAGGGCTTCTCCGTGGTCGCCCACCTGGCCGCCGTCGAGGCGCCCGGCGTCCGGCACCTCGCGCTGCGCACCCGGGTGCCGCGCGACCGGGCCGCGCTGCCGACCGCCGTCCCGGTGTACGCCGGTGCCGCCTGGCACGAGCGCGAGACCCACGAGATGTTCGGCATCGACTTCCCCGGGCACCCCCACCTGGCCACCCTGCTGCTGCCGGACGGCTTCGAGGGGAACCCGCTGCGCAAGGAGTTCGTGCTCGCGGCCCGGGTCGCCAAGGACTGGCCGGGCGCCAAGGAGCCCGGTGAGTCCGACCACGGCGGCGGGCCGGCCCGGCGCAAGATGCAGCCGGCCGGCGTGCCGGACCCGAACGAGTGGGGGCCGCTCAAGGGCACCCTGTCGCCGGTCGCCGAGCGGCCCGCGCGCGGTGCGCGGGCGGCGGGGGCGGCGGCGCGGACGCCCCGGGCGGCTGCGGCCGCCGGTGCGGGCGCGGGCGCCGGTGCGGGCGCTGGTGCGGCCGGTGCGGGTGCGGCTGCCGCGGGCGCCGAGGGCGGCGCCCCGGTGCGGGCGGACCGGCCGCGGCGGACCCGGTCGGTGTCCGAGGGGTCGGCTAGCCAGGCGGCCGCCGAGGCTCCCGCGGCCGCTCCGGCCGAGGGCACCCCGCCGGTGCGGGCGGACCGGCCGCGACGGACCCGGTCGGTGTCCGAGGGGTCGGCCAGTCAGACGGCCGCCGAGGCTCCCGCCGAACCGGCCGCCGAGCCGACGGCCGAGCCCGCGGCTCCCGTACGGCCCCGGCCTTCCGACGCGCCCCGGTCCTCCGACGCGCCCTGGCACAACCCGGTGCCCGCCCACGAGGAGAAGCCTTCGGGCGAGAAGCCGGGCGGGCCCGCTGAACCCGCTGAACCCGTTGAGCCCGCTGAGCCCGCTGAGCCCGCCGAGCCCGCCGAGCCGGGCAAGCCGGTCGAGCAGAAGGACGAGACCTCGGCCGGACCGGCCGACCAGGACGGAGAAGGCGCGTGAACCTGCTCGACACGGTGCTGCGCTGCGTCGCCACCCTCGTCGTCTTCCTGGTCCTCCCGCTGGTCATCGGCCAGACCGAGCACAAGGTCATGGCGCACATGCAGGGCCGGCTCGGCCCGATGTACGCGGGCGGCTTCCACGGCTGGGCGCAGCTCGTCGCGGACGGCGTGAAGTTCGCGCAGAAGGAGGACATCGTCCCGGCCGGGGCGGACCGCCGGGTCTTCCAGCTGGCGCCCGCCGTCTCGCTGCTGCCGTACCTCTTCGTGCTGCTGGCGATCCCGGTCGGCCCGGACGGCTTCGTCGGCCAGGCGATCGACGCCGGGCTGTTCTTCGTGCTCGCCGTGATGGGCGTCGGCGTGATCGGCAAGCTGATGGCCGGCTGGGCCTCGGCGAACAAGTTCTCGCTGCTCGGCGGCCTGCGCACGGCCGCGCAGCTGATGTCGTACGAGCTGCCGCTGGTGCTGGCGGCGGCCTCGGTGGCGATGGCCGCCGGCACGCTGTCGCTGCCCGGGATCGTGGACGCCTGGGAGTGGTACTGGCTGCCCTGGCAGCTGATCGGGGCGTTCGTCTTCTTCACGGCCGGGCTGGCCGAGCTCCAGCGCCCGCCGTTCGACATGCCGATCGCCGACTCGGAGATCATCTTCGGCGCGTACACCGAGTACACCGGCCTGCGGTTCGCCCTGTTCCTGCTGTCCGAGTACGTGGGCATCCTGGTGGTGTCCGCACTGACCGCGGTGCTCTTCCTGGGCGGCTGGCACGGACCGCTGCCGGACCAGCTCGGCTGGCTCTGGATGATCCTCAAGACCTTCGCGCTGGCCTTCGTGGTCATCTGGCTGCGGGTCACCTACCCGCGTCTGCGCGAGGACCAGCTGATGCGCTTCGCGTGGACGGTGCTGATCCCGCTCGCGCTGGTCCAGCTGGCCCTCACCGGCATCATCAAGGTGGCGATCTCATGAGTTTCCCCGGTATCGGGCTCGCCAAGGGCCTGGCCGTGACGCTGCGGACGATGACGAGGAAGAGCGTCACCGCGCAGTACCCCGACGTGCAGCCGGTGCTGCCGCCGCGTTCGCGCGGCGTCATCGCGCTGTTGGAGGAGAACTGCACGGTCTGCATGCTCTGCGCGCGCGAGTGCCCGGACTGGTGCATCTACATCGACTCCCACAAGGAGACGCTGCCGGCCGCCGAGCCGAACGCCCGGGCCCGCACCCGCAACGTGCTGGACCGGTTCGCCATCGACTTCTCGCTCTGCATGTACTGCGGGATCTGCATCGAGGTCTGCCCCTTCGACGCGCTGTTCTGGTCGCCGGAGTTCGAGTACGCGGAGACCGACATCCACGAGCTGACCCACGAGCGGGAGAAGCTCCGCGAGTGGATGTGGACCGTCCCCGCGCCGCCGGCGCTGGACCCGGCGGCCGAGGAGCCCAAGGAGATGGCCACCGCGCGCAAGGCCGCGGACAAGCTGGCGGCCGCCGCCGCGGCGGCCCTCGAGGAGAAGGGTGACGACGCGTGACCGGTGCCACCACGCTTCTCGCGGCGACCGGCTCCCTGGAGCCGGCCGCCCGTTCGTTCCTGTCCCCGACCGGGCAGGAGATCGTCTTCCTGCTGGTCGGGATCGCCGTGCTCGGCTCGGCCGTGGTCTCGGTGACCACCCGGCAGCTGGTGCACGCCGCGCTCTGGCTGGTGGTCGCGCTCGGCGGGCTGGCGGTGGAGTTCCTGCTGCTCACGGCCGAGTTCATCGCCTGGGTGCAGGTGCTGATCTACCTCGGCTCGGTGGTCGTCCTGGTGCTGTTCGGGCTGATGCTCACCAAGGCGCCGATCGGGCGCTCGCCGGACGCCGACTCCAAGAACCGCTGGGTGGCCCTGGTCGTGGCGCTGGCCGCGGCCGGGACGCTGGTCACGCTGGTGGTCGACGCCTTCCGGACCTCCTGGATCGACCTCGGCCAAGGCGGCGGCTCGGCCGCCGTCACCGGGGCCAGCCTGTTCCGGCACTGGGTGCTGCCCTTCGAGGCGCTGTCCGTGCTGCTGCTGGCGGCGCTGGTCGGCGCGATCGTGCTGTCGCGCGGCTCGGGGCGGCGGGTGCCGCCGCCCCGGGTGGGCAGGCTGCGCGCCGGGCGGCCGGTCGGGTCCAACGGGACGGTCGCCGCGAACGCGGCCGCGAACGTGAACGCGACGACTACGGCCGCTCCCGCTGCTCCGTCCGCGCCGTCCGCGTCGGAGGAGAGCTGATGCACCTCGCCTACCCCGCCGTCCTCGCCGCGCTGCTGTTCAGCGTCGGCGTGTACGGCGTGCTCGCCCGGCGCAACGCCGTCCTGGTGCTGATGTCCGTCGAGCTGATGCTCAACGCCGTCAACCTCAACCTGGTCGCCTTCGACGCGTGGCTGCGGGACTCGCTGCACGCCGGGCAGGCGCTCACCCTGTTCACCATCACCGTCGCCGCCGCCGAGGTCGGGCTGGGGCTCGCCATCGTCCTGCTGCTGTTCCGGGCCCGGGGCACCGCGGACATCGACCGGGCCACCGCGCTCGGCGACCCGGGCGAGGCGCTCGCCGTCGAGGAGACGCCGGTCGGCGCCGGGACGCCGACCGGAGCCGAGGCACTGAAGGGCCAGGCCGCCGCATGAACCTCGCCCTGCCCGTACTCGTCCCCGCGCTGCCCGCGCTCGGCGCCGCCGCGACCCTGGCCGTCGGCCGGAAGGCGCCCGGGCTGGCCCGGCCGCTGGCGATCGTCCCGGTCGCCGTCGCGGCCGTGCTCGCCCTGGTGGTCGCCCTCCAGCTCGGCACCGGCCGGACCCTGGACGCCGGCACCCGGCTCACCCCGACCGGCGGCCCGGACATCACGCTCGGCCTCCACCTGGACGGCTTCAGCTCGCTGATCTCCGTGCTGGTCGGCCTGGTCGCCACCTGCGTCCAGGTCTACTCGACCGCGTACCTCAAGGAGGACCCGCGCTACCCCTCGTACGCGGCGCTGGTCTCGCTGTTCACCGCGGCGATGTTCCTGGTGGTCTACTCGGGCGACCTGATCGTGCTGCTGGTCGGCTGGGAGGTCATGGGCCTGTGCTCGTACTTCCTGATCGGCCACCACTGGGAGACCGCGGACGCCCGCTCGGCCTCGCTGAAGGCCTTCCTGGTCACCAAGCTCGGTGACGTGCCGTTCCTGTTCGGGATCTTCCTGCTCGGCGCGGACGCCGGCAGCTTCCGCGTCCCGGACGTGCTGGCGGCCGCGACGGAGGGCCGGCTCGGGCACCCGACGCTGACCGCGCTGCTGTTGCTCGCCGGCGTGGCCGGCAAGAGCGCCCAGTTCCCGCTGCACACCTGGCTCCCGGACGCGATGGCCGGCCCGACCCCGGTGTCCGCGCTGATCCACGCCGCCACCATGGTCGCGGCCGGCATCTACCTGGTCGCCCGGCTGCTGCCGGTGTTCCTGCTGTCGGGCGCGGCGCTGGTCGTGCTCGCGGTGATGGCCGCCGTGACGATGATCGGCTCGGCGCTCTGCGCGCTCGCCCAGGACGACCTCAAACGGGTGCTCGCCTACTCCACCGTCGGCCAGCTCGGCTACATGGCCGGCGCGCTGGCCAGCGGGGACCGCGAGGCCTCGGTCTTCCACCTGGTCAGCCACGGCGCGTTCAAGGCGCTGCTGTTCCTGGCCGCCGGCGTGGTGATCCACGCCGCGCACACCAACTCGATCTCCGCGATGTCCCGCATGCCCGGGCTGCGCAAGCGGGTGCCGGACGCCTACTGGACGACGGGCATCGCGCTCGTCGCCCTGGTCGGGCTGCCGCCGTTCTCCGGCTTCTTCAGCAAGGAGGCGGTGCTGACCGCCGCCGAGCACGCCGCCAACGGCGAGGCGCTGACCAACGGGCTCGGCCCGGCCTCGGCGGTGCCGCAGGCGGCCGGGTGGATCGTGCTGATCTCCGCCGGGCTCACCGCGCTGCTCACCGCCGCGTACGCGACCAGGCTCTTCCTGCTGGCGTTCCACAGCCCGGCCGGGGCCGCCGTGCCGACGGCCGCGGCCGCCAAGGCCCGGGTCCAGGCCCCGGTACCGGCACCGGCCGACCACGAGGCCGGCGCGCCGTACTCGCCCGAACTCGACGAGGCCGACCCGGCCACCGCCGAGCCGCCCGCGATGCGCTGGCCGCTCTGGGTGCTGGCCGTGCCGACCATGGGCTTCGGCATCGTCGGCCTGCGCTCGGACTGGCTGCCCGCGCTCCTGGACGGCGGCTCGCTGCGGCCCTCCGCGGTCACCGCCGTCACCGGGACCGGGCTCGCCGCGGTCGGCGTGATCGCCGCGTACGGCGCCTGGCGCTCGGCGACCGCCCGGCTGGGCACCGGCCGCCCGGCCCCGGCCGGAGGTTGGGGGAGGGTGCCCGAGCAGGGCGGAGCCCCGGCCGCCGAGGTGATCGTCGCCGACCCCGGGCGCACCCTGCTGGGCCCGCTGTTCGGCCCGGCCCGGCACGGCTTCGGCGTCGACCGGCTCTACCACGCGCTGTTCGTCCGCCCGGTGGGCGCCGCCGCGAAGCTGGTCCGCTTCCTCGACCGCGAGGTCGTCGAGACCTACGTGCGCGGCAGCGGAGCGGGCGCCAACCTGCTCGGCCGGGCCGTCCGGCTCGCGCAGACCGGCAACGCGCAGACGTACCTCAGCGCCCTGCTGGCCGGCGTCGTCCTGCTGGCCGTCCTGGTGGCGGTGTAGCCGGTGCTGCTGTCCTCGACCTCCGCCACCTCGACCGCTGCTGGGAGCCCCCGATGAACGCAGTCCTCATCGCCCTCCTGCTGCTGCCGCTGCTCGGTGCCGCACTCACCCTGGCGCCGGTGTTCGGGCCGGACCGGGCCGTGGCCGACCGGCGGGCCCTGCGGCTGAACACCGTCGTCACCGGCGCGGTGCTCCTGCTCGCCGTCGCCCTCGCGGCCGGCTTCGACCACGACGAACCCGCCCGGATGCAGGCCACCACCGACGTGTCCTGGATCCCGGCCCTGCACGTGCGCCTCCACCTCGGCGTGGACGGCGTCTCGCTGCCGCTGGTCGTGCTGACCGCGCTGCTCACCTTCCTCTGCGCGCTGTACTCGGAGAAGCGGCTGCCGGACGGGGAGACCGTGCCCTCGGCGCAGGCCTTCGTCGGGCTGTTCCTCCTGCTCGAGGTCGGCATGCTCGCCACCTTCGCGGTCCTGGACCTCCTGCTCTTCTTCCTGGCCTTCGAGATCGTGCTGATCCCGATGTACTTCCTGATCGCCCGCTGGGGGAGCGGCGCGAAGGTGCCGTCCGCCAACCGCTTCATCCTCTACACGCTGCTCGGCTCGGCCGTGATGCTGCTCGGCTTCCTGCTGATCGGCAGCAAGGCCGGCACCTTCGACATGCAGGCCCTGGCCGCCGCGCACGGCAGCGGCCTGAGCCACACCACCCAGGTGATCGCCGCGCTGGCGATCCTGGTCGGGCTCGCGGTCAAGGCCCCCGCCTGGCCGCTGCACAGCTGGCTCCCCGACGCGCACACCGCCGCCCCGACGGTGGGCTCGGTGCTGCTCGCCGGCGTGCTGCTGAAGATGGGCACCTACGGCCTGGTCCGCGTCCTCCTCCCGGTCGTGCCGGACGGCGCCGCCACCCTGGCCCCCTATCTGGGAGCCTTCGCGGCCGTCGGCATCGTCTACGGCTCACTGGCCTGCCTGGCGCTGGCCCGCCCCGGCGCCAAGGGCGACCTCAAGCGCCTGATCGCGTACTCCTCCGTCGGCCACATGGGCTTCGTGCTGCTCGGCATCGCCTCCCTCACCCCGGTGGGCGTCAACGGCGCGCTGTTCGCCAACATCGCCCACGGCCTGATCACCGGCCTGCTGTTCTTCGTCGTCGGTGCGCTCAAGGACCGCTACGGCACGGCCGACCTCGACACCCTGGCCGGCGCCACCGGCGCCGCCCTGTACGGCCGGGCCCCGCGGCTCGGCGTACTGCTCGCCTTCGCCGCCGTCGCCAGCCTCGGGCTGCCCGGCCTGGCCGGCTTCTGGGGCGAGCTGCTCGCCATGTTCGGCGCGTTCGACCCGGCCGCCGGCCTGTCGCGCCCCGCGTTCGTCACCTACATGGTCCTGGCCGGCCTCGGCACCCTCCTCACCGCCGCGTACCTCCTGATCGTGGTCAAGCGCGTCTGCATGGGCGACCCCGAGCAGCCCGCCCCGGTGGCCGAGCTCGCCGACCTGCGCCCGTACGAGGCCGTCAGCTGGACGCCGCTGGCCGCGCTCACCCTGCTCGCCGGACTCTGGCCCGCGCTGCTGCTCGGCCTCTCCGACCCCGCCGTCAAGCACCTCCTCGGGGGTGGCTGACCGTGCTCGCAGCCCAGACCGCCGCACTCGGACCTCACTCCACGGGGCAGCACACTGTGACCTCCCTCGCCGTAGCCAACCCGGGCAGCCTGATCCAGTCCGTGGACTGGGTGGCGATCGCGCCCCCGCTGATCGCCGCCGTGGCCGCCCTCGCCGTGCTGCTCACGGACCTGTTCCTGCCCGAGCGGCACAAGAAGTGGCTCGGCCGCCTCACCGCGGCCGGACTCGCCCTCGCCCTCATCGCGCTCCTTCCCCTCACCGGATCGTCACCCCGCGCCACCTTCTGCGTGCAGAACGTAGCAGGGGGGTCCGACAACGGCGGCTGCTCGTACGTCGCCGACCACTTCGCCCTGGTGTTCCAGCTGCTCGCCCTCGGCGGCGCGCTGATCGCGGCGCTGCTGTCGACGCACACCGTGGAGGACGAGAAGCTGCCGCGCGGCGAGTACTGGTTCCTGCTGCTCTCCAGCGCCACCGGCGCCGCCCTGCTGCCCGCCTCCCGGGACCTCGCCACCATGGTGATCGCCCTGGAGGTCGCCTCGCTGCCCGCCTTCGCCCTGGTCGCGCTGCGCCGGGACGGCCGGGGCGCCGAGGCCGCGTTCAAGTTCTTCGTCTCCTCGGTGACCGCGACCGCCGTGATGCTGCTCGGCGTCGGCTTCGTCTACGCGGCGAGCGGCAGCCTGCACCTCGGCGCCGTCGCCCAAGGCCTGGAGCACGCCCCCGGACAGCTCAGGCCGCTGGCCGAGGCGGGCGCGGTGCTCACTCTGGTCGGCTTCGCCTTCAAGGTCGCCGCCGTCCCGTTCCACTTCTGGGTGCCCGACACCTACACCGGCGCTCCGCTGCCGGTGGCCGGCTACCTCTCGGTGGTCGGCAAGGCGGCCGGCCTGTCCGGGCTCGCGCTCGCCACCACCGTCGCCTTCCGCCCGTACGCCCACACCTGGGGCCTGGTGCTCGCGGTGCTGGCCGCCGTCACCATGACCGTCGGCAACGTCGGCGCGCTGCGGCAGCGCTTCGACACCCGGTACAGCGCGGTGCGGCTGCTCGCCTGGTCCTCGGTCGGCCAGGCCGGGTACCTGCTGGTGCCGCTCGCCGCGGCCGGCTACGCGCCCACCGGCGTCGACCCGCTCGGCGCCACCGCCGCGTACGCGCTGATCTACGGCGTGGTGAACCTCGGCGCCTTCGGGGTGGTCGCCGCCGTCGGCCGCCGGGCCGGGACCAGCGTGGACGACTTCCGCGGCCTGTTCGCCCGCAACCGCTGGACGGCGCTGGCGCTCGCCTTCTTCCTGCTCTGCCTGGCCGGGCTGCCGCCGGGCGTGGTCGGCCTGTTCGGCAAGGTCGTGGTGTTCCGCGCGGCGGTCGACGCCGGGCTGGGCTGGCTGGCCGTGGTGATGGCCGTCAATGTGGTCGTCGCCCTGTACTACTACCTGCTCTGGACGGCCCGGCTGTTCGCCCCGGCGGGCGACGCGCCCCTCGAGGCGGCCGCCGCCGGGCACCGCCTGCCGGTGAGCCTCACCGCGACGCTGGGGCTCACCGCCTCCGCCGCCGTGGTCCTCTCGGTGGCGCCGCAGCTGGTCCTCCAGGTGGCGGGCGGCTCGCTGTTCTGAGCCCGGGCCGGGCCGTGGTTCCGGGCCCGGGTCGGGCCGATCCGGGGGTGAGGCCGGGCCGCTCCGCCGTGACGGCCCGGTGACGGTGCGGTGGTACCGGGGGTGCGGCCCGGCGGTGTCACGTCGGTCACAAGGGAACAAGGTCCCCGGCCCCACCCGTTGACCGGGCAAGAGGGACGAGGCAGAAAGGGCTTCCCCACCGCACCATCGGAGGGCCTGACGTGCACAGCCGGCACAACGGACTGAGGACCGCCGTCCTGCTCGGAGGCCTCTCCGCGCTGATCCTGGTGATCGGCGGCCTCTTCGGCCGCACCGGCTTCGTGATCGCCCTGCTGGTCGCCCTCGGGACCAACGCCTACGCCTACTGGAACAGCGACAAGCTCGCGCTGCGGGCCATGCGGGCCCGGCCGGTCAGCGAGTTCGAGGCACCCGGGCTGTACCGGATCGTCCGCGAGCTCTCCACCTCCGCCCGCCAGCCGATGCCCCGCCTCTACATCTCCCCGACCCCGGCCCCGAACGCCTTCGCCACCGGCCGCAACCCGCGCAACGCGGCGGTCTGCTGCACCGAGGGCATCCTGGGGATCCTGGACGAACGCGAGCTGCGGGGCGTGCTCGGGCACGAGCTGAGCCACGTCTACAACCGGGACATCCTGATCTCCTCGGTGGCCGGGGCGCTCGCCTCGGTGGTGATGTTCCTGGTGAACTTCGCCTGGCTGGTGCCGTTCGGGCGCAGCGACGACGACGACGGCCCGGGGCTGTTCGGGATGCTCGCCATCATGATCCTCGGCCCGCTCGCGGCCGGGCTGATCCAGATGGCGGTCAGCCGTTCCCGCGAGTACCAGGCCGACGCCGACGGCGCCCGGATCACCGGGGACCCGCTCGCCCTCGCGAACGCCCTGCGCAAGCTCGACGCGGGCACCCGTCAGCTGCCCCTGCCGCCCGAGCCGCAGCTCCAGACCGCGAGCCACATGATGATCGCCAGCCCGTTCCGGCCCGGCGAGGCCGGTGCGCGGCTCTTCTCCACCCACCCGCCGATGGCCGAGCGGATCGCCCGCCTGGAGCGGATGGCGGGCGGGCGGGTCTAGCAGCGCCCCGGGGCGTCAGTCCGCGAGCTCCTCGTACGCGAGCCGCAGCCGGTGGACGCCCTCGGCGACCTGGGCGGAGCTCTCGGCGGCGGCATAGCTGAGCCGGAGGTGGGGGGCCGGGGGCTCGGCGGGGTGGTACGGGCGGCCGGGGGAGAGCTGGACGCCGGCGCGCAGGGCGGCCCTGGCGAGGGTGGTGTCGTCGACGCCGTCGGGGAAGCACAGCCACAGGTGGTAGCCGCCGGGGCGGTGGGTGCCGACGACGCCGGGCAGCTCGCGGTGCAGGGCGGCGACGGCGGCGGTGCGGCGGTCGCGCAGTTCGGCGCCGAGGGTGCGCAGGTGGCGGGCCCAGGCGGGGTCGGAGACCAGTTCCAGGGTGGCCTCCTGGAGCGGCCGGGGCACGAAGAAGCTGTCCACCACCTGGGTGGCCCGCAGCCGGGCCAGCGCCGGGCCGCGCGCGGTGAGGGCGCCGACCCGCAGGTTGGGGGAGGCCGCCTTGGTCAGCGAGCGCAGGTGCACCACGACCCCGTCCCGGTCGTCGGCGGCGAGCGGGCGCGGCAGCGCGGGGGCGTCCGCGTGGACCAGCAGCCGGGCGAAGTCGTCCTCGACCACGAAGGCCCCGGCCGCCCGCGAGATCCGCAGCACCTCCTCCCGCCGTACGGGCGACAGCACCGCGCCGGTGGGGTTCTGGAACAGCGGCTGGCAGAGGAAGACCCGCGCCCGGGTGGCCGCGAAGGCCTCCGCCAGCAGGTCGGTGCGCACGCCGTCGGCGTCGACCGGCACCGGGACGGGCCGCAGCCCGGCCGCCCGGACGACCGCCAGGATGCCCGAGTACGTCGGCGACTCCACCAGCACCGGCGAGCCGGGCGCGGCGAGCGCCCGCATGGCGACGGTCAGCCCGCTCTGCCCGCCGGCGGTGATCAGGACGTCCCCGGCGCCGATCGGCCCGCCGTGGCCGCCGATGTCGCGGGCGAACCAGCCGCGCAGTTCGGTCAGCCCGTCGGTGGGCGGGCGGTCCCAGGCGCCCGGCCGCCGGCCGGCCCGGGCGAGGACGGCGGCGAGCAGCCGTTCGGGCAGCAGCGAGGCGTGCGGGTAGCCGCTGTTGAGGTCGATGACGTCGGGCGCGGGCACCCGGAGGGTGTCGAACACCGGGGCGGCGAGCAGGTCGCGCGGGCCGGAGTCGGCGCTGAGCGCGATCTCCTGCCAGGAGAGGTCGCCGGTCCGGCCGGCCGGCGGGGCGGGGACGGCCGGGGCCGCGGCGAAGGCGGCCGCCCGGAACACCCCGGCGCCCGGCCGGGAGACCACGAGCCCCTCGGCGACGAGCACCGCGATGGCCCGGGAGACCGTCACCGGGCTGACCTGGTGGCGTTCCACCAGCGCCCGGCTGGCGGGCAGTTTCCGCCCCTCCGGGTAGCGCTCCACTTCCCGCCGCAGGATGTCGGCGAGTTCGGTCACGCTGCTACGCTCGTTCATGACGGCACAAGATAGCGCTATCCGCTCGAAGGCGATAGCACCTCGACCGGCCCCAGCTTCCGGCACCGCCCTCGCGGCCCTCGGGGTGGCCTCCTTCTCGCTCACCTTCCCCGCCACCGCGTGGGCCCTGACCGGCTTCGGCCCGTGGACCGCGACCGGTCTGCGCGGCGTCCTGGCCGCTGTGCTGGCCGCGCTCTACCTGCTGGCCGTCCGCGCCCGGCCGCCGCGGCGGGGGCAGTGGCCCGGGCTGCTGGTGGTCTCGGCCGGCTGCGTCCTCGGCTTCCCGCTGCTCACCACGCTCGCCCTGCGCACCTCCTCGACCGCCCACTCGGCGGTGGTCATCGGCGTGCTGCCGCTGGCCACGGCGGTGGTCTCGGCGCTGCGCACCGGCCGTCGGCCGTCCGGGGCGTTCTGGGCGGCGGCGCTCGCCGGGGCCGCGGCGGTGCTCGCCTTCACCCTGGTCCAGAGCCACGGCCGGCCGACCGCCGCCGACCTCTACCTCTTCGTGGCGGTGCTGCTCTGCGCCGCCGGGTACGCCGAGGGCGGGCGGCTCTCCCGGGACCTGCCGGGCGGGCAGGTGATCGCCTGGGCGGTGCTGGTCGCGCTGCCCGCGACGCTGCTGACCGCCGTGCTCGGGCTGGGCGCCGAGCCGGTCCGGCTCGGGGCGAAGGCGCTGGCCGGGCTGGCGTACACGGCGGCGGTCTCGCAGCTCGGCGGGCTCGTGCTCTGGTACCGGGGAATGGCCGCGATCGGGGTGCCGAGGGCCAGCCAGCTCCAGCTCGCGCAGCCGCTGCTGACCCTGGTCTGGTCGGTGCTGCTGCTCGGCGAGCACCTGCCGGCCGCGGCGCCGGTCACCGCGGTGGTGGTGCTGGTCTGCATCGCGGTGACCCAGCGGGCCCGGAGCTGACCCGGCGGACGGGACGCGGGTGCGCCTGATCGGGAGAGGCCCGCCCAGGAGCCGCCGAAGGCGGCGCCGTACGCCCCCGAACCCTCGCTCCGACCGGATCGGCGCGGCCCCGCGCTCGTTAGGATGAACCCGCGCCCGCCGGTCCGGGCGCGGCATCCGGAGGGAGTGGGCCGTCATGGCAGACCAGAGGCACGCCCCGACGGCCGGGGACGCGCCGCCCCGACGACGAGGCCAGGGCGAGCTGGAGGCGCAGGTGCTCGCGGTGCTCCAGCAGGCGCCCGGCCCGGCCGCCGCGGGGTGGGTCCAGGAACGCCTGGAGGGCGACCTGGCGTACACCACCGTGATGACCATCCTGTCCCGGCTGCACGCCAAGAACGCCGTGACCCGGACCCGCGCCGGCCGTTCCTACCTGTGGCAGGCCTCCGCGGACGCCGCCGGGCTGGCCGCGCTGCGGATGCGCCGGATGCTCGACGGGGAGGCCGACCGGGACGCGGTCCTGGCCAGTTTCGTCAGCGCGCTGCTGCCGCACGACGAGGAACTGCTGCGGGCGCTGCTGGACGCCGCGTCCGCCGATCCGGCGGCGCCCGACCGTGAGAGCTGACCCGTGGGCTTCTTCGTCTTCCTCCCGCTCGTCCTGCCGCTCACCGCGGTCCCGATCGCGCGCCTGACCGAGCAGCACCTGCATCCGCGCGGCGCGGCCCGGCTGATGACCGTGATCAGCGCGGTGATGGCGGTGTGCAGCGTGCTCTGCCTCGGACTGATCGGCGTGGTCGGCACCGCGCAGATCCCCGGCAACCCGCTGCCGGACAGCTGGTCCGACCCGGAGGTGCGGGCCGCGCTGCCGTACCACGAGACGGTCGGCACGGCCGCGATGTGGCTGCTGGCCCTGGTGGTCCTGGCCTGCGCCCGGACGGTCGTCCGGCACCTGCGGGTGCGGAACCGGGCCCGCCGGGCGCTGAGCGGGCTGCCCGCGGAGCCGGGGGAGTCCGGCGACCTCGCGGTGCTGCCGGACCACAGCCCGTACGCCTACGCGCTGCCCGGCTCGCCCGGCCGGGTGGTGGTCTCCACCGGGATGCTGGCCGGCCTGGCCGCCGACGAGCGCGAGGCGCTGCTCGCGCACGAGCGGGCGCACCTGCGCCACCGGCACCACCGGTACCTGCTGACCACCCAGCTCGCCGCCTGCGTCAACCCGTTCCTGCGGCCGCTGCAGCACGCGGTGGCGTTCAGCGCGGAGCGGTGGGCGGACGAGGAGTCGGCGCAGGCCGTGGGGGACCGCCGGATCACCGCGCGGGCGGTGGCCCGGGCGGCGCTGGTCTCGCACGCCGCCCCGGCCCCCGGCTTCGCGGCCTTCGCGACGCCGACCGCGGCGGCGGCCGCGGCCGGCCCGGTGCCGCGCCGGGTCGCCGCGCTGCTCGGCCCGGTGCCGACCTCCCGCAACTGGCCGCCGGCCAAGACCCCGGCGGGCCTGGCGGCGATGGTCGCGGCGATCGGCACGGCGGTGTCGGCGCTGTGCGCGCTGAACGCCGCCGTGGCCCTGCTGGTGGTGCTCAAGGCCGTCACCCCGCTGTAGCGGCCGCCCGGCCAGGCCTGTCAGGGCGGCTCAGAGCGTCGCGGCCAGCTCGTCGAGGGCGGCCTCGGCCGCCGCCAGCGACTCGGCGGCGAGCGGTTGGAGGGCGTTCAGCGCCGGGACGTCCGCGGCCCTGGTGAGCTCGGCGGTGACCACGTGCAGGTGCTCCGGCGCGACCCCGATCCGGTCGAAGTACGCCCGCAGGTACGGGACCTGGAAGTCGCAGTGGGCGCGCGGGGTGCCCAGTGCGTAGCCGCCGCCGCGGACGGCGACGACCACCACGCGGGTGTCGCGCAGCAGCGGCTCGCCGGTCTCCGGGTCGTGGTGGACGCCGGGGAAGGTGACCCGGTCGATCCACGCCTTGAGGCCGGCCGAGACGGTGTAGTTGTACATCGGGCTGCCGACCAGCAGGGTGCCGGCGGCCCGCAGCTCCTCGATCAGCGGGCGGCTGAGCGTCCACTCGTGCGCCTCGTCCGGCCCTTCGGCGAGGCGGCCGATGTCGTCCAGCGGGAGTATCCCCTTGCGCTCGGTGCGGCGGCCGAGGGCGTCGTAGGCGGCGCGCACCGGGGGCACCGGGTCGGCGGCGAGGTCGCGGTACCGGTACCGGTCCCGGCCGGCGGTGCCGTGCCGGGCGTGCCAGGCGTCGGCGAAGCGGGCGGTCAGGGCGCGGCTTACCGAGCCGGACGGGCTGATGCTGGAGTCCAGGTGGAGCAGCGTGGTGGAGGTCATGGTGGTCTCCCGGTCACCTCGGAGGAGGACGGATCGTCATAGCGGTGACGGGCCGCGCCGAGGAAAGGTGACCGATGGACCGGGACGCGATGTCGGGAGCGGCGGCCGGGGCGGCGGCGGCCCCGGGGCGGCGGGCCGAGGCGCCGGAGGAGCGCTTCGAGGCCGAGCGCGGCCGGCTGCGGGCGATCGCCCAGCGGATGCTCGGCTCGACCGGCGAGGCCGAGGACGCCGTGCAGGAGGCCTGGCTGAGGCTGGTCCGCACCGGTCCGGCGGAGATCGACAACCTGCCCGGCTGGCTGACCACGGTGGTCTCCAGGATCTGCCTGGACCTGCTGCGGGCCCGGGCCGCGCGCCGCGAGGAGCCGGCCGACGAGGCGCTGCCGGAGGCGGCGGGCGGCGGCCCGGAGCCGGAGCGGGAGGCGCTGCTGGTCGAGTCGGTGGGCCGGGCGCTGCTCGTGGTGCTGGACCGGCTGGGCCCGGCCGAGCGGGTCGCCTTCGTGCTGCACGACGGCTTCGCGGTGCCCTTCGACCAGATCGCGCCGATCGTCGGGCGGACCCCGGTGGCCGCGAAGAAGCTGGCCAGCCGGGCCCGGCAGCGGGTCCGGGGGACGGCCGCGCTGCCCCCGGAGCCGCTGGCCGGGCACCGGCGGGTGGTGGAGGCCTTCCTGGCCGCCGCCCGGGGCGGGGACCTGGCCGACCTGCTGGCCGTCCTGGCGCCGGACGTGGTGCGCCGGGCCGATCCGGCGGCGCTGCCACCGGGCCGCGCCCTGGTGGCCCGGGGCGCGCAGGCCGTCGCCCGGGAGACCACGGTCTTCGGCCGCCGGGCCCGCTACGGCGCGGTGGCCTTGGTGGACGGGGTGCCCGGGATCCTGATCGCCCCGGACGGGCGGCTGCGGCTGGTGCTGCGGATGGCGGTCGCGGACGGCCGGGTGGCCGGCTACGAGGTGGTGGCCGATCCGGCCCGGCTCGCCGCGCTCGACCTGGCCGTGCTGCCGTGGCCCGGGTGACTGCCGTCGGGGTGGGCGCTGCGGCGGGGCACGGGGCGGTCAGTCGGCGATCCGGACCAGCATCTTGCCGGTGTTCTCGCCGCGCAGCATGCCGAGGAAGGCGTCCACCACCCGGTCGAAGCCGTCCACGACCGTCTCGTCCGGGACGACGGCGCCCGAGCGCAGGTGCGGGACGAGGAAGTCGTACAGCTCCGGCCGGGCGTCGAGGTGGTCGCGGACCAGGAAGCCCTCCAGCCGCAGGCTCTTCCCGACCACGTCGAACAGGTTGCGCGGGGCGGCCGGCGGGTTCCCGAGCCGGTTGTACTGGGCGACCGCGCCGCACCAGGCGATCCGGCCGCGCTCGCGCAGGGCGCCGATGGCGGCCTCCAGGTGGTCGCCGCCGACGTTGTCCAGGTAGACGTGCAGCCCCTCCGGCGCGGCCTCGCGCAGCCGGTCCGCGATCGGGCCGTCGTGGTAGTCGAAGGCGGCGTCGAAGCCGAGCCGCTCGGTGAGGCGGGCGGCCTTGGCGGCGGAGCCGGTGCTGCCGACGATCCGGCCGGCGCCGAGCAGGCGGGCGAGCTGTCCGGCGGCGGTGCCGACGCCGCCCGCGGCCGCCGAGACGAAGAGCGTCTCGCCGGGCTGGAGCCGGGCGATCCTGGTCAGCGCGACCCAGGCGGACAGGCCGGTGCCGCCGAGCACCGACAGGTGGGCGCTGAGCGGGACGTCGGCGAGGTCGGGGAGCAGGCTCGCCCGTTCGGCGGTGACCACCGAGAGGGTGCGCCAGGCCTGGCGGTGCTGGACCAGCGCCCCGACCGGCAGGGCGTCGGCCCGGGACTCCACCACCCGGCCGAGGGTGCGCCCCTCCAGCGGGGCGTGCAGAGCCCAGCCGCCCTCCTCCATCTCCTCGCGCATGTACGGGTCGACGGACTGGTAGAGGTTCTCGACGAGGGCCTCGCCCGCCGCGAGGGCCGGGACGGTCTCGTCGACGAAGGCGAAGTCCGCGGCGGTCGGCGCGCCGTCGGGGCGGGCGACCAGGTGGACGGCGCGGGTGGTGGGACGGGACATCGGGGCTGCTCCAGGTGCGCGGGGGGCTTGGCGGGACGTGATCACCGTAGGAAGCGCGGGAGCGGCCGGGCAGGGGCGGCGGTTGATGGAACGGGCCGGTCCATGAGCAGGATCGATGGATCGCGGGCCCGCGGATTAGATTCGGGCGCATGACCGATCTCGCCCCGCACGAGCTGCGGACCCTGGTCGCCGTCGAGGAGGAGCGGAGCTTCACGGCGGCCGCCGCACGCCTGGGCACCACCCAGTCCGCGGTCTCGCACGCCGTCCGCGCCTGCGAGCGGAAGCTGGGCACGGTGCTCTTCGACCGCGGGCGCCACGGCGCACGCCCCACCGAGGGCGGCGCGCGGGCGGTGGCGTACGCCCGCCGGATCCTGCGGCTGCTGGACGCGATGGGCCCCGAGGTGCGCGGCGCGGGAGCGGACGGGCCGCTGACCGGCACCCTGCGGATCGCAGCCTTCCGCAGCGCCGCCGCCCACCTGCTGCCACCCGTCCTGGCCCGGCTCGCCGAGCGCCACCCCGGGCTCGGCACCCGGGTCCGGATCGTCCGGGAGCTCGGCCGGGGCAGCGCCGGGGAGGTCGCCGACGGGCGCGCCGACCTCGGGCTGGCAACGCTCGACGCGAGCGGCCCGCCGCCCGTCCCGGGCCTGGTCGCGGTGCGGCTGTACGAGGAGTCGTACGCGCTCGCGCACCCGCAGGGCCACCCGGCGCCGCGCGAACTCCCGCTGGTCGACTGGGACGAGAACTGCGGCTCGTACACCCGGGACTGGTGGCAGCGGCAGGACTGGATCCCGCCCGCGACCGTGGACGTGGAGGACGACACGGTGGCCGTCTCGCTGGTCGCCCAGGGCCTCGGCATGGCGATCATGCCCCGGACCGCCCTGCTCGGCGCCCCGGCCGGCCTCGCCGTCACCGACCTCGGGCCGCGGCCGCCCAGCCGCTCCGTCGGGTACGTCACCACGCCCGAGCTGGCCGGGACGGCCGCCGTCCGGGCGCTGATCCGGGAACTGCGCGAACTGCCGCTGCCCGCCGGGCTGGTGGCGGCCCGGCCCTCGGGGGCGGCACGTCCTTCGGCACCGGCCGGGGCTCCGGAAGAGGCCCCGGCCCCGGCGGCCGCTCAGCCCCCGACGGCCTCCCGGAGCCTGCGGAACTCCTCGGCCAGCCCGTCCAGGGTGTAGTGGGCGTTGAGGCCGCTGGGGTTCGGCAGCACCCACACCTCGGTGTCGCCGATGCCCTCCGGCTGCCGCCCGAGCGGGGCCCGGCGCTGCCCGAAGGCCGTCCGGTAGGCGCCGATGCCGAGCACGGCCAGGGCGCGCGGGCGCAGCCGCAGCACCCGCTCGCGCAGGGCGGCGCCGCCCTCGCGCAGCTCCTCGGTGGTCAGCTCGTCCGCCTTGGCGGTGGCGCGCGGGGCGACGTTGGTGATGCCCAGCCCGAGCGCGAGCAACTCCCGCTGCTCGTCCGGGCGGTACTGGCGCCCGGTGAAGCCGGAGCGGTGCAGGGCGGGCCAGAAGCGGTTGCCCGGGCGGGCGAAGTGGTGGCCGGTGGCGCCGGACCACAGGCCCGGGTTGATGCCGCAGAACAGCACCCGCAGCCCGGGCCCGGAGACGTCCGGGATGGTGCTGTCCTTGGCGGCCAGCAGCTGCTCGGCGGTGGGCTTCATCGGTGCGCTCGGATTCACCCGGCCAAGTCTGCCGTGCCCTTGGCGGGGGCCTCCGTCCGGGCCGTGCCCTCGGCCGGGGCCTCGGTCGCGTCCTCGGCCGAGGCCTCCGTACGGACCGGGGCCGGGGCCTGGGCCGTGCCTTCGGCCGTCGCCTCGGTACGGACCGGGGTCGGGGCCGCGAGCGGGGCCGAGGCCCTGGCCGCCCGGCGGTCGCGCAGCCGGCGCAGGCCGAACACCACCGCGGCCGCGTACGCCCAGCCGACGAAGACGTCGATGATGAAGTGCTCCGCGCCGTACACCAGGGTGAAGGTCATCGCGAGCGGGTAGGCGACCAGCACCGCCCGCAGCCAGCGCTTGGCGGTGGGCCAGAAGAAGAACAGCAGCATCGCCGGGTAGGCGGAGTGCAGCGAGGGCATCGCGGCGACGTCGTTGGCGAACTGGCTGCCGTTCTCCAGCAGCGAGTCGGCCTGCGGCAGCCCGCTCACCGAGATGACCTCCCAGACCACCCGGGACAGGTGCGGCAGGTTGCCCTCCTGGGCGACCAGCCACGGCGGGTCGGCCGGGTAGAGGAGGTAGGTGGCGAAGCCCGCGAAGGTGAGCGTCAGGTAGGCGGCGAGCAGTTGGCGGAAGCGCTGGTGGGCGCGCCGCCAGAGCACCGCGAGCAGCAGGAAGACGACGAAGAAGTGCGAGAGGTAGACGGCCACCGCGGCGTAGTCGTACCAGTGCGGCGAGCCGGCGGTGTAGAGGGCGTGCTGGAGCCGGACGGTCCAGGTCTCGCCGAAGCCGAGCACCTCGTCGAAGCGCAGCTGCGGCAGCCAGTGCGGGGCCCACGGGGTGTGCGCGCCGTAGCCGCGCAGCAGCGAGTACGTCCACACCACGGCCATCACCGGGACCCAGTCGCGCAGGACCAGGAGGAAGCCGCGGGGGCCGTGCCCGCTGTGCACGGCGCCGGTCAGCAGGGCGGCGATCAGCCAGAGGAACAGCACGTCGTTGGCCGCGGGGATGCCCTCGGTGCGCAGGAACCAGAGGAGGCACGTCAGGTAGAGCGGCCAGGCCAGCCATCGGAGTCTCGACCAGCCCGTCACGCGGGGGCGGGGCGGAGGCACCGGGCGCGGCTGCCCGGCCCGCACGTCGTGCGGGGCCGGGGAGAGGGTCTTGGTCATGCGCACTGAAACTAGCAACCCAAACTTGGAGGTCTCTGGGTGAAATATGACCGGATCGTAAGAACGTCCGACCCGGTCGTCACCCGGTTCGACACACGGTCAGGCACCGGAAGGCGCCCTCGGGCACCTGCGGACACCGTCGGGCGCCTTCCGGCACCGTCCGGCGGCCTCAGGCCACGATGCCCAGCTCGTGCGGGGTGTTGTTGAAGCGGCGGCCGCCGGCCGGGGTGACGGTGACGATGTCCTCGATCCGCACCCCGAACCGGCCGGGCAGGTAGATCCCGGGCTCGATGGAGAAGCACATGCCGGGCACCAGCGGCCGCTCCTCGCCCTCGACCAGGTACGGAGGTTCGTGCGTGGTGGTGCCGATGCCGTGGCCGGTGCGGTGGATGAAGTACTCGCCGTACCCGCCCTCGGTGATCACCCGGCGGGCGATCCGGTCGATCTCCTGGCAGCCGACGCCGGGCCGGACCGCCTCGAAGGCGGTCTGCTGGGCCAGCCGGACCAGCTCGTGCACCGTCCGCACCTCGTCCGGCACGTCCGGGCCGACGTGCACGGTCCGGGTGGTGTCGGAGCCGTAGCCGTCCTTGAGACCGCCGAAGTCCAGTACCACCGTGTCACCCGTACGGATGACCCGCTCACCGGCCTCGTGGTGCGGGTCGGCGCCGTTCGGGCCGGAGCCGACCACGGTGAAGTCCACCTGGCTGTGCCCGTACTGGATGAGCAGCGCGCCGAGGTCGGCGGCCACGTCGGTCTCCCGGCGGCCGGCGAAGGGGACCTCCAGGATGCCCCGGTAGGCGGCGTCCGCCGCGCCGCCGGCCGAGGCCAGCCGCTCCAGCTCCTCGGTGTCCTTGACGGCGCGCAGCATCGGCAGGCTGTCGGTGAGCGAGGTGAAGGAGACGCCGGGCAGCGCGGCCTGGAAGCCGAGCAGGTGCAGGGCCCAGGTGTTGTCGGAGACGCCGTACCGGCCGGCCGGGTCGAGCAGCGGGCCCGCGGTGGCGAACGGGTCCTCGCCGTCGGACCAGTCGAGCAGCCGGACGGCCGGGGCGCCGACCGCCTTCTCGGCGTCCGGACGTTCCAATTTGGGAACCACCAGGGTGGGTTCGCGTCCGGCCGCGAGCACGAGGGCGGTCAGCCGCTCGGTGATCGCGGTGGGCGAGTAGCCGCACAGGTAGGCCAGGTCGGGGCCGGGGGCGACGACCAGGCCGGCCAGTCCGGCGGCGGTCGCCTCGGCGGTGGCACGGGTCATCCGGTCGGTGTGGTCCTGCACGGTGAAGGGGCGGGGCACGGCGGTTCCTCCTCTGGGGCCGGACGGGCTCTGCTGAGCCTCCGTCGCGTCAACTCCATCACTTCCGGGAGGAGTTGGTGAAGCCCTCGGGGGAGCCCCGGCGGGCCGGCGCGGTTCCGGCGGGTCCGGCGCTCCCCGGCGTGGGCCGCCGCGGTCCCCGGCGGAGGCCGGTCCTGCCGGTCCTGTTGGCCCTGCTGGTGCGATCGCTCCTGCCGACAGCCGGAGCGCCAGCGCCAGGACGAGGCCGAGCAGGGTGCGGGCCGGCCCGCGGAGCGCCAGGGCCGGTGCGGCGGCGGCCGTCCGGTTCGGCGGGGGTCTGTCCGGCGCATGCATGCGGTCCTCCTCCGTACGGCCCCGGCCGGGAGCGCCCGACCACGCGGGAGCCGGGGGAGGGGTCGGGAAGAGAGGCCGTACCCGGCCAGTCCACCGGGGCGCCGCGGCCGCCGCATGCCGCGAGCACCCGAGCGGGTGACCGGCGGCAGGACCGGAGGAGCCGCGGCCGACGGCGCGATCCGGGCCCCGCGGACCGGCCGCGGACCGCTCCAAAGGCCCCGCAGCCTGCTCTACGGTCTCCGACCGGGCACGGAATCATAAATTCCGGGCCGACTATCGGTGCGGTGGGACACCATGGCCGCCATGTCCTATGAACTCCAGGCGCTGATAGGAACACGGGAGCTGCTGACGGTGGCGGCCGCGGAGGTTCCGGCGGCCCGGGTGGTGTCCTTGGCGCAGGGGCTGGCGATGATCCCGGTCACCTCCGCCGTCCTCGCCGCACTCCAGGGGGACGGCAGCGTGCGCAAGCCGCGCGGCGGGGCCGGGTTCGGCTGGCACTCGGACGGCTTCGAACTCCGGCTGGCCGCCTGGTCGAAGGCCGGCCCGATCGCCTGCGTCGAGGCCGAGTACTTCGGCGGCAGCGGCACCCAGCGCGCCGCCGTCTGGGCGGACGGCGCGGTCACCCTCGGCCCGCTCACCATCGGCGAGTTCGAGCCCGCCCCGGCCGACGGCACCCCGATCTCCCACGTCCTGCGACGGATCGGCGCTCGCACCGAGGAGGGCCGGGCGGACGAGTTCGAGTCGGTCGGCCTGGGCCGGCACCGCAGCACCGCCGGCTGGGCGGAGTCGGCCGGCTGACCCGACCCCCGCGCCCCACCGCCCGTCGGCCCCGCCGCCCGCCCCGGCCCGCCGACGCGAACGGCCCCGCCCCCGAAGCGGGGAGCAGGGCCGCGCCGTCGTCCGTCGAACCGGCCGACCGGAGGGTCAGCGGTAGTTCACGTACTGGATCGCGAAGTCCAGGTCCTTGCCCTTGAGCAGGGCCTGCACGGCCTGGAGGTCGTCGCGGCTCTTCGAGCTGACGCGCAGCTCGTCGCCCTGGACCTGCGCCTTGACGCCCTTCGGGCCCTCGTCACGGATGATCTTCGCGACCTTCTTCGCGTCCTCCGTGGTGATGCCCTCCTTGACGTTGGCGAAGATCTTGTACTCCTTGCCGGACAGCTGGGGCTCGTTGGCGTC
The DNA here is from genome assembly GCF_053598475.1 of Kitasatospora sp. NPDC001119. Classification (NCBI taxonomy): domain Bacteria; kingdom Bacillati; phylum Actinomycetota; class Actinomycetes; order Kitasatosporales; family Streptomycetaceae; genus Kitasatospora; species Kitasatospora sp. NPDC001119. Next base: position 98,686 of record NZ_JBSFKI010000010.1, read on the forward strand.
CAGGGCCTTCAGCGACAGGCCGCGCTTCACGAACTTGGTCTGGAGGATGTCGAGTACGGCGCGCACGCGCTCCTCGCCGTTCGCCTTCATCTCGATCTTCTCGCCCGAGCGGCTGATCTCGGCGCCCACGTTCTTGAAGTCGAAGCGCGTCGCGATCTCGCGGGAGGTCTGGTTGATCGCGTTGTCGACCTCCTGCCACTCGACCTTCGAGACGATGTCGAAACTGGAGTCGGCCATGGGTATTGGTCTCCTTGATGCTCTGGTCTTCACTGGCACGGGCCCGCCCCTCGGGGGCGCCCGCGACCCCAGCCTATCCAGCGCCACACCGGCCCCGCCCGTAGCGGGCGCCCGCGGTTTCTTGATCGTCGCGTGATCTATCGAGTGGCGGAGCACCCCCCGGCATCGGGTATGGTTTACCAAGTCGAACGGGGTGAACACCCCGGGAAACGAAGATCCTGGCTGGTTGCCCGAGCGGCCAAAGGGAGCAGACTGTAAATCTGTCGCGCAAGCTACGCAGGTTCGAACCCTGCACCAGCCACAGGATAGAGAAACAGCCCCCGATCTGCGGAAACGCGGATCGGGGGCTGTTTCGTTTTGCCCGGGCGGCCTTGCCGGGGGCGGGGGAGCGGGGAGTCGGGAGGGCGGGCGCCGGGCCGACTTATTGCACATTGCTTGCAATTACGGGTGTCAGGCAGCAGAGTGGGGCCCGGGGGTGGGAGTCCTTCGACAGAGCTGATCGTCTTCCCAGCCGGCGACCGCCGGGACAAACGGCTCGCCCCACCCCCGCCAACAGCCACCCGACGGAGGCCGACGCGGCGTGACGGCCGCGTCAAGGGCGCGTCAAGGCCGCTCGTGGCGGCGTCAGGAACGCGTAGGGGCCCGGCGGGCGACGGGCGCGCGGACCGCAGGATCGGAGCAACTACCGACTGCGGAGGTCCCGTCCGATGTCCAGCGCCATCACCACCCCGGCCGTCACGGCCGACTCCGAGCCGCCTGGCACCGGCGCGGGAGACGAGCGGCACCGGCTCAGCGCGCTCGGCGGGCTGGCCGCGCTCTCGCTGGATGCCATGGCCTCGGTCGCGTACGGGCCGGAGTCGATCGTGCTGGTGCTGGCCGCCGCCGGGGCGTACGGGCTGGGCTTCACGCTGCCGGTCACCGCGGCGATCGCCCTGCTGCTGGCGGTGCTGGTGGCCTCCTACCGGCAGGTGATCGCGGCGTTCCCGGACGGCGGCGGCGCCTACGCGGTGGCCAAGGCGCACCTCGGCCGCCGGACCGCGCTGACCGCGGCCGCCTCGCTGGTCGTCGACTACGTGCTGAACGTCGCGGTCTCGGTCACCGCCGGCGTCGCCGCGCTCACCTCGGCCGTCCCGGGCCTGTACGACGACCGGGTCTGGCTCTGCCTGGGGGTGCTCGCGCTGGTCACCGCGGTGAACCTGCGGGGGATCGCCGAGTCGGCGCGCTGGTTCATGGCGCCGACGGCCGTCTTCGTGCTCTCCATCCTGGCGATCGTCGTGGTCGGCCTGTTCCGGGACGCCCCGGCCAGCACCGCGGCCGCCGCCGGCCACGCCTCGACGCTCGCCGAGAACGCCACCACCGTCGGCGCGCTGCTGCTGCTCAAGGCCTTCGCGGCCGGCTGTTCCGCGCTGACCGGGGTGGAGGCGGTGGCCAACGCCGTCCCCTCCTTCCGCACCCCGCGGGTCAAGCGCGCCCAGCACACCGAGGTCGCGCTCGGCGCCCTGCTCGGCGTGATGCTGATCGGACTGGCCGTGCTGATCGGCCGCTTCCACCTCCAGCCGGTCGAGGGCGTCACCGTGCTCGCCCAGCTCGCCGACGCCTCGCTCGGCCACGGCTTCGGCTTCTACGTCGTCCAGTTCGCCACCGTGGTGCTGCTCGGGCTGGCCGCCAACACCTCCTTCGGCGGGCTGCCGGTGCTGCTCGACCTGCTCGCCCGGGACAACCACCTCCCGCACCTGTTCGCGCTGCGCGCCGACCGCCAGGTGTACCGGTACGGCGTGCTGTTCCTGGCCGCGGTGTCGGCGGCGCTGCTGGCCGGCTCCGGCGGGGACGTCAACAGCCTGGTGCCGCTGTTCTCGATCGGCGTGTTCGTCGGCTTCACCATCTGCCAGGTCGGCATGGTCCGGCACTGGCTGCTGCACCGGCCGTCCGGCTGGCGGTGGAAGGCCGCGCTGAACGGCTTCGGGGCGCTGCTCACCGGCGTCGCGGCGCTGGTCGTCACCGGCACCAAGTTCACCGAGGGCGCCTGGGGCATCGTGGTGGCCCTGCCGCTGCTGGTGGTGCTGTTCGAGGCGGTCCACCGCAGTTACGGGCGGATCGGCGAGCGGCTGGAGCTGGGCCGGGTGCCCGGCCCGGTGACCAGGCAGCGCAGCCTGGTCGTCGTCCCGGTGACCGCGATCACCCGGCTGACCAGGGACGGCCTGTCGGCGGCGCTCTCGCTCGGCGACGAGGTGATGGCGGTGACCGTGGTGCACGAGCCGGCCGCCGCCGAGGCGCTGCGCCGGGACTGGGAGCTGTGGCGGCCGGGCGTGCCGTTGGTGGAGATCCCGGATGTCCACCGCCGGCTGGGCCGGCCGATCGCCGACTTCGTCAACGAGCTGGGGGCGGAGCACGCCTACGACCGGCTCACCGTGCTGATCCCCGAGGTGGAGCCGGCCCGCTGGTGGCAGCGGGCGCTCCAGAACCGGCGCGGCGCCGTGATCGACCGCGCCCTGCGGCGGCACACCGACGCGGTGGTCTGCCGGTTGCGCATGCGGATGTGATCAGGGGACGGGTACGGAACGGCCTCGGACGGCAGCCCGCCGTCCGGGGCCGTTCCGTACCCGGGCGTGCCCCCAGCGGCCCGCCGCCGAACGCGCCCCCGGCCCGCCGCCGTGTCTCGGCCCGATCACGACGGTCTCGGTCCGGTGAAGCGCCCGTCAAGGCCGCGTCAACGTCGCGCTGTCACCCGTATGGAGGGCGTCAGGGCCCCATAACGCGCCGCTGACGGCTGGTTTGCTGCATCTGCCGGTCGTCCGCCGGCGCCGCGCGAGCCCCTTCGGCCCAGGTCGCGGCATCTCCCGAACCACTCTGGTGGAGCCCATGTCCGATCTCATCTACGTCGGTGTCACGGTCGCCGTGTTCGCCGTCATCGCCCTGATCGCGCGGGGGGTGGAGAAGCTGTGAGCGCCGAGAACATCGCTGGTCTGGTCGTGGCCGTCGCGCTCGTCGGCTATCTCGTCGTGGCGCTGATCTTCCCGGAGAAGTTCTGACATGGGATCCACTCTCGCGGGCTGGCTCCAGGTCATCGCCCTCGTCGGCGCGCTGGCCCTGTGCTACCGCCCCCTCGGCGACTACATCGCCAAGCTCCTCACCTCCGCCAAGCACCTCAGAGTCGAGCGCGGCATCTACAAGCTGATCGGCGTCGACGGCGACGCGGACCAGCGCTGGCCGTCGTACCTCCGCTCGGTGCTGGCCTTCTCGGCCGTCTCCGTCCTCTTCCTCTACGGCCTGATCCGCCTCCAGGGCTACCTGCTGCTGAACCTGGGTGTTCCGCAGATGGAGGGCCACCAGGCCTGGAACACCGCGATCTCGTTCGTCGCCAACACCAACTGGCAGTCCTACGGCGGCGAGTCCGCGATGGGCCACCTGGTGCAGATGGCGGGCCTGGCGGTGCAGAACTTCGTCTCCGCGGCCGTCGGCATCGCCGTCGTCGCCGCGCTGATCCGGGGCTTCACCCGCAACCGGACGGACCGGATCGGCAACTTCTGGGTGGACCTCACCCGGATCAACCTGCGCCTGCTGCTGCCGATCTCGATCGTCTTCGCCCTGGTGCTGGCCGCCAACGGCGTGATCCAGAACTTCCACGGCTTCCACGAGGTGACCTCGCTGGCCGGCGAGGTCCAGAAGATCCCGGGCGGCCCGGTGGCCTCCCAGGAGGTCATCAAGCTGCTCGGCACCAACGGCGGCGGCTTCTTCAACGCCAACTCGGCGCACCCGTTCGAGAACCCGACCGGGTTCACCAACCTGGTCGAGATCTTCCTGATCCTGCTGATCCCGTTCGCGCTGCCGCGGACCTTCGGCCGGATGGTGGGGGACAACCGCCAGGGCTACGCGATCGTCGCCGTGATGGGCCTGTTCTGGGCCGCCTCGGTGGCCCTGCTGACCCTCGCCGAGTCGCAGCACCACGGCGCCGCCCTGCAGGCCGCGGGCGCCGCGATGGAGGGCAAGGAGCAGCGCTTCGGCATCGCCGCGAGCTCGCTGTTCGCCGCCTCGACGACGCTGACCTCGACCGGCGCGGTGAACTCCTTCCACGACTCGTACACGCCGTTCGGCGGCGGGCTGACGGTCTTCAACATGATGCTGGGCGAGATCGCGCCCGGCGGTGTGGGCTCCGGCCTGTACGGGATGCTCGTGCTGGCGGTCATCGCGGTGTTCGTGGCGGGCCTGATGGTCGGCCGCACCCCCGAGTACCTGGGCAAGAAGCTCGGCGGCCGGGAGATGAAGTTCGCCTCGCTGTACATCCTCACCACGCCGACGATCGTGCTGGTCGGCACAGGTGTGGCGATGGCCCTGCCGGGTGAGCGCGCCGGGATGCTCAACTCGGGCGCCCACGGCTTCTCCGAGGTGCTGTACGCCTTCACCTCGGCGGCCAACAACAACGGCTCGGCCTTCGGCGGCATCACCGTCAACACCGACTGGTACGACACCGCGCTCGGCCTGGCGATGATCTTCGGCCGGCTGCTGCCGATCGTCTTCGTCCTGGCGCTGTCCGGCTCGCTCGCCCAGCAGCAGCCGGTCCCGGCCACCCCGGGCACCCTGCCCACCCACAAGCCGCTGTTCGTGGGCCTGCTGTCGGGCGTGATCCTGATCGTCGTCGGCCTCACCTACTTCCCGGCCCTGGCTCTCGGGCCGATCGCGGAAGGTCTGTCCTCCTGATGTCCACCCCTACGCTCAACCCCGCACCGGCCGACAAGGCGGAGCCCGCCGCGCCGCACAGAGTGTCGAGCGGCCTGCTCGACCCGAAGCTGATCCTCGCGTCCCTGCCGGACGCGGTGAAGAAGCTCGACCCCCGGGTGATGGTCAAGAACCCGGTGATGTTCGTGGTCGAGGTCGGCTCGGTGGTCACCACCGTCGCCGCGATCGTCGACCCGTCCGTGTTCGCCTGGGCCATCACCGTCTGGCTCTGGCTGACCACGATCTTCGCCAACCTGGCCGAGGCCGTCGCCGAGGGCCGCGGCAAGGCGCAGGCCGACACCCTGCGCAAGACCAAGAGCGACACCATGGCCCGCCGGCTCACCGACTGGCCGGCCACCGGCGCCGAGGAGGAGGTGCCCGGCACCGCGCTCCGGCTCGGCGACCACGTGGTGGTCGAGGCCGGGCAGGTCATCCCCGGTGACGGCGACGTGGTCGAGGGTGTCGCGAGCGTCGACGAGTCGGCGATCACCGGCGAGTCCGCGCCCGTCATCCGGGAGTCCGGCGGCGACCGCAGCGCCGTCACCGGCGGCACCAAGGTGCTGTCCGACCGGATCGTGGTGAAGATCGCCTCGGAGCCCGGCAAGTCGTTCATCGACCGGATGATCGCCCTGGTCGAGGGCGCCGCCCGGCAGAAGACGCCGAACGAGATCGCGCTCAACATCCTGCTGGCCTCGCTGACCATCGTCTTCCTGGTCGCGGTCGTCACGCTCCAGCCGATGGCCACCTACGCGGGCGCCCCGCAGTCGATGATCGTCCTGGTCGCCCTGATCGTGGCGCTCATCCCGACCACCATCGGCGCGCTGCTCTCCGCGATCGGCATCGCCGGCATGGACCGGCTGGTGCAGCGCAACGTGCTGGCGATGTCCGGCCGCGCCGTCGAGGCCGCCGGAGACGTCAACACCCTGCTGCTCGACAAGACCGGCACCATCACCCTGGGCAACCGCCAGGCCGCCGAGTTCCTGCCCGCCCCGGGCGTCTCCACCGAGGACCTGGCCAGTGCCGCGCAGCTCTCCTCGCTCGCGGACGAGACCCCGGAGGGCCGCTCGATCGTGGTCCTCGCCAAGACCGAGTACGGTCTGCGGGCCCGCGCCCAGGGCGAGCTGACCCACGCCACCTGGGTCCCGTTCACCGCCCAGACCCGGATGTCGGGCGTCGACCTGGACGAGGAAATGGAAGGGGCGGAGCGCAGCGACTCGGACAAGGGCGGTGGTGGGCGACGGGTGGGCGTCCACCAGGTCCGCAAGGGCGCCGCCGGGGCCGTCTCCAACTGGGTGACCGGGAACGGCGGTTCGGTCGGCGACGAGGTCTCCACCCTGGTCGACGGGATCTCCGCCGCCGGTGGCACCCCGCTGGTCGTGGCCGCGAAGACCGGCAGCGCGCCCGCCCGCGTCCTGGGGGTCATCCACCTCAAGGACGTGGTCAAGGAGGGCATGCGGGAGCGCTTCGACGAGCTCCGCCGGATGGGCATCAAGACCATCATGATCACGGGCGACAACCCGCTGACCGCCAAGGCGATCGCGGAGGAGGCCGGCGTGGACGACTTCCTCGCCGAGGCCACGCCCGAGGACAAGATGGCCCTGATCAAGAAGGAGCAGGAGGGCGGCAAGCTGGTCGCGATGACCGGCGACGGCACCAACGACGCCCCCGCGCTCGCCCAGGCCGACGTCGGCGTCGCGATGAACACCGGGACCATGGCGGCCAAGGAGGCCGGCAACATGGTCGACCTGGACTCCAACCCGACCAAGCTGATCGAGATCGTGGAGATCGGCAAGCAGCTGCTGATCACCCGCGGCGCGCTGACCACCTTCTCGATCGCCAACGACGTGGCCAAGTACTTCGCGATCATCCCCGCGATGTTCGCCGGGGTCTACCCGGGCCTGAGCCACCTCAACATCATGGGCCTGCACAGCCCGCAGTCCGCGATCACCTCGGCGATCATCTTCAACGCCCTGGTCATCATCGGCCTGATCCCGCTCGCCCTGCGCGGCGTGCGCTACCGCCCGTCCGACGCCAGCTCGCTGCTGCGCCGCAACATCGGCGTCTACGGCTTCGGCGGCCTGGTGGTGCCGTTCGTCGGCATCAAGCTGATCGACCTGATCGTCCAGTTCATCCCCGGCCTCAGCTGAAGCGGGAAGGAGAGAAAACCATGTCCAAGCCCCTGCCGACGATCCTCCGCACCCACTTCACGGCCCTGCGAGCGCTCCTGGTGCTCACCGTGATCCTCGGGGTCGTCTACCCGCTCCTGATCACCGGTGTCTCCCAGGTCGCCTTCACCGACAAGGCGAACGGCTCGCCGGTGACGTCCGGCGGCAGGGAGGTCGGCTCCAGCCTGATCGGCCAGAGCTTCAACCTCCCGAAGGCCAACCCGGACGACCCGAAGGAGGAGGCCCAGCCGGACCCGAAGTGGTTCCAGCCCCGCCCCTCCGCCGCCGGGACCGGCTACGACGCCTCCTCCTCCAGCGCCAGCAACCTCGGCCCGAACAGCGAGGACCTGCTGAAGGCCGTCAACGACCGCCGCGCCGCCGTCGCCGCGTTCGACGGCGTCGACCCGGCGAGCGTCCCGGCCGACGCGCTGACCGCCTCCGGCTCCGGCCTCGACCCGCACATCTCCGTCGCGTACGCCAAGGAGCAGGTCGAGCGGGTCGCCAAGCACCGCGACCTGCCGGTGGAGACGGTGGGCAAACTGGTCGAGAAGTACACCGAGAGCCGCTCGCTCGGCTTCCTCGGCAACGAGGGCGTCAACGTCGTGCTGCTCAACAAGGCGCTCAGCGAGCAGAAGTGACACCACCTCGTACAGACGGGTGACCGGGCCGGCCCGGGCACGGGGGCACGCCTCCCGCGCCCGGGCCGGCCGACCCGCGTCCGCAGACGTGCACCACCTCCCGATGGAAAGAGCAGTGCCCATGGCCCGCGACCTCACCCCCGGCACCGGCATCCGCGGCGGCCGGCTGAGGGTGTACCTCGGCTCCGCGCCGGGGGTCGGCAAGACGTACCGGATGCTGGACGAGGCCCGGCGCAGACAGGAGCGCGGGGCCGACGTCGTGGTCGGGTACATCGAGTGCCACGGCAGACCGCACACCGAGGCCATGCTGGCGGGCCTGGAGGTCGTGCCCCGCGTCCACCGCGACTACCGGGACGCCGGGTTCGACGAGATGGACCTCGACGGCGTGCTCGCCCGCCGCCCGTCCGTCGTGCTGGTGGACGAGCTGGCGCACACCAACATCCCCGGCGGCCGGCACGCCAAGCGCTGGCAGGACGTCGAGGAACTGCTCGCCGCCGGGATCGACGTCGTCACCACCGTCAACATCCAGCACCTGGAATCGCTGAACGACGTCGTCCGGAAGATCACCGGCATCCCGCAGCGGGAGACCGTCCCGGACGAGGTGGTCCGCCGGGCCGACCAGATCGAACTCGTCGACATGGCCCCGCAGGCGCTGCGCCGCCGGATGGCCCACGGCAACGTCTACAAGGCGGAGAAGGTGGACGCCGCGCTCTCGAACTACTTCCGGGTCGGCAACCTCACCGCCCTGCGCGAACTCGCCCTGCTCTGGGTGGCCGGGCGGGTGGACGAGGGACTGCGCGACTACCGGGCCAGCCACAACATCGACCGGGTCTGGGAGACCCGCGAGCGGGTCGTGGTCGCCCTCACCGGCGGCCCCGAGGGCGAGACCCTGATCCGCCGCGCCGCCCGGATCGCCGACCGCACGGCCGGCGGCGAACTGCTGGCCGTCCACGTCTCCCGCAGCGACGGCCTGGCCGGCGCCTCCTCCGGCGCCCTCGCCCAGCAGCGGCAGCTGGTGGAGACCCTCGGCGGCAGCTACCACGTGGTGGTCGGCGACGACGTCCCGACCGCGCTGCTCACCTTCGCCCGCGCCCACCACGCCACCCAGCTGGTGCTCGGCACCAGCCGCCGCGGCCGGATCAACCGCTTCCTCACCGGCCCCGGCACCGGGCAGACCACCGTGGACGACTCCGAGGACATCGACGTCCACATGGTCACCCACGAGTTCACCGGCCGCGGCCGGCTGCCCTCGCTCGGCCGCCGCCACTCCCGGCGCCGCACCATCGCCGGCTACCTGGCCGGCCTGGCGGTGCCCTGGCTGCTCACCGTCCTGCTCTCGCAGGCGGACCACAGCATCAACCTGACCACCGACGCGCTGATCTTCCAGCTCGGTGTGGTGATCGTCGCCCTGCTCGGCGGCGCGGTGTCGGCCCTGCTGGCCTCGGTCGTCGCCTCGGTGCTGCTCAACTACTACTTCATCCCGCCGGTCCACAGCCTGACCATCGGCGAGACCAACAACATCGTCGCCCTGGTGGTCTTCGCCGCCATCGCGCTCACCGTCTCCACCGTGGTCGACCACGCCGGCCGGCTCACCAGCCGGGCCGCCCGCGCCACCGCCGAGGCCGAGACCCTCTCCACCCTGGCCGGCAGCGTGCTGCGCGGCGCCGACGCGCTGCCCGCCCTGCTGGAGAAGTCCCGGACGGCCTTCGGCATGCGGGCCGTCGCGCTGCTCTCCCGGGGCGACGGCGAGGTGCTCGCGCACAGCGAGGGGGACCACCAGGGCGACGGCGAGGGGCCGCACGAGACCGCCGAGGTCCCGGTCGGCGCGGACGCCCTCCTGGTGCTCACCGGCCGCCGGCTGCCCGCCGCCGACCAGCGGGTGCTGACCGCCTTCGCCGCCCACGTCGCCGCCGCGCTGGAGCGCGACCGGCTGGCCGTGGTCGCCGCCGAGGTCGAGCCGATCAAGGCCGCCGACCGGATGCGCACCGCCCTGCTCGCCGCCGTCAGCCACGACCTGCGCACCCCGCTGGCCGCCGCCCGCGCCTCGGTCGGCTCGCTGCGCAGCCCCGACGTCGAGTTCTCGCCCGAGGACCAGGCCGAACTCCTCGCCACCGCCGACGAGTCGCTGGTCAAGCTCACCCGGCTGGTCGACAACCTGCTCGACATGAGCCGCCTCCAGGCCGGCGCGCTCACCCTGCACCTCACCGAGACCCACCTCGACGAGATCCTGCCCCGGGCGCTCGACAGCCTCCCCGACCCGTACGCGCCGGTCCAGCCGCTCGACCTGGACACCGCCCCGCCGGTGCTCGCCGATCCGCCACTGCTGGAGCGGGTGCTCGCCAACGTGATCACCAACGCGCTGCGGTACAACGCCCCCGGCGCGCCCGTCCTGGTCACCGCCAGCCACCACGCCGACCAGGTGGAGATCCGGGTGATCGACCGCGGCCCCGGCATCGCCCCCGAGGACCGCGACCGGGTCTTCCTGCCCTTCCAGCGCCTCGGCGACACCGACAACACCACCGGCGTCGGCCTCGGCCTCGCCCTCTCCCGCGGCCTCGCCGAGGCGATGGGCGGCAGCCTGGAGGTCGAGGACACCCCGGGCGGCGGCACCACCATGCTGCTCACCCTGCCCGCCGCCACCACCGCGCCCAGCACCACCGAGCCTGGAGACTCCGGGGAGGAACCTCCACATGAGTGAACGAAGTGAACGAACCATCGAAAGGTGCGTGTCTCGCGAAGCGACTGCCGAGCGAAGCGAGGCGGGCGCATGAGTGAGATTCTGGTCGTCGACGACGAGCCCGCCCTCCTGCGCACCCTGCGGATCAACCTCAGCGCCCGGCACTACGCCGTCCGCACCGCCGCCAGCGGCGGGGAGGCGCTGGACCGCGCCGCGCACAGCGCCCCGGACGCCGTCCTGCTCGACCTCGGCCTGCCCGACCTCGACGGCATGGACGTGCTGCGCGGCCTGCGCACCCACAGCGCGGTGCCGATCATCGTGCTCTCCGGCCGGACGGACGCCGCCGACAAGGTGGGCGCCCTGGACGCGGGCGCCGACGACTACCTCACCAAGCCGTTCCTGATGGACGAGCTGCTGGCCCGGCTGCGCGCCGTGCTGCGCCGGCCGCTGGGCGACGTGCCGCTGGGCCGGCCGGTGATCGGCGACCATACCGTGGATCTCGCGGCCACCGCGGTGCACGGCCCGAACGGACCGGTCCGGCTCACCCCGACCGAGTGGCGCATCCTCGCCCTGCTGCTCGCCAACCCGGGCCGGCTGGTGCCCGGGAGGCAGATCCTGCGCGAGGTGTGGGGTCCGGCCCAGGAGGGGCGCGGCAACTATCTGCGGGTCTACTTCGCGGGGCTGCGCCGCAAGTTGGAGCGCGATCCGGCCCGGCCGCGGCACCTGGTCACCGAGCCGGGGATCGGGTACCGGTACGTGCCGTGACGGACCGGCGCACCGGTGCCGGCGCGCCCCCGTCAACGAGCCGTCAAGAGCGGCCCGGTGGGCGACAGGGGGGCGTCAAGGCCGCTCGGCGGCGGTGTTCCGCGGGCGTAGTGTCGGTGTCGAACGAGCGGCCCCTGCTCCGTGTGGGGGAGGTCCGGGGCCGCTCCAGCCGCCGCCCGAGGCGGCCAGCAGGTGGGGGAGGGGCGCGCGACACCAGTCGCGCGCCCCCATCTGCCGTCAGGGGCCATCAGGCCCACTCCGGGACCGGCTCAGCCGTCCCCGCCCCCGGACTGCCGGGGCAGCGCCAGCGCCACCGTGTCCGCGAACTCCCGGACCGCGCTGGTCCGGCTGACCACCCGGCCGCTGTGCACCACCAGCCGGCTGTGCCCGCCCGCGAGCGCCCCGGCCAGGCTGTCCCCGCGCACCGCCAGCAGCTCCGCCGGGAACCCGGCGTCCACCCGGACGGGTGCCAGGCCGAGCGCCGCCCGGGCCTGGTTCGCCACCGCGTCGTACGCCGCCTCCGGGGTCAACTCCCCACCGGCCGCCAGCAGGTAGGCCGACTCCAGCGGATCCGCCCGGCCGACCGGGTTGGACGGGTCGCGCAGCGCCCCGCTGCCCGCCGCCAGCGGCACCCCGGCGGCCGCCAACTCCCGTACCAGGCCCGGCCGCAGGCCCGCCGAGCGGCCCTCCATGCCGGTGCAGCAGCCGTTCTGCGGCAGGCAGACCACCCGGACCCCGCTGGTCGCCAGCACCGTCGACGCGCCCCGGGGCAGCGCCCCGCACGGGCCGAGTGCCACCCGGGGCCGCAGCGGGGCCAACGCCCCGGTCATCCGGGCGAGTTGGGCGGCGTCGCCGGCGCCGGTGTGCAGGTCCACCGGGCAGTCCGCCTCCCGGGCGGCCTCCAGCAGCAGCTGCACGTACCCGGCCGGGTCCGGGTCCAGCTCCGGGCAGCCGCCGGCCGCCGTGGCGCCCAGCTTGAGCGCCTCGCGCAGCTGCGCCCGCCCGTCCGCGCCGGCCCGTCCGGTGAGCAGTCGGGGCATCGCCACCGCCTGGAGCTCGGCCAGCCCGCCCAGTGCCTGCCGGGCGGTCAGCACCGCCTCCAGCCGGCGCAGCCCGTGCACGTCGCCGATCCGGACGTGGGTGCGCTGGGCGGTGGCGCCGTAGCCGAGCGAGGTCAGCGCGGCCTCGGTGACCCGGCGGGTGAGGTCGGCCGGGGTGTCCGGCGGCGGGGTGGGCAGGGCGGCGGAGAAGGCGGTGTCGTAGTGGGCGTGCGCCTCGGCGGGGGCCGGGAGCAGCAGGTAGCCGCGCAGGTCGATCCGGGCGCCGGTGGTGACGGTGGGCGCGCCGGGCAGGGCGGGCAGCGGGCCGAGGCTGCCGACGGTGCCGACCGCCTGGATCCGGTCGCCGCTGATCCGGACGTCCACCACCCGCCCGTCCGCCAGCCGGGCGCCGGTGAGGAGCAGGACCGGGCCGTGCCCGAGCGGGTTGGCCGCCGGGCCGGGCCCGGAGTGCGGCCCGTCGGCGGCTGCGCTGTCCATCGCCCGGCTCCTTCTCGGGCCGGCCCGTGCGGTCGGCCCCGTACGGCTGGCCCGTACCGCCGGCCAGTCCTCCCGATCAATGAGCGTCGAGCCTATGGGCCCGGGGGGCGGGTCGCCGGGAGGCGGGCAATAGTCGTATCGGGTCGGGCCGTGCGGCTCGCGGGCCGATCGAACGCCGGGCCTTGGATCGTCCGTCCGTACCCCTCGCCCACCTGCGGTCTTCGCCGCGGGATACGGATTTCACCTCCGGGCGCGAAACGTGTAATCTCTTCCTCGTTCGCCCCTATAGCTCAGTCGGTAGAGCGTCTCCATGGTAAGGAGAAGGTCTGCGGTTCGATTCCGCATGGGGGCTCTGGTGAGAAGCGGTCAGCTCCGGCTGTGCCGCGGATCACTGTGGCGGTGTAGCTCAGTTGGTAGAGCAAGCGGCTCATAATCGCTGTGTCACCGGTTCAAGTCCGGTCACCGCTACCCCGCGTAGTCGGTCGGGAGATCGCACTCCCGGTCGGCTACTCTTGTTGTGTTCTTATTCGTTGTCCAAGGAAGGCACTCCCGTGGCTGCCACCGACGTCCGCCCGAAGATCACGCTGGCCTGCGTGGAGTGCAAGGAGCGGAACTACATCACCAAGAAGAACCGGCGTAACGACCCGGACCGTCTTGAGATGAAGAAGCACTGCCCCCGCTGCAACTCGCACACCGCGCACCGCGAGACCCGCTGACCCTCTTGCAGGGCGACGGGCCTGTGTGAATTCAGGTCTCTTGCTCCGGGCCGCATCCCTCACAGGGGTGCGGCCCGGAGTTTTTTTCGTATCCACCCGCGTTCCGAGGAGCCGCCATGGCGCTCGACCCCTCCTTCATCGGGCGTAGCTACCCGCCCACCGAGCCGTACGAGGTCGGCCGGGAGAAGATCCGCGAGTTCGCGACCGCGGTCGGCGACGCCAACCCGGCGTACACCGACCTTGAGGCGGCGAAGGCGCTGGGGCACCCCGACGTGATCGCCCCGCCGACCTTCCCGTTCGTGATCACCTACCGCGCGGCCGGCCAGGTGGTCGAGGACCCGGAGCTGGGTCTGGACTTCAGCCGGGTGGTGCACGGCGACCAGAAGTTCGCCTACACCCGCCCGGTGCGGGCCGGTGACCGGCTGTCGGTCACGGTGACCATCGACAACATCAAGTCGCTGGCGGGCAACGACGTGCTCACCGTGCGTGGCGAGGTGACGGACGCGACCGGCGGGCACGTTGTGACGTCGGTCATGACCCTGGTGGCCCGGGCCGCCGACGAGGCGGGGGAGTGAGCGCGATGGCGATCGACTACGACGAGGTCGAGGTCGGCACCGAGCTGCCGGCGCAGTCCTTCCCGGTGACCCGCGACACACTGGTGCGGTACGCGGGCGCCTCGGGGGACTTCAACCCGATCCACTGGAACGAGAAGTTCGCCCTGGAGGTCGGCCTGCCGGACGTGATCGCGCACGGCATGTTCACCATGGCCGAGGCGATCCGGGTGGTCACCGACTGGGTCGGCGACCCGGCCGCGGTGGTCGAGTACGGCGTGCGGTTCACCCGTCCGGTGCCGGTGCCGAACGACGGGGTCGGCGCGGTGGTCGAGGTCTCGGCCAAGGTCGCCAAGAAGCTGGACGACCGCAGGGTGCAGGTCGACCTGCTGGCCACCACGGGCGGCCAGAAGGTGCTCGGCATGTCCCGGGCCGTCGTCCGGCTCGGCTGAGCGGCCCCGGGGGTCGCGGCGGCCGGGGTCCCGTGCGGGATCTCCGGCCGCCGGCGCGGGCCTTGCGTAGATAGTGATTGGCCACTAACTTGGGGCCCATGGCGAAGTCGAGCATCCGGATGAGCGCGGAGGAGCGGCGCGAGAGCGTCGTCCGGGCCGCCCTGACCGAGTTCGCCCGGGGCGGGTACCACGGCACCTCCACCGAGGCGATCGCCCGCCGGGTGGGCGTCTCGCAGCCGTACCTGTTCCGGCTGTTCCCGAGCAAGCAGGCGATCTTCGCCGCGGCCGCCGAGCGCTGCGTCGAGGAGACCTGGCGGGTGTTCGACGAGGCCTCGGCCGGGCTGTCCGGCGAGGCGGCCGCGGAGGCGATGTCCACCGCGTACCTGGGCCTGGTCGAGAACGGCGACCAGCTCATGATGCAGATGCAGCTCTACGTCTCGGCGTCCGCGGCCAGGGCGGCCGGTGAGGACGAGGTGGGGGAGACCGCCCGGCTGCTGTGGGAGGACCTGTTCGACCGGGTCAGGATCCGGATCGGCGGCGGAATGAAGGACGCCACGCAGTTCTTCGCGTACGGGATGCTGATCAACACCCTGGTGGCGCTCGGCTATCCGCCGGACCACCGGATCTGGGCCGGCTTCGACGGGTGCGAGCCGCCCGAGTAGGCGCGCCGCCCGGATGGACGGGCCGCACGGGGTGTCCGTGCGGCCTCTTTTCGGCCCAAAGAAGTTATTGAGCAATAACTACCTAAGGAACCTGGGGGACGTCATGACGGAGAAACCTGCCATGGGCAGAGCGGCGGTCTGGACCCTGGTGATCGTCAGCGCGGCCAGCTTCATGGCCGCCCTGGACAACCTGGTGGTCACCACCGCGCTGCCGTCGATCCGCGAGGAGCTCGGCGGCGGACTGTCCGACCTCGAATGGACGGTCAGCGCCTACACCCTGAGCTTCGCCGTGCTGCTGATGTTCGGCGCCGCCCTCGGCGACCGCTTCGGCCGCCGCCGGATCTTCCTGGTCGGGCTGGCGGTCTTCACCGCCGGCTCCGCCGCGGCCGCGCTGTCCCCGGGCATCGGCGAACTGATCGCCGCCCGCGCCGTCCAGGGCACCGGGGCCGCGGTGATGATGCCGCTCACCCTCACCCTGCTCACCGCCGCGGTGCCCGAGGGCAAGCGGGGGATGGCCTTCGGCATCTGGTCGGGGGTCAGCGGCCTCGCCGTCGCCGCGGGGCCGCTGATCGGCGGCTCGCTGACCGAGCACTTCTCCTGGCAGTGGATCTTCTGGGTGAACGTCCCGGTCGGCCTCGTCCTGCTGCCGCTGGCCTACCTGCGGCTCGGCGAGAGCCGGGGCCCGGGCCGGGCCCTGGACGTGCCCGGAACCCTGCTGGTCAGCCTGGGGATGTTCGGCGTCGTCCTCGGCCTGATCCGCGGCAACCCGGACGGCTGGACCAGCCCGCTGGTCCTCGGCGCCCTGATCGGCGGCACCCTGCTGCTGGCCGCCTTCGTCCGGTACGAGCAGCGGGTCGCCGCCCACCCGATGCTGCCGATGCGGCTGTTCCGCAGCCGGGCCTTCTCCGCCGTCAACGCGGCCAGCCTGCTGATGTACCTGGGGATGTTCGGCTCGATCTTCCTGATCAGCCAGTACCTCCAGGGCGTCGGCGGCTTCAGCCCCCAGGAGGCGGGCATCCGGATGCTGCCGTGGACGGCGATGCCGCTGCTGGTCTCGCCGATCGCGGGCATCCTCTCCGACCGGATCGGCGGCCGGCCGATCGTGGTCGCCGGGCTGGCGCTGCAGGCCGCGGGCCTGGCGCTGTACGGCCTGGTGGTGGACGGGAGCACCGGCCTCGACTACGTCGCCCAGATACCGGCCACCGTGATCTGCGGGATCGGCATGTCGCTGTACTTCGGCCCGACCGCCCAGCTGGTGATGGCCAGCGTCCGGCCGCAGGAGCAGGGGATCGCCTCCGGCGCCAACAACGCGCTGCGCGAGGTCGGCGGGGCGCTCGGGGTCGCCGTGCTCGCGGCGGTGTTCTCGGGGCAGGGCGGCTACCAGTCGGTGCGGGCCTTCACGGACGGGCTGGTGCCCGCGCTGTACGTCGGCGCCGCCGCCGTCGGGCTCGGCGCGCTCGCCGCGGTGTTCATCCCGCGGCGGCGGAAGGCGCCGGTCGCGGCGGCGGGGGAGCGGGCGGCGGACCGGGCCGAGCCGGCCCGGGTCTGAACGGGGGCGGAGGGGAGGGGCCCGCCGACGGGAATCGCGTTCCGGTCGGCGGATCCCTCCCCCGTACGCTGGTGGGCGTGCTGGTAGAAAACGACGCCCCCCTCGCCCCGCTGACCACGCTCCGGCTCGGCGGCCCGGCCCGCCGCCTGGTGACCGCCCACACCGACGACGAGGTGATCGCCGCCGTCCGCGAGGCCGACGCGGCCGGCGAGCCGCTGCTCGTCCTCGGCGGCGGCTCCAACCTGGTGATCGGCGACGCCGGCTTCCCCGGCACCGTGCTGCGGATCGCCACCGAGGGCTTCGCCCTGGACGGCACCGCGCTGGAGGTCGCGGCCGGCGAGACCTGGTCCGAGGTCGTCCACCGCACCGTGCGCGACCACGGGCTGGCGGGCATCGAGTTCCTGGCCGGCATCCCCGGCTCCGCGGGCGCCACCCCGGTGCAGAACGTGGGCGCGTACGGCCAGGAGGTCGCCCAGTCGATCACCGAGGTGGTCGCGTACGACCGCACCGCCGACGAGGTCGTCACCCTCTCGAACGCCGAGTGCGGGTTCTCCTACCGGCACAGCCGCTTCAAGGCCGAGCCGGACCGCTACGTGGTGCTGCGGGTGCGGTTCCGCCTGGAGGACAACGACGGGCTCTCCACCCCCGTCCGCTACGCCGAGACCGCCCGGCACCTGGGCGTCGAGCCGGGCGCCCGGGTGGCGGTCGGCACGGCCTGGACGGCGGTGCTGCTGCTGCGCTCCGGCAAGGGCATGGTGCTGGACCCGGCGGACCACGACACCTGGTCGGCCGGCTCCTTCTTCACCAACCCGGTGCTCACGGCCGCGCAGTACGAGTCCTTCCGCACCCGCCCGGGCACCGAGGACGCCCCCGCCTACCCGGCCCCGGAGGGCTGCACCAAGACGTCGGCGGCCTGGCTGATCGACCGGGCGGGCTTCGGCAAGGGCTACGGCGGCGGCCCGGCGACGCTCTCCACCAAGCACACCCTGGCGCTCACCAACCGCGGCTCGGCCACCGCCGAGGACCTGCTGGCACTGGCCCGGGAGATCCGGGACGGGGTCCGCGCGGCCTTCGGGGTCGAGCTGGTGAACGAGCCGGTGATGGTGGGCGTCAAGCTCTAGCACCGCTAGGCGGGTACGGCGGCCGCCTCCGCGGGGGCGCGGTCGCCGACCAGCCAGGCGTCGATGTCCGCCAGCAGCTCCTTGCGGACGGCCCCCGGCGCGACCGAGCCGCGCACCGACTGCCGTGCCAGCTCCGCGAGTTCGGCGTCGGAGAAGCCCAGCACGTCCCGGACCAGCTCGTACTGGGCGGCCAGCCGGCTGCCGAACAGCAGCGGGTCGTCCGCGCCCAGGGCGAGCGGCACCCCGGCGTCGAAGAGCCGGCGCAGCGGCACCTCCTCGGGGCGCTCGTAGACGCCGAGCGAGACGTTGGAGGACGGGCAGACCTCGCAGGTGACCTGCCGGTCCGCCAGCCGCTCCATCAGCCGGGGGTCCTCGGCGGCCCGTACGCCGTGGCCGATCCGGGCGGCGCCCAGGTCGTCCAGGCAGTCCCGGACGGACTCCGGGCCGGACAGCTCGCCGCCGTGCGGGGCCGCCAGCAGCCCGCCGTTGCGGGCGATCGCGAAGGCCCGGTCGAAGTCCCGGGCCAGGCCCCGGCGCTCGTCGTTGGAGAGGCCGAAGCCGACCACCCCGTGGTCGGCGTAGCGGACGGCCAGCCGGGCCAGCGTCCGGGCGTCCATCGGGGACTTCATCCGGTTGGCCGCGACCAGGACCCGGATGCCCACCCCGGTCGCCGCGGCGGCGTGCTCCACCGCGTCCAGGATCAGCTCCAGGGCGGGGATCAGTCCGCCCAGCCGGGGCGCGTAGGACGTCGGGTCGACCTGGATCTCCAGCCAGCGGGAGCCGTCCCGCCGCTCGTCCTCGGCGGTCTCCAGGACCAGCCGGCGGATGTCCTCCTCGTCCCGCAGCACCGAGCGGGCGGTGTCGTACAGCCGCTGGAAGCGGAACCAGCCCCGCTCGTCGGTGGCCCGCAGCCGGGGCGGCTCGCCGGAGCTGAGCGCCTCCGGCAGCCGGACGCCGTGCTTGTCCGCCAGCTCCAGGAGGGTGGCGGGCCGCATCGAGCCGGTGAAGTGCAGGTGCAGGTGGGCCTTCGGGAGGCCCCTGACGTCTCGCGGGTTCAACAGGCGTTCCATTCACCGATACTGCCGTATACGGCCCCTGAACGGGAACCGCCCCCTCTACATCCCCTGAAGGGGTGAAAGGGGGCGGTGCGCCGGGTGAAACCCTGGCGTCGGGTTGACGTCGGCGGACGGACCCGAGGTCAGTCGCGGGCCTCGCCGAGCAGCTTCTGGACCCGGCTGACGCCCTCGACCAGGTCGGCGTCGCCGAGCGCGTAGGAGAGCCGCAGGTAGCCGGGGGTGCCGAAGGCCTCGCCCGGGACGACCGCGACCTCGGCCTCGTCCAGGATCAGGGCGGCCAGCTCGGCGGAGGTCTGCGGGCGCCGGCCGCGGATCTCCCTGCCCAGCAGGCCCTTGACCGACGGGTAGGCGTAGAAGGCGCCCTCGGGCTCGGGGCAGAGCACGCCCTCGATCTCGTTGAGCATCCGCACGATGGTCTTGCGGCGGCGGTCGAAGGCCTCGCGCATCTCGGCGACCGCGTCCAGGTCGCCGGCCACGGCGGCCAGGGCGGCGCGCTGGGCGACGTTGGAGACGTTCGAGGTGGCGTGCGACTGGAGGTTGGTCGCGGCCTTGATGACGTCCTTGGGGCCGACCACCCAGCCCACCCGCCAGCCGGTCATCGCGTAGGTCTTGGCGACACCGTTGACCACGATGCACTTCTCGGCCAGCTCGGGCAGCAGGGCCGGCAGCGAGGTGAAGGTGGCGTCGCCGTACACCAGGTGCTCGTAGATCTCGTCGGTGAGCACCCACAGGCCGTGCTCCAGCGCCCAGCGGCCGATCGCCTCGGCCTCGGCCTCGGTGTACACCGCGCCGGTCGGGTTGGACGGCGAGACGAACAGCACCACCTTGGTGTTCTCGGTGCGCGCGGCCTCCAGCTGCTCGACCGAGACCTTGTAACCGGTGGTCTCGTCGGAGACGACCTCCACCGGGACGCCGCCGGCCAGCTGGACCGACTCCGGGTAGGTGGTCCAGTACGGGGCCGGGATGATGACCTCGTCGCCCGGGTCCAGGATCGCCGCGAACGCCTCGTAGATCGCCTGCTTGCCGCCGTTGGTGACGAGCACCTGGGAGGCGTCCACCTCGTAGCCGGAGTCGCGCAGCGTCTTGGCGGCGATCGCGGCCTTCAGCTCGGGCAGGCCACCCGCCGGGGTGTAGCGGTGGTTCTTCGGGTCGCGGCAGGCCTCGACGGCCGCCTCGACGATGTAGTCCGGGGTGGGGAAGTCGGGCTCGCCGGCACCGAAACCGATGACCGGGCGGCCAGCGGCCTTGAGGGCCTTGGCCTTGGCGTCCACGGCGAGGGTCGCGGACTCGGCGATCGCGCCGATCCGGGCGGAGACCCGGCGGTCGGCGGGGCGGATGGACTGGTCGGGCTGCGGGGTGGAAGCGCTCATGCCTGCATCGTCGCAGAACCGGGACCTACCGGGCATCGGGGTATCGGCATCCGTACGTTCCCGTCCGAATCGCGGCCCGACGGTCCGTCGGAAGGGGTCCCGCCGGACCGGACGTCCGCCGGGGACCGGCCGGTCCGGAAGAAGAAGCCGGAAGAAGAAGTTCGACCAAACACCCCTCGACCACGTACACTCGCTGCTCGACGGCCCGCCGAGAACCGGAGCTTTCACCGCCTGTGCAGACAGCGGGGGGAGATACGGTAGGTTGGTCGCCACCGGAGCCGCGAGGCACCGTAGGGCAATAGCTCAATTGGTAGAGCACCGGTCTCCAAAACCGGCGGTTGGGGGTTCGAGTCCCTCTTGCCCTGCTGCTAGATCCGTTTTCAGCCCGTTCGCTCCACAGGAGTGAGCGGGCTTGATGCGGAGATGGCACCGATCAGCACCGCTAGCCGACTGGCCGCCCCCACCGGGTGCGCGGCGAAGCCGGCAGGACCCGGATTCAGGTGAGGACGAGTGACGGAGACCACGGGCTCCACCGCAACGCCTGAGAGCGGCAACCCCGAGGGTGCCGACGGCGCTGCCGAGATCGCATCGGCCGAGGGCGACAAGAAGTCCGGCAAGCAGAAGAAGTCGGGCAAGCGGGCCAAGAAGGGCCTGTTCGCACGGACCGCCCTCTTCTACCGCCAGATCATCGCCGAGCTGCGCAAGGTCGTCTGGCCGACCCGCGGCGAGCTCACCAACTACACCGCCGTGGTCGTCACCTTCGTGGTGGTCATGATGGCCTTCGTGGCCGGCCTGGACTACGGCTTCTCCAAGCTGAGCCTCCTGGTCTTCGGCTGACCGGCCGCCCCACCTCTCGAACAGCCTCCCGACCCGGGCCGATTACTCGGCCCGGGTCGAGCTGTCGGCGCCGGACGTACGCGCGGCTACCGTGGACTCGGTACTGTTGAAGTCTCCGAGACCTCACCTGGCGCCCGCGCGAGCGGCCGTCCGCCGGGCCGGTCGAGGAGCGCGCCACCTTCACCATCTCCAGGAAAGAAGCCGCCACCGTGTCTGAGTCCCCCCTGTACGACGCCGACGAGACCGTCCGCGAGGCGGATGGCGCCGCCGAGCTGGACGCGGCCGAGCCGGCTGACGACGCCGAGTCCGCCGAGCAGATCGTGGACGCCGCGGACAGCGACGAGGACGAGGTCGAGGCGTACGACGAGGCCGAGGCCGGCGAGCCCGCCGAGGAGGCCGCGCTGCACGTGGAGGGCGACGCCGAGGCCGAGGAGTCCGTCGAGGACGCCGAGGAGGCCGAGGAGGAGTCGGCCGACGAGGTCGACCCGGTCGCCAAGTTCCGCGAGGACCTGCGCTTCATGCCGGGCGAGTGGTACGTGATCCACACCTACGCCGGCTACGAGAACCGGGTGAAGCAGAACCTGGAGCAGCGTGCCGTCTCGCTGAACGTCGAGGAGTACATCTTCCAGGCCGAGGTGCCGCAGGAGGAGGTCGTCCAGATCAAGAACGGCGACCGCAAGACCATCCGCCAGAACAAGCTCCCCGGCTACGTCCTGGTGCGCATGGACCTCACCCCCGAGTCCTGGGGCGTCGTGCGCAACACCCCGGGTGTCACCGGCTTCGTCGGCAACGCCTACGACCCGTACCCGCTGACCCTGGACGAGGTCGTCAAGATGCTCGCCCCCGACGTCGAGCGCCAGGCGGCCAAGGAGGCCGGCAAGCCCTCGCCGATCAAGCCGAGCGAGATCCAGGTGCTGGACTTCGAGGTCGGCGACTCGGTCACCGTCACCGACGGTCCGTTCGCGACCCTCCAGGCGACCATCAACGAGATCAACCCGGACTCGAAGAAGGTCAAGGGCCTGGTCGAGATCTTCGGCCGGGAGACCCCGGTCGAGCTCTCCTTCGACCAGATCCAGAAGAACTAGTCATACCGTCTTCGGGTTCGGGGCGGGGGCGAGGAGCCTCCGCCCCGAACCCGTTTTGGTCCAGCGGCGCTGACGCGTTAGCCTGGTCCGATGTGTGTGCTGGCGGCCGGGTGTCGCCCCGGTTTCGCACGCACCAGCAATCACCTCTCGGAAGGACCCGGAGAGACATGCCTCCCAAGAAGAAGAAGGTCACGGGGCTTATCAAGCTCCAGATCAACGCCGGTGCGGCCAACCCGGCGCCGCCGGTCGGCCCCGCGCTGGGCCAGCACGGCGTCAACATCATGGAGTTCTGCAAGGCCTACAACGCTGCGACCGAGTCGCAGCGCGGCATGATCGTGCCGGTGGAGATCACGGTCTACGAGGACCGTTCCTTCACCTTCATCACGAAGACGCCGCCGGCCGCGCGCCTCATCCTGAAGGCCGCGGGTGTCGACAAGGGCTCCAGCGAGCCGCACAAGACCAAGGTCGCCAAGCTCACCAGCGCCCAGGTCCGCGACATCGCCACGACCAAGATGCCCGACCTGAACGCCAACGACCTGGACGCCGCGGAGAAGATCATCGCCGGCACCGCCCGGTCGATGGGCATCACCGTCGAGGGCTGAGTTCCCTTCTCGTCCCCTGTGGTAGGGCCCGCGCAGGCCCGTGACACCACAACTCCATTCATCATTCAGGAGCAGCCATGAAGCGCAGCAAGGCCCTGAAGGCCGCGGACGCCCAGGTCGACCGCGAGCGCCTTTACGCCCCCCTCGAGGCCGTCCGCCTCGCCAAGGCGACCAGCACCACCAAGTTCGACGGCACCGTCGAGGTCGCCATGCGTCTGGGCGTCGACCCGCGCAAGGCCGACCAGATGGTCCGCAGCACCGTGATCCTCCCGCACGGCACCGGTAAGACCGCTCGGGTCCTGGTCTTCGCGACCGGCGAGCGTGCCGAGGCCGCGCGTGCTGCGGGCGCCGACATCGTCGGCTCCGACGAGCTCATCGACGAGGTCGCCAAGGGCCGCCTCGACTTCGACGCCGTCGTCGCCACCCCGGACCTCATGGGCAAGGTCGGCCGCCTCGGCCGCGTGCTCGGTCCCCGTGGCCTGATGCCGAACCCGAAGACCGGCACCGTGACCCCGGACGTGGCCAAGGCCGTGAACGAGATCAAGGGCGGCAAGATCGAGTTCCGCGTCGACAAGCACTCGAACCTGCACTTCATCATCGGTAAGGCCTCCTTCACCGACGAGCAGCTGGTCGAGAACTACGCCGCCGCGCTGGACGAGGTGCTCCGCGCCAAGCCGTCCGCCGCCAAGGGCCGCTACATCAAGAAGACCGCGTTCTCGACCACCATGGGCCCCGGCGTCCTGGTGGACCCGAACCGCACCCGCAACCTCCTCGCCGAGGAGGACCCGGCCGCGGTCTGAGCCCCAGTGCTCTAGAGCAGTCCGTACGACGGGCCCGTACCCCCTTCACCGGGGGTGCGGGCCCGCCGTCGTTCCCGGGGAAGGAGCCGGTACGGGGCCCGGCGCGGGCCGGTCGGGCCGACGGGCCGGAACGGTTGCCGGATCGGGACACCGGCGGATGGGAACGACGGGCCGAACCGTCGTACGCTCTGCCGGTCAGACCATGTGGAGCACCTGTGACCGCCGGAGTGTGCCGTGCTGCCCGCCCCTCGCCCCACCGTTCTCGTGGCGGCCCTGCTGCTGCTCACCACCACCGGGTGCAGCCTGCTGGCCGTCCCGACCACCCGCACCCCCGGGGGCCCCGCGCCGGTGCCGCCCAAGCAGGTGGTGCTCTCGGCCGCGCAGGGGCTGGACGACGCCGGCGGCGCCCGGATCGACGTGGTCCAGGAGGGCCCGGCCGGCCGGCGCACCGCGAGCGGCTCCCTGGTCTGGGGCGCCGCGGACGAGGCCGGGCTGGCCGTCACCGACGAGCTGGGCACCGGACGGCTGACCGTGAAGGACGGCGCGCTCGACCTCGTCTACCAGGGCGGCGCGGCCAAGCACGCGGAGCGGAGCACCGCCGAGTCGGTCGACCCCGCGGCGGGCCCCGACCCGGAGGGCTTCGCGGGCGGCTGGACGACCGCGCTGATCACCAACCCGGGCAGCCGGGCGTACGAGGTCGCGCAGGGCGTCAAGCTCACCTCGCTCGGCGGCGAGCAGCTGGCCGGGGTGACCGTGGCGCACTACCGGGGCTCCGCGCCGGTGGCCGAACTGTTCGGCAAGGACGACGAGTTGAGCCCGCAGCGGCGGGCCGCCACGCTGGACTGGTACCAGCGGCACGGGGTGACGGCGATCGGCTACGACGTCTGGGTCGGCCCTGGTATGCAGCTGCTGCGGCTGCGCGAGACGGTCCGGGGGAGTGCGGGAACCACGGTCACCACGACCGATGTCTCGGCTCCCGGAGCGGCGGACGCGACGCCCGCCGCCGGCGGGTGACGGGGGAGCGGATATCCGGCGCGTGGGGCTTCCGGCGATCCGTTAGAGTCCGGATGAGAAACGCATGAGAAGAGCTGACAATCAGCTCTTCGAGGGGGGAAGTCATGGCTGGAACCCGCAAGGCCGCCGTCACCGTCGTCCTCGCCGCCCTGGCGCTGACCGCGACCGCGTGCGACAACGACAAGTCGGCGGACAAGAACGCCGCCCCGGCCGCGCCGACCACGGCCGCCGCCCCGGCCACCCCGTCGGCCGCCGCCCCGACCGGCGCGAAGCCGGAGAAGGTCAGCCCGGCGGTCTTCCTGGAGCAGGTCACCCAGAAGACCGGTGCGGCCAAGTCGGCGAAGGTCGACGAGCTGATCCAGGTCGGCGAGATCACCATGAAGGGCCAGGGCGCGCTGTCCTGGGCCGACGGCCTGGAGGCCGACCTCACGATGGACCTGTCGGGCTCCCCGCTGGGCAAGGTCCTGGCGCCGATCACCGGCGGGCCGAAGGCGCACTACCTGTACACCAAGGACGCGGTGTTCCTGGGCCTCGGCGGGGAGCTGCTGCAGAACAGCGGCCCGCGCTGGGTGCGCTACACCATGGCCGACATGGCCAAGGCCTCCGGCGGTGCGACCGACCAACTGCAGAGCGCGGACCCGGTGCAGGGCGTCCGGACGCTGATCGCCGGCGGCAAGGTCACCGAGGTCGGCCCGGAGACGGTGAACGGCAAGGCGACCACCCACTACTCCGGCGTGATCAGCGCCGCGGACCTGGCCATCGCCTCCACCCAGGGCATCACCCAGGCGCAGGCCGACCGGATCAAGAAGGGCCTGGACGCGGCCGGCATCGCCAGCGAGCAGGTCGACGTCTGGGTCGACGCCGACAAGCTCGTGGTCAAGCGGACCGAGCAGGCCGAGAGCAAGGTCGGCGCGGTGAACGTCTCCGTCAGCTACTCGGACTACGGCACCCCGGTGATCGCCGCCACCCCGGTGGACTACATCGACCTCGCCGATCTCCAGAAGGCCGCCGCCGGCAGCTGATCCCCGCCGCCCCGGACCGGAGCCCCGGCGCCGGTCCGGGCTCGGCCGACCCGGTGGACCCGCCCGCCCGAGGGGGGCCGCCACCGGGCCGGTCGGAGACGGGTGGCAAGGTGGCCGGAACGGGGCCGCCGTCGGACGGGGGCGGGCGAGAGGGGAACGGACGATGGCGGCACGGCAGCGCTTGGCGGCGGTGGCCGTCGTCGCCCTGCTGACCAGCGGGCTGAGCGGGTGCGGCGGGGGCGGGGAGACGTCCGCCACGCCGTCCGGCAGCCCGAGCCTGAGCACCGCCTCGCCGTCCACCGCCTCCCCGAGCGCCCAGGCCAAGCCCACCGACCGCTCGCCGCACGGGGTGCTGCTCTCCGCCCAGCTGGCCATGCAGACCGCCCGCCGGGCCAAGGTCAGCTACCGGCTCGGCCCGGACGCCGGGTCCGGCCCGCTGTTCTGGCAGCCCAAGACCGCGCTCCAGATCAAGCGCTCCACCCCCGCCGAGGCCGAGCAGCTGATCGTCGTGGACACCGTCGCCTACCAGGGCGGGGACGCCGCCACCGCGGCCAGGCAGAACGGCCGGCACTGGGAGCGCTTCACCGTCCCGCCGGACGCGGACGGCCACAAGGAGGTCCCGTACGCCGGGCTGATCGACCTGCTGAACCCGGTCGAGGCGCTGACCGCGGCCACCGCCGAGGGGACGGACCCGGTCTTCGTCGGCGAGGAGAAGTTCGAGGACTCGACCGTCGAGCACTACCGGGTCGCCACCACCGCCGAGAAGTACGCGGCCGCCCAGGCCCAGCTGACCGCGGCCCGCCGGGACGGCCTGCGGGCCGCGCTCTCGCCCGGCGGCTCGGCCTCGCTCACCCTGGACCTCTGGCTCAACGACAAGGACCAGCTGGTCCGGCTCCAGCGGACCGGCACCGGGGACAGCGGCCGGCAGGACGACTCGGTGCTCTACACCGACCTCGCCGGGGCGCTGCTCTCGGCGCAGGCCCCGGCCGAGTCGGACACCGTGGACACCGGCGTCCGGACGGTCTCCCCGCTGGCCCGCTGAGCCGCCGGCCCGCCGAGCCGTCGGCCCGCCGCACTGACGACCCGTGCCGCGGCGACCCCGGGGGATGCCCCGTCCGAGGGCGATTTGCACCTGGTGAGGGGCTCCGGTTACTGT
Organism: Kitasatospora sp. NPDC001119; assembly: GCF_053598475.1. Classification (NCBI taxonomy): domain Bacteria; kingdom Bacillati; phylum Actinomycetota; class Actinomycetes; order Kitasatosporales; family Streptomycetaceae; genus Kitasatospora; species Kitasatospora sp. NPDC001119. Next base: position 125,432 of record NZ_JBSFKI010000010.1, read on the forward strand.
TGCCGAAGCCAAAGACCGCTGGTTGTCGCCGCGCCCGTCAGGGATCGGTGGCCGAAGGATCTGCGCTTCGTCGCAGGCAGCCCGCGCAGGTGTGTCTGGAGCTTCGACTTCCGGGTCCGCGTTCGCGCGATCGCCCGTCGAGGTCGTCACGAGCCCCGTGCGCCTGCGCACCGGGGCTCATTGCGTTTTCGCAGGAGCTTTCCTTCCCTCCAGTCGGTCCACGGCGACCCAGGTCGACTTTTGCGGTCGGCCCGACTTCGACATCACGGAAGGAGGCGTAAGCCTATGGCCAGGCCCGACAAGGCTGCCGCCGTCGCCGAGATCACGGACAAGTTCCGTGGCTCCTCCGCGGCGCTGCTGACCGAGTACCGCGGTCTCTCGGTGAAGCAGGTCAAGACCCTGCGTCGCTCGCTCGGCGACAACGCCGAGTACGCCGTGGTGAAGAACACGCTGACCAAGATTGCGGCCAATGAGGTCGGGATCACGGAGCTCGACGACCTGTTCAACGGTCCGACGGCTGTCGCCTTCGTCACCGGTGACCCGGTGGAGTCGGCGAAGGCTCTGCGTGACTTCGCCAAGGAGAACCCCGCTCTCATCATCAAGGGCGGTGTCCTTGACGGTAAGGCGCTGTCCGCCGATGAGATCAAGAAGCTCGCGGACCTCGAGTCCCGCGAGGTGCTGCTCGCCAAGCTGGCGGGTGCCCTGAAGGCCAAGCAGTCCCAGGCTGCCGCGCTCTTCCAGGCCCTGCCGTCGAAGCTCGTCCGCACTGTGGACGCGCTGCGCGACAAGGTCGAGCAGGGCGGTGCCGGTACGCCGGCTCCCGCCGCCGAGGACGCGGCCGCCGAGTAATTCGGCAGGCTCACGCCTCGCTGCGGGCCCGTGCCCGCCCAACCCGTACATACGGCACCACCTGCCGATTTAGTGGAAGGACGCCATCATGGCGAAGCTGACCCAGGACGAGCTGCTCGCGCAGTTCGAGGAGCTCACCCTCATCGAGCTCGCTGCCTTCGTGAAGGCCTTCGAGGAGAAGTTCGACGTCACCGCTGCCGCCCCGGTCGCCGTTGCCGCCGCCGGTGGCCCGGCCGCCGTTGAGGCCGTCGAGGAGCAGGACGAGTTCGACGTCATCCTCGATGGTGCCGGCGACAAGAAGATCCAGGTCATCAAGGAGGTGCGCACCCTGACCTCCCTCGGCCTGAAGGAGGCCAAGGACCTCGTTGACACCGCTGGTGCCAAGGTCCTGGAGAAGGTTGCCAAGGACGTTGCCGAGAAGGCCAAGGCCGCCCTCGAGGGTGCCGGCGCCAAGGTCACCGTCAAGTGACTTCTCGCCCCCTCTGAGGGGGCCTGAAGCCGGGCCGATCACCCTTGCGGGTGGTCGGCCCGGCTTTTTCGCGTTCCCGGGCCCCTGGGCCGGGCGCGGGGCCCGTTCCGCCGCCCCCGGCCGGCCCGGTCCACCGGTGTGGCCGAACGCCCACTCGGCACCGTCGGTGCCGGACGGTATGGTGATCACCGTCGTCGAGGGCGGCCCCACCACGGCTTCTGTAACGCCGAGGGGGTCGCGGTCGATAGACCGGTCGAGGCCCGCACCGTCGGCGGGCCCTTGACGAACCCGGCGGGGCGCGCGATTCTCAAGGCGCGAGTCCGCCCGGTTGGTCCGCTACTGGATGCATAACCAGTGGCTCCGGCGGGAAATGACTCCACGTGAGTTAGAGCAGTACCCGGTGGGCGTCCGCGCTCGCCGGCTACCGGGAGGAGTCTCCGATTCGGTCTCCGAATCAGAGCTGGACAGCAGTGTGGCCATTGGCTACACTGTCCCTTTGCGCTGCCTGTTAGCTGCTCCGTGACTCGTCGCCCGGAGTTTGCGTTGCCCTGAAGGGGTCTGGCATCGCCTCCGCAAAGCGGCTCTGACCTGGGACTTCGATCCCGGCGGAGGCCAGTGGCGAGGAGGCGGGACCAAGCCCGTGAAGGCCCGGCTGGTACGCGCGTAGTGAGCTCCGAGCCCTCGGAAGGACCCCCCTCTTGGCCGCGCCGCGCAACGCCTCGAACAATTCCGCCGCATCCACCGCCCCGCTCCGCGTCTCGTTCGCGAAGATCAAGGAGCCCCTCGAGGTCCCCAACCTCCTGGCCCTGCAGACCGAGAGCTTTGACTGGCTGCTCGGCAACGCGGCCTGGAAGTCCCGGGTCGAGGCGGCCCTGGAGAGTGGTCAGGACGTCCCCACGAAGTCCGGTCTGGAGGAGATCTTCGAGGAGATCTCCCCGATCGAGGACTTCAGCGGGTCGATGTCGCTGACCTTCCGCGACCACCGTTTCGAGCCGCCGAAGAACTCCATTGACGAGTGCAAGGACCGCGACTTCACGTTCGCGGCCCCGCTCTTCGTCACCGCCGAGTTCACCAACAACGAGACCGGTGAGATCAAGTCTCAGACGGTCTTTATGGGCGACTTCCCGCTCATGACCCACAAGGGCACGTTCGTGATCAACGGCACCGAGCGTGTCGTCGTGTCGCAGCTGGTCCGCTCCCCGGGTGTGTACTTCGACTCCACCCTGGACAAGGTGTCCGACAAGGACATCTACTCCTGCAAGGTCATCCCCTCGCGTGGTGCCTGGCTGGAGATGGAGATCGACAAGCGCGACATGGTCGGCGTCCGCATCGACCGCAAGCGCAAGCAGTCCGTCACCGTGCTGCTCAAGGCGCTCGGCTGGACCAACGAGATGATTCTCGAGGAGTTCGGCGAGTACGAGTCGATGCGCGCCACCCTGGAGAAGGACCACACCCAGGGCCAGGACGACGCGCTGCTGGACATCTACCGCAAGCTGCGCCCGGGCGAGCCGCCCACGCGCGAGGCCGCGCAGACGCTTCTGGAGAACCTCTACTTCAACCCGAAGCGCTACGACCTCGCGAAGGTCGGCCGTTACAAGGTCAACCGCAAGCTGGGCAACGCCGAGTCGCTGGACTCCGGCGTGCTCACCGAGCCCGACATCATCGGTGCGATCAAGTACCTGGTGAAGCTGCACGCGGGCGAGACCGAGTGGCGTGACGACGAGGGCCGCGACATCGTGGTCGAGGTCGACGACATCGACCACTTCGGCAACCGCCGCCTGCGCAACGTCGGCGAGCTCATCCAGAACCAGGTCCGTACGGGTCTCGCCCGTATGGAGCGCGTCGTGCGCGAGCGCATGACCACCCAGGACGTCGAGGCGATCACGCCGCAGACCCTGATCAACATCCGGCCGGTCGTCGCCTCCATCAAGGAGTTCTTCGGCACCAGCCAGCTGTCGCAGTTCATGGACCAGACGAACCCGCTGTCGGGCCTGACCCACAAGCGTCGTCTGTCCGCGCTCGGCCCCGGCGGTCTCTCCCGTGAGCGCGCCGGCTTCGAGGTCCGTGACGTGCACCCCTCGCACTACGGCCGCATGTGTCCGATCGAGACGCCCGAAGGCCCGAACATCGGTCTGATCGGCTCGCTGGCCTCGTACGGCCGGGTCAACGCGTTCGGCTTCATCGAGACGCCGTACCGCAAGGTCGTCGACGGTGTGGTCACCGAGAAGGTCGACTACCTGACGGCCGACGAGGAGGACCGCTACGTCATCGCCCAGGCGAACGCCCCGCTGACCGCGGACCTGCACTTCGCCGAGCCGCGTGTCCTGGTCCGCCGCCGTGGCGGCGAGATCGACTACATCCCGGGCTCCGAGATCGACTACATGGACGTCTCGCCGCGCCAGATGGTGTCGGTCGCGACCGCCATGATCCCGTTCCTCGAGCACGACGACGCCAACCGCGCGCTCATGGGCTCGAACATGATGCGCCAGGCGGTGCCGCTGCTGAAGAGCGAGGCCCCGCTGGTCGGTACCGGCATGGAGTACCGCTGCGCCGTCGACGCCGCGGACGTCATCACCGCCGAGAAGGCCGGTGTCGTCCAGGAGGTCTCGGCCGACTACGTCACCGTGGCCAACGACGACGGCACGTACACCACGTACCGCGCCGCCAAGTTCACCCGCTCCAACCAGGGCACCGCCTTCAACCAGAAGGTGCTCGTGGACGAGGGCGCCCGGGTCGAGGTCAACCAGGTGCTGGCCGACGGCCCGTGCACCGACGAGGGCGAGATGGCCCTCGGCAAGAACCTGCTCGTGGCGTTCATGTCGTGGGAGGGTCACAACTACGAGGACGCGATCATCCTGTCGCAGCGCCTCGTGCAGGACGACGTCCTCTCCTCGATCCACATCGAGGAGCACGAGGTCGACGCCCGTGACACCAAGCTCGGCCCCGAGGAGATCACCCGGGACATCCCGAACGTCTCCGAGGAGGTCCTGGCCGACCTCGACGAGCGCGGCATCATCCGCATCGGCGCCGACGTCGTCACCGGCGACATCCTGGTCGGCAAGGTCACGCCCAAGGGCGAGACCGAGCTGACCCCGGAGGAGCGCCTGCTCCGCGCGATCTTCGGCGAGAAGGCCCGTGAGGTCCGCGACACCTCGCTGAAGGTGCCGCACGGTGAGTCCGGCAAGGTCATCGGCGTCCGCGTCTTCGACCGCGAAGAGGGCGACGAGCTGCCCCCGGGCGTCAACCAGCTGGTCCGCGTCTACGTGGCCCAGAAGCGCAAGATCACCAACGGTGACAAGCTCGCCGGCCGTCACGGCAACAAGGGCGTCATCTCGAAGATCCTGCCGGTCGAGGACATGCCGTTCCTGGAGGACGGCACCCCGGTCGACATCATCCTCAACCCGCTGGGTGTCCCGTCCCGAATGAACCCGGGACAGGTCCTGGAGATCCACCTCGGGTGGCTCGCCAAGCAGGGCTGGGACGTCTCCGGCCTCGCCGACGAGTGGGCCCAGCGCCTCCAGGCGATCGGCGCCGACACGGTCGAGGGCGGCACCAACCTCGCCACCCCGGTCTTCGACGGCGCCCGCGAGGACGAGATCACCGGCCTGCTGGACAACACCACCCTCACCCGTGACGGTGAGCGCCTGGTGAACTCCACCGGCAAGGCCCGGCTGTTCGACGGCCGCTCCGGCGAGCCGTTCCCGATGCCGGTCTCGGTCGGCTACATGTACATCCTCAAGCTGCACCACCTGGTCGACGACAAGCTGCACGCCCGCTCGACCGGTCCGTACTCGATGATCACCCAGCAGCCGCTCGGTGGTAAGGCGCAGTTCGGTGGTCAGCGCTTCGGTGAGATGGAGGTGTGGGCCCTCGAGGCGTACGGCGCCGCCTACGCGCTCCAGGAGCTGCTCACCATCAAGTCCGACGACGTCCTCGGCCGCGTCAAGGTCTACGAGGCCATCGTCAAGGGCGAGAACATCCCCGAGCCCGGCATTCCCGAGTCCTTCAAGGTCCTCATCAAGGAAATGCAGTCGCTCTGCCTCAACGTGGAGGTGCTGTCCTCGGACGGCCAGTCCATCGAGATGCGGGACTCCGACGAGGACGTGTTCCGCGCCGCCGAGGAGCTCGGCATCGACCTGTCCCGGCGCGAGCCCAGCAGCGTCGAAGAGGTCTGACGGAGGTTGGGCCGGCCGCAGCAGCGGCCGGCCCGCCCCCAGGCCCCCCTCAGACCACATGAACGACTCTCGACTTACGAAAGAGGGCTTGACGACCAGTGCTTGACGTCAACTTCTTCGACGAGCTCCGCATCGGCCTGGCCACCGCCGACGACATCCGCCAGTGGTCGCACGGCGAGGTCAAGAAGCCGGAGACCATCAACTACCGCACCCTGAAGCCGGAAAAGGACGGGCTCTTCTGCGAGAAGATCTTCGGCCCCACCCGGGACTGGGAGTGCTACTGCGGTAAGTACAAGCGCGTCCGCTTCAAGGGCATCATCTGCGAGCGCTGCGGCGTCGAGGTGACCCGCGCCAAGGTGCGCCGTGAGCGGATGGGCCACATCGAGCTGGCCGCCCCGGTCACCCACATCTGGTACTTCAAGGGCGTGCCGTCCCGCCTGGGCTACCTGCTGGACCTGGCGCCGAAGGACCTCGAGAAGGTCATCTACTTCGCCGCCTACATGATCACCTGGGTCGACGACGAGCGCCGCCAGCGCGACCTGCCGTCCCTGGAGGCGCACGTCTCGGTCGAGCGCCAGCAGATCGAGAACCGCCGCGACTCCGACCTCGAGGCCCGCGCCAAGAAGGCCGAGACCGACCTGGCCGAGCTGGAGGCCGAGGGCGCCAAGGCCGACGTGCGCCGCAAGGTGCGCGAGGGCGCCGAGCGCGAGATGAAGCAGCTGCGCGACCGCGCGCAGCGCGAGCTCGACCGCCTCGACGAGGTGTGGGCCCGCTTCAAGAACCTCAAGGTCCAGGACCTCGAGGGCGACGAGCTGCTCTACCGCGAGCTGCGCGACCGCTTCGGCACCTACTTCTCCGGCTCGATGGGCGCGGCGGCCCTCAAGGACCGCCTCGAGACCTTCGACCTGGCGGAGGAGTCCGAGCGCCTGCGCGAGATCATCCGCACCGGCAAGGGCCAGAAGAAGACCCGTGCGCTCAAGCGCCTCAAGGTCGTCTCCGCGTTCCTGCAGACCACCAACAAGCCCAACGGCATGGTGCTGGACTGCGTCCCGGTCATCCCGCCGGACCTGCGTCCGATGGTGCAGCTGGACGGTGGCCGCTTCGCGACCTCCGACCTGAACGACCTGTACCGCCGCGTCATCAACCGCAACAACCGCCTGAAGCGCCTGCTCGACCTCGGTGCCCCCGAGATCATCGTGAACAACGAGAAGCGCATGCTCCAGGAGGCCGTCGACGCGCTGTTCGACAACGGCCGCCGCGGCCGTCCGGTCACCGGCCCGGGCAACCGCCCGCTGAAGTCCCTCAGCGACATGCTGAAGGGCAAGCAGGGTCGTTTCCGTCAGAACCTCCTCGGCAAGCGAGTCGACTACTCGGCCCGTTCGGTCATCGTCGTCGGCCCGCAGCTCAAGCTGCACCAGTGCGGTCTGCCGAAGGCCATGGCGCTGGAGCTCTTCAAGCCGTTCGTGATGAAGCGCCTGGTGGACCTGAACCACGCGCAGAACATCAAGTCGGCCAAGCGCATGGTCGAGCGCGCCCGTCCGGTCGTGTGGGACGTCCTCGAAGAGGTCATCGCCGAGCACCCGGTCCTGCTGAACCGTGCGCCCACCCTGCACCGCCTCGGCATCCAGGCCTTCGAGCCGCAGCTGGTCGAGGGCAAGGCCATCCAGATCCACCCGCTCGTCTGCACCGCGTTCAACGCGGACTTCGACGGTGACCAGATGGCCGTCCACCTGCCGCTCTCCGCGGAGGCGCAGGCCGAGGCCCGCATCCTGATGCTGTCCTCGAACAACATCCTGAAGCCGGCCGACGGTCGCCCCGTCACCATGCCGACCCAGGACATGGTGCTCGGTCTGTTCTTCCTGACCTCGGACCGCGACAACGTGAAGGGCGCCGGCCGCACCTTCTCGTCGACCGCCGAGGCGATCATGGCCTTCGACGCCCGCGACCTGGACGTCCAGGCCCCGATCGAGCTGCGCCTGCCGGCCGGCACCGTCCCGCCGCGCGGCTGGACCCCGCCGGTGGACGAGGAGGGCCAGTCCGGCTGGTTCGACGGCGAGCCGTTCCGTCTGACCACCACCCTGGGCCGCGCGCTCTTCAACGAGCTGCTGCCCGAGGACTACCCGTTCGTCGACTACGAGGTGGGCAAGAAGCAGCTCTCCGCGATCGTCAACGACCTGGCGGAGCGCTACCCCAAGGTCGTCGTCGCGGCGACGCTGGACAACCTGAAGGCGGCCGGCTTCCACTGGTCGACCCGCTCGGGTGTCACCGTCTCGATCTCGGACGTCGTCGTCCCGCCGAACAAGCCCCAGATCCTGGAGGGCTACGAGGCGAAGGCGGAGAAGGTCCAGCGTCAGTACGAGCGCGGCCTGATCACCAACGACGAGCGCAAGCAGGAGCTCATCGGCATCTGGACCCAGGCGACCAACGAGGTCGCCGAGGCCATGAACGAGAACTTCCCGAAGACGAACCCCATCTTCATGATGGTCGACTCGGGTGCTCGTGGAAACATGATGCAGATGCGCCAGATCGCCGGTATGCGTGGTCTGGTGTCGAACGCCAAGAACGAGACCATCCCGCGACCCATCAAGGCGTCGTTCCGTGAGGGTCTGTCCGTGCTGGAGTACTTCATCTCCACCCACGGTGCCCGTAAGGGTCTGGCCGACACCGCCCTCCGTACCGCCGACTCCGGCTACCTCACCCGTCGTCTGGTCGACGTCTCCCAGGACGTCATCATTCGCGAGGAGGACTGCGGCACCGAGCGCGGCCTGAAGCTGGCGATCGGCTCCGTGGGCCCGGACGGCGTGCTGCGCAAGGCCGACGACGTCGAGACCAGCGTCTACGCCCGCATGCTGGCCGAGGACATCACGGTGGACGGCAAGCTCCTCGCCACCGCCAACACGGACCTCGGCGACGTCCTGATCGACGAGCTGATCCGCCACGGCATCGGCGAGGTCAAGACCCGCTCGATCCTGACCTGTGAGTCGGCCGTCGGCACCTGCGCCATGTGCTACGGGCGCTCGCTGGCCACCGGCAAGCTGGTCGACATCGGTGAGGCGGTCGGCATCATCGCCGCCCAGTCCATCGGTGAGCCCGGTACCCAGCTGACCATGCGTACCTTCCACACCGGTGGTGTGGCCGGTGACGACATCACCCAGGGTCTGCCGCGTGTCGTCGAGCTCTTCGAGGCCCGTACCCCCAAGGGTGTGGCCCCGATCTCGGAGGCGCAGGGCCGGGTCCGCATCGAGGACACCGAGAAGACCCGCAAGCTGGTCGTCACCCCGGACGACGGCAGCGACGAGATCGCCTACCCGGTCTCGAAGCGCGTGAAGCTGCTGGTCAGCGAGGGCGAGGCGGTCGAGGTCGGCCAGAAGCTGACCATGGGTGCCACCAACCCGCACGACGTCCTGCGCATCATGGGCCAGCGTGCCGTCCAGGTCCACCTGGTCGCCGAGGTCCAGAAGGTCTACAACTCGCAGGGTGTGTCGATCCACGACAAGCACATCGAGATCATCATCCGGCAGATGCTCCGCCGCGTGACGATCATCGAGTCGGGCGACGCCGAGCTGCTGCCCGGCGAGCTGGTCGAGCGCGGTCGCTTCGAGCAGGAGAACCGCCGCGTCGTCGCCGAGGGCGGTCACCCCGCCTCCGGCCGTCCGCAGCTGATGGGTATCACCAAGGCCTCGCTGGCCACCGAGTCCTGGCTGTCGGCCGCCTCCTTCCAGGAGACGACCCGGGTCCTCACCGACGCGGCGATCCACGCCAAGTCGGACCCGCTGCTGGGCCTCAAGGAGAACGTCATCCTCGGTAAGCTCATCCCGGCCGGTACGGGTCTGCCCCGCTACCGCAACATCCGGGTCGAGCCGACCGAGGAGGCCAAGGCCGCGATGTACTCGGCCGTCGGCTACGACGACTACGACCTGTCGCCCTTCGGCGCCGGCTCCGGCCAGGCGGTCCCGCTGGACGACTACGACTACGGCCCGTACACCGGCTGAGTCGCGCGTCACTGACGCAGGGCGGTCACCCCTCACGGGGTGGCCGCCCTGCGGCGTTCCCAGGGGCCGTCAGGGGCCTTCGGGGCGGGCCGGGCAGCCGGACCCGCCGGGGGCGGCGGGGAGCCTTCAGGGGGCGGACGGAAGCCGATTAGGTCATTCGGCGGAAGTCGCGTAGAGTCGTGTTTACCGACGCGGGGTGGAGCAGCTCGGTAGCTCGCTGGGCTCATAACCCAGAGGTCGCAGGTTCAAATCCTGTCCCCGCTACAAAGAAGAAGGGCCCGGAGGCATCAAGCCTCCGGGCCCTTCGGCGTTTCCCGGGCCGGGGCGTTCGCGGGGCCGGCGCCCCCGGAATTTCGGTGGCCGGGGCCGGGCCGCCGCCCGTACCGTCCGGGGTATGAACGCGAAGCGTCCCCTGATCGCCGTGCTCACCGGCGCGGGCATCTCGACGGACTCCGGCATCCCCGACTACCGCGGCCCGCAGGGCCTGTGGCAGAAGGACCCGTCGGCCGAGGAGCTGGTCACCATCGGGCCGTACCGGGACGATCCGCAGGTGCGCCGGCGGGCCTGGCGGATGCGGCTGGAGACGGGCGCACTGGCCGCCGAGCCGAACGCCGGGCACCGGGCGCTGGTCGACCTGGAGCGCTCCGGTCTGCCGCTGCGGGTGCTCACCCAGAACATCGACGGGTTGCACCAGAAGTCCGGGCTGCCCGCCCGCAAGGTGCTCGAACTGCACGGCACGGCCCGGGAGACGCAGTGCCTGCGCTGCCGGGTGGTCGGGCCGATGGCGGAGGCGCTGGCGCGGGTCGAGGCGGGGGAGCCGGACCCGGCGTGCCGGGCCTGCGGGGGGATCCTGAAGCCGCGCGTGGTGATGTTCGGCGAGAACCTCGACCCGGAGGTGCTCGGGCAGGCCGACGCGATCGTTCGGGCCTGCGACGTGTTCATCGCGGTCGGCACCAGCCTCCAGGTGTTCCCGGTGGCGGCGCTGCCGCTCGACGCGGTGCGGAGCGGGGCGGAGCTGATCATCGTGAACGGCGAGCCGACGCCGTACGACGGGGCCGCGGCCGAGGTGATCCGGGAGCCGATCTCCCGGGCGCTCCCGGAGCTGGTGCGCCGACTTGTCCTGGAGCGGGCCTGAGCAGGGGCCGGAAGGGTCATATTCCCGGACGTACCGCGTGCGTACGATGATCCTTCCGGCTTCCCCCCTCTGGCCTGGAGTGATCGACCGATGACGACGACGGCGAAGTTCGACCCCTGGTCGGCGGCGTTCGTGGCCCACCCGTACGACGCGTACGCCGAGCTGCGCGAGCACGCGCCGGTGACGTACTTCGAGCCGACGAACCAGTGGCTCGTCTCCCGCCACGAGGACGTCAGCGCCCTGCTGCGCGACCGCCGGCTGGGCCGCACCTACACCCACCGCTTCAGCCACGCGGAGTTCGGCCGCCCCGAGCCCGACCCGGCGCACGAGCCCTTCCACACCCTCAACGACAACGGGCTGCTGGACCTGGAGGCCCCCGACCACACCCGGATCCGCCGGCTGGTCTCCAAGGCCTTCACCCCGCGCATGGTCGAGGGCCTGCGCCCCACCGTGCGGCGGCTGGCCGGCGAGCTGGTCGACGAGCTGCTCGCGGCCGGCGGCGGCGACCTGATCGCCACCGTCGCCGAGCCGCTGCCGGTCGCCGTGATCGCCGAGATGCTCGGCGTGCCGGAGGGCGACCGGCACCTGCTGCGGCCGTGGTCCGCCGACATCACCGGGATGTTCGAGCTCAACCCCGGCGAGGAGACCGCCCGCCGGGCCGTCACCGCCAGCACCGAGTTCTCCGACTACCTGCGCACCCTGATCCGCGAGCGCCGGGCGGCCCCGGGCACGGACCTGATCAGCGCGCTGATCCAGGCCCAGGAGGGCTCCGACGCGCTCAGCGAGCAGGAGATGATCTCCACCTGCGTGCTGCTGCTCAACGCCGGCCACGAGGCGACCGTCAACACCACCGGCAACGGCTGGTGGGCGCTGTTCCGCAACCCCGGGGAGCTCGCCCGGCTGCGCGGCTCGGTGGACGAACTGCTGCCCACCGCCGTCGAGGAACTGATGCGCTGGGATACCCCGCTGCAGATGTTCGAGCGCTGGGTGCTGGAGGACATCGAGGTCCGCGGCGTCACCGTCCCGCGCGGCGCCGAGATCGCCCTGCTCTTCGGCTCCGCCAACCGCGACCCCGAGCGCTTCGCCGACCCGGACCGCCTCGACCTCGGCCGCACCGACAACCCGCACATCACCTTCGGCGCCGGAATCCACTTCTGTCTCGGCGCCCCGCTTGCCAGACTGGAGCTCACCGAGTCCTACGGCACCCTGCTGCGCCGGGCGCCGGGCCTGCGGCTGGTCCGCGAGCCCGAGTGGAACCCGGGCTACGTGATCCGGGGGCTCAAGGAGCTGCTGGTCGAGGTCTGACGACTGAGGGGGAGAGGGCCGTGGGCAAGGCGACAGGGGCGCTGCTGGGGCTGGCGATCGGGGACGCGATCGGTCGGCCGACCGAGTTCAAGAGCGTCGAGGTGATCGCTGCCGACCACCCGGACTGGCGGCAGCTCCCGTTGCCGCAGCGGGCGTTGGTCACCGACGACACCCAGATGACCCTCGCCCTCGGCCGCGGCCTGCGCACCGCCCTGGCGCGCGGGCCGCTCACCCCCCTCCGGCTGGTGCGGCCCGTCCGCGAGGAGTTCGTCGACTGGTGGCGCTCCCCGCAGAACGTCCGCGCCCCCGGCATGACCTGCCTGCGCGCCTGCGAGCGGCTCAGCCACGACGAGTACCGCTGGCAGCAGGCCAGCGACGTCGGCTCCAAGGGCTGCGGCGCCAACATGCGGGTCGCCCCGATCGGGCTGATCCGCGAGCTGGACGCCCGGCAGCTCTCCGGCGCCGCCCAGCTGCAGTCCGCGCTCACCCACGGCCACCCGACCGCGCTCGCCGCCGGCGACCTCACCGCGTACGCCGTCCGCAAGCTGGCCGAGGGCGTCCCGCCCGCCGGGCTGCCGGCGGTGCTGCGGGCGTACGCGCTGGCGAGCCGCGAGCGCTACGACGAGTTCTGGCTCGGCGACCTCGCCGACCGCTGGTACGGCAGCTCCCCGCAGGCCGTCATCGCCCGCGGCTGGGACGACTGCCTCACGGTGCTCGACCAGCTGGAGGCCGCCCTCGCCGCCCCCGACGTCGAGGCCGACCCCTGCCTGGCCACCGGCGAGGGCTGGGTCGCCGAGGAGGCCTTCGGCACCGGCCTGCTCTGCTTCCTGCTGCTGCCCGACGACCCGGTCGCCGCCGTCCGGAGGGCCGCCTACTCCAGCGGCGACTCCGACTCCCTCGCCTGCCTGGCCGGCGCCTTCGCGGGCGCCCACCACGGCGAGGCGGCCTGGCCGGCCGACTGGGTGGAGCGGATCGAGCACCGGGACGAACTGCTGGAGCTCGGGGCGCTCTGGGACTGACGCCGTACGGGCCGGAACCCGATCCGGGGGCGGCGCGTCGAAGGGCCATGACGAACCGCAGCACCGGAACCCGTCGCACCCTCCGCCGCCCGGCGGCGCTGCTCCTCGCCGCCGCGCTCGCCACGCCGCTGCTCGCCGGCTGCGGCGGCACCGGAGCCGCCGCGCCCGTGGAGCTCCGGGCGGCCGCGCCCGCGAGCCGCCCGGCCGTCGACCCGGCGCAGGTGGCCGCCACCGCGGCCGCCACCGACGCCTTCGGCCTCGACCTCCTGCACGCCCTGACCGCCCAGCCGGACGCCGCCGGCGGCAACCTCGTGGTCTCGCCGTCCGGCCTGGCCACCCTGCTCGCGATGCTGCTGCCCGGCGCCCGCGGCGCCACCGCCGGGGAACTGGCCAAGGCCCTGCACACCGAGCTCGACCCGCTGCAGTACGCGCTCGCCACCGGCGCGCTGAACCGGCCGGTCCCGGCCACCGACCGGCTCACCCTGCGCCGCAGCGACGACCTCTGGACGCAGCAGGGCCTGGCCGTCGAGCCGGGCTACCTGGCCGACCTGGCCGCCGCCTTCGACACCGGCGTGCACCAGGCCGACTTCGCCAAGGACCCGGACGGGGCCCGCAAGACCGTCAACGCGGCCGTGGAGAAGGCCACCGACGGCCGGATCAAGGACCTGTTCGGCCGGGACGCGATCACCCCGAGCACCCGGCTGGTGCTCACCGACGCGCTCTACCTGAAGGCCCGGTGGGCCGCCGCCTTCAAGCCCTCGCACACCGCCGACCGCCCGTTCCACAAGCTCGACGGCTCCACCCCGGCCGTCCCCACGATGGCGCAGACCGGGGAGTTCAAGTACGCCGACGGCTCCGGCGGGATCCTCGGCGAGCCCTGGCAGGCCGTCGAGCTGCCGTACGCGGACGGCGCACTGGTGATGGACCTGATCGTCCCCGCGCAGGGCGGCTTCGCCGCCTTCGCCAAGGGCCTGGACCAGCCCCAGCTCGACCGCGTCCTCGGCGCCCTCGCCGAGCGGCCGGTCGACCTCCGGCTGCCGCGCTTCCGCTTCGGCACCTCGAAGGAGCTCACCCCCGCGCTGCGCTCGCTCGGCGTCTCCTCGGCCTTCGACAAGGCCGATCTCACCGGCATCGCCAAGGAACCGCTGGTCGTCGGCACGGTGGTGCAGAAGGCCACCGTCGAGGTCGACGAGGAGGGGACGGTCGCGGCGGCCGGCAGCGGTGCCGGGGTCGAGGCGGCGGCGGCGCCGAACGCCGACCGGCCGGTCCAGCTGTACCTGGACCGGCCGTTCCTGTTCCTGATCCGGGACGCCCGGGGCGGGGCGCCGCTGTTCCTCGGCCAGGTCACCGACCCGCTGGCGAAGTAGCCGACGGGCCGGGGCGGCCTCCGAGGGGCCGCGGGCTCACCAGGCCGGGTAGCGCCCGCCGAGCGCCGGGTGCCGGGGGTCGCGGCTGCCGAACAGCACCAGCAGGTCGTCCGCGACCTGCCGCAGCTCCGCCCGGCCCTCGACCGCCCCGGCCCACTCGGCGGGCAGCGCCGCGGCGCCGTACGCCGCCCCGACCAGGTTGCCGCAGACCGCGCCGGTCGAGTCGCTGTCCCCGGAGTGGTTCACCGACAGCAGCAGCGCGGTGCGCACCGGGTCGGGGTCCAGGGTGGCCGCCAGCAGCGAGTACACGGCGATGGCCAGGCACTCCTCGGCGATCCAGCCGAGCCCGACCCGCTCCACCGTCTCCGCCGCGGGCTCGGCCTCCTGGGCCAGCCGCACCGCCCGGGCCAGCGCCTGGACGGTCTCCTTGGAGCTCGGCAGCTCGCGGATCTGCTCCACCGTCTCGCCGACCGCCGCCCACGGCTCGGTGCCGTGGGCGAGCCGCTCGACCAGCGCCGCGAAGGCGCCCGCCGCGAGGTAGCCGGTCGGGTGGCCGTGGGTGAGCTGGGCGCACTGCACCGCCAGCCCGAAGGACTGCTCGACGCCCAGCCGGGCCAGCCCGAACGGCGCCGAGCGCATCACCGTGCCGCAGCCCTTGGAACCCGGGTTGATCGGCCCGGTCAGCCCGATCGCGGACGGCGCCTCGAACACCGGGTGCTCGGACACCCCGCTCAGGCAGGCGTTGCCCGGCGCCCGCCGCGCGTACAGGAAGGGCCGGCTCAGCAGCCAGCCGTCGTACGGGCGGGGCTGCGGCCCGGTGTCCGGCGCGTCCTGGAACTGGGTGCGCAGCCAGCGCCGGTAGGCGCCGTGCACGGCCTCCGGCACCGAGCCGCCGCCACCCGTCCAGCCGCGGACGAAGCCGCGGATCAGGCCCTCGGCGGTGAACAGCGTCATCTGGGTGTCGTCGGTGACCTCGACCGGCCCGGACCCGGCCGGCAGTGTGGTCACGCCCTGCGGCCCGTACCGGTCCTGGATCTGGTGGAGCTGCTGGAACTCCACCGGCCAGCCCAGCGCGTCGCCGATCGCTCCGCCGAGCAGCGTTCCGCGCACCCGGTCCCGGTACCCCGACTCCGCCGCCGGTTCCGTCACGTCGAGCCCCCCTTTGTTCGTGGCGGACTACGTTCTATCAGGTCCCCCGGGAGGCGGGGCGACTCCTGTGGATCTTGCGCGGGTCGGCCGGGGGACCGCCGGGGTGTGACCGCCTACCGGCGGATCGCCCCGGCGCGCCCGTGCAGCGCGGCCCGGTCGGCGGCGGCGCGTCCGGCCGCCCAGCCCACGCCGTCGCTGACCCGCACCCGCTGCGAGACCAGCTTCGGGAACAGCCGGCCGATCTCCTGGTCCACCGCCTCGGAGCGGGCGGCGAGCGCGGGCAGCAGCCGCGCGTCGGGCAGCAGCTGCTCCTCGGTGCCGTCCTCGCGCAGGTGCCGTCCGGCCGCGGCGGCGCTGGTGGCGCGCTCGGTCGCGGCGGTCAGCCGCTCGCGGATCCGCGCCGCGTACGCGACCAGGAAGGACTGCCGGAACGCCTTGCTGCGCGAGTCCTTGCGGGAGCCCGCCTTGTTGAGCGCGTGGGTGGCCTGCACCAGCAGCGAGGTGTAGAGCAGCTCGACGCCGTCCAGGTCCCCGTCGAAGCCGACCACGGTGCAGAAACCGAACTCCTTCGCCCACACCACCCGGCACCGGTTGGCCGCCGCGACCGCGTCCAGCAGCATCGTCTTGGGGCCCTCGTACGGGTTGTCCACCCCGATCCGCAGCGCCGCCGGGGTGTCGCGGTCGGCACCGGACGCGGCCAGCAGCGCGTCGTCGATGCTGTGCTGGGCCATCAGCTGCTGGGCCTTGGCGGTCAGCGCCTCGGCCTCCTCCGGGTACTCGGTGGACTCGGCCTTGGCCAGCAGCGCCCGGATCCGCGCCAGCATCCGCGGCTCGCCGCTCACCGGCCCCGCGTGCTGCGGCCGCACCGCCTGCCCGGGGGCGGGCCCCACCGGGGCGATCGGCGGCAGCCGGCCCCAGGTGCGCAGCAGCTCCAGGGCGGCGGTGGCGAGCGCGAAGCGGTCCAGCCGGTGCCGGTCGGCGAAGGCGCCGAGGTACTCGTCGTCGCCGGACCACCACACCTCGGCCTCCAGCTCGCGCAGCTGCTCCAGCCAGCGCCGGTCCAGGGCGGCCGCGGGGTGGCGGCGGCCCTCGGCGGCGATCAGGTCCACCGCGAGGGCCAGGTGGACGGGCTTCAGCTCGCGCCGCACCACCCGGGCCAGGTCGGCCGGCCGCCACCCGGCGGACCAGCAGCGGCCGACGGCCGTGTCCGCGTACCCGAGCAGCGCCCGGCCGACCTCCGGCCACTGCCCGGCCGAGGCGGCCAGCAGCGAGGCCCCGGTGTCCAGGGCGAGGTCCAGCGCCTCCTCCGGGGCCGTCACCACCGACCGCACCGCCTGCTCCAGCAGCGGTCCGGCGGTCCCGGCCTGCTGCGCGCGCTCGCCCACGGTGTGTCCCTGCTCTCCTCGACGGTGCCACGACGGCCCGGCTCCTCCTGCCCATGATGCCGGAGCGGCGGCGGGGACCGACGGGAGAGCGGTTCAGCGCTCGACGGCCTTGGCGAGGATCTCCGGGGTGCGGTCCAGCAGGCGGGCCGCCGCGAGGCGGACGCCGAGGGCCGCGACCAGGGCGCCGTACAGCGGGCCGACCAGCAGCACCGGCCAGCTCGGGCCGTCGGAGACCAGGGCCCAGGCGAGGTAGCCGCCGACCGGCAGCGCCAGCAGGGCGACGCCGAGCATCGAGCCGAACTGGTTGAGCAGGATCAGCCCGCCCTGGCCCGGGGCGGCGTTGCGCATCGGGTTGCTGTCGGCCGGCATGGTGTACGGCGCCAGGACGCTGAACATCGCGCCCAGCGCGATCCCGCAGCCGAGCAGCGTCAGCGCCAGGCCGAGCGCGGACGGCAGCTCGCTCCACCGGCCGGTGACGGCCGCCAGGACCAGCCCGAGCAGCAGCGTCACGGGGACGGCGTACGACAGCACCGCGTACGCCCGGCCGCGCAGCTCGGAGCGGGCGTCGGCCGGGGTGCGCAGGGTGGCGGCGACCATCCAGAACGCCGAGCCGTCCATGCCGAACAGGTTGAGCATCTGCAGCCCGAGGAACACCCCGGTCATCGCCAGCAGGTAGACGCTCGCCCAGCCCTGGACCATCGACAGCACGCAGATCACCAGCGTCATCCCGATGCTGGTGAACAGCGCCGCCTTGGCCCGCGGCTCGCGCCAGGCGTACCGCAGGTGCCGCTGCATCACCGCGCCGGTCCGGCCCTGGGGCAGGAACCGCCAGCCGCGCGAGTCCTGCACCCCGCGGGCGACCTCCAGGGTGGAGGAGTCGGCGGTCACCATCAGCTCCTGCAGGCTCCGCCGCCACCAGCGCAGCAGCAGCGCCAGCAGCGCGGCGGCCGCGGCGAGCTGGAGCAGCGCCAGCCCGTACCGGCCCTCGCCGGCGGTGCGCGGCGCGTCCGCCGCGCTGATCGGCGGGATCCAGCGCAGCACCGAGGCGATCGGCTTGAGCGGGCTGAGGTCGATCGGCCCGCCCCGGCGGCCGAGGATGCTCTGCGAGCCGACGTTGGCGACCTGCACCAGGAGGGCGAAGGCCAGGCCGCCGAAGATCGCGAAGTCCTTGCCGCGCCGGCTGGAGAGCATCCGGGCGTTGCCCGCCGCGACCGCCCGGGAGAGCGTGACCAGGCAGAGCAGCGCGAGCGGCACGCCGAGCACCGCGACCGCGGCCGAGGCGCCGCCGGTCGCGCCGGCCAGCACCGCGGCGGTCACCAGCACCAGGCTGACCAGCGGCCCCGGTCCGATCAGCGCGGCCAGCAGGGTGCCGCGCAGCAGCGGGCCGGGGCGCAGCGGCAGCATGGTCAGCCGGGTCGGGTCGGCGCTCTCGTCGCTGGAGAAGAGGAACAGCGGCAGCGCGGCCCAGCTCAGGGTCAGCACGCCGAGCAGCATCACCCCGGCGTCCCCGGAGCCCGCGTAGCGCCCGTTCAGCGCGGTCATGGCGACGGCGACGCCGGCCGCGAGGGCCAGGCCCGCGACGCCGCCGATCACGTAGACGGTGGTCCGGCCGGGGCTGCGCCGCAGCCCGTTGCGCAGCAGCCGCAGCTTGAGCGCCACCAGGGCACGGACCACCGTCCGCCCGTCGGGCACCGGGGCATTGTTCACAGGGTGCCCCCGGCCTGCCCGCCGCCGAGCCAGCCGAGCGCCTGCCCGTCGTCCTCGCGGACGCCGATCAGCTCCAGGAAGGCCTCGTGCAGGCTGCGCCCGCCCCGGACGGAGTCCAGCGGCCCCTGGGCTATCACCTGGCCGGCGTTGACCACCGCGACCCAGTCGCAGAGCTGCTCGACCAGCTCCATCACGTGGCTGGAGAAGATCACCGTGGAGCCGGCCGCGGCGTACCGCTTGAGCACGCCGCGGATGGTCTGGGCGGAGACCGGGTCGACGCCCTCGAAGGGCTCGTCCAGGAACAGCACGTCCGGGTTGTGCAGCAGCGCGGCGGCCAGGCCGATCTTCTTGCGCATGCCGGTGGAGTAGTCGGCGACCAGCTTGTCGGCGTCCCGGCCGAGGTCCAGGACGGCCAGCAGCTCCTCGGCCCGCCGGTCCACCTCGGCGCCGGGCAGACCGCGCAGCCGCCCGGTGTACTGGAGCAGCTCGCGCCCGCTGAGCCGCTCGAACATCCGCAGGCCCTCGGGCAGGATGCCGATCCGGGCCTTGACCGTGACCGGGTCCGCCCACACGTCGGCGCCGTGCACCAGGACGGTGCCCTGGTCGGGCCGGAGCAGCCCGGTGACCATCGACAGCGTGGTGGTCTTGCCGGCACCGTTCGGCCCGACCAGGCCGATGAACGCCCCGGCCGGCAGCTCCAGGCTCAGCCCGGCCACCGCGGCCTGGGGGCCGAAGTGCTTCCAGAGCCCCTGGATGCTGACGGCGGACGGGGTTCCCGGCCCGGAGAGGTCGGGGGACGGCGGCGCTGACGCCTGCATGGCGGCCTTCTCTGCTCGTGGTGGTGGACGTCGTCGTGGTGCGGGTCTCTCCGGGCTCAGCCTGTCACCGTGCGGACCGGCTGTCGCCCGAGTTGAGCATCCCCTGAGAGTGTCCGCCGAACGGGTGAGGCACGCCGCCCGTTTTCCTCGTCCGGGCGACTACTGGGCCGATTTGGCAACTACTCAGTTCGGCTGTTCGTCCTGCACTATGAGGGAGCAGTGACGTGCGCGGGGGTGCCGCGCTACCGGGAGGTGGCGGATGTCCGTACAACCATGGGGCGAGCCTGGTTCCGGCTATCCGCCCGGCAGGCCGGCGGGTGGCTGGCAGCCGGCGCCCGCGCCCGCGGTGGCGTCGCAGGCCGCGATGCGGGCGGGCCACGCGGACCGGGACCGCACGCTGGACGTGCTCAAGGCCGCGTTCGCCGAGGGGCGGCTCACCGTCCAGGAGTACGAGCAGCGCCACGAGGCGGTGGCCGCCGCGCAGACCTACGGCCAGCTGGCCGTGCTGGTGGCCGACCTGCCCTCGGGGCCGATGACGGCGCCGCCGCCCACCGCGGCCACGCCCGTTCCGGCCACCTTCATGCCGGTCCCGCCGCCGCCCCAGGCCCGCCAGACCAACGTGCTCGCCGTGGTCTCCCTGGTGGCCGGCCTGGTCGGCCTCTCCGCCCCCGCCGTGGTCACCGGCCACATCGCCCGCGCGGAGATCCGCCGCCGCAACATGGACGGCGACTGGGCGGCCGTCCTCGGCCTGGTCATCGGCTACCTGGGCTGCGCGTTCTGGACCCTGATGATCCTGATCGGCATCGCCTGAGGCGGGCCCGCCCGGGCGGCCCGGGGGCGGTTCGTCCATCTTCCCGATGGGGTCTTCCTCAGGCGTAGGACCTATGATGCCCGGGGCTGCCGCCGTGCGCCCGGAAGCAGTACGGTCTCCGTCACCGGCCGACGCCGAAGGGTGGGGCGGGCCGAGCGAGCGACCACGAGCTGAGGACCGTTACCAGTGACAGTCAGTGCCCAAGAGGCCTCCAGGATCCCGCCGATCGGAGGGCGTCCGCTGATCCCGGGATCCGCGCGCCGCTCCGCGGCTCGGCTCTGGACGTCGGCCCCGGCACTGCTCGCGGGTGAGGCCCTGATCGCCTTCCTGGCCGCCCTGGTGCTCCCCGTGATGGCGAGCAAGTTCCACATGGACCCGCTGGACCGGATCGCCCAGGTGAGCGGTCTCGCCGCGCTGCAGCTGCGGTTCGCGGTCATCGGCTTCCTCCTGCTCGGCGCGGTCGTGCTCGCGATGCGCTTCCGCTCGGGCCGGCATTTCGGCCTGGTGGCCCGGTTCTCCGCGGCCGCCATCGCGGGCCTCGCCAGCGGCTTCGTGGCGGCCGGCGCGGTGATGGCGCTGCTCGGCACGCCCTGGCCGATGTTCGGCCTGAACGGCGACAGCGGGCGCATCGTCGAGTGGGCCCACGCCCTGGCGAACGGCCAGCCCTCGGGCTCGGCGGTCTACCCGCCGGCGCCGCTCTACACCCTGGGCTACTACGCCGAGTGGTTCCGCGGCGGCAACACCGCGTACGCCTTCAAGGACCTCCAGATCCTCGGCGCCGCCGCGTTCGGCCCGCTGGTCTACCTGTCGTGGCGGATGCTGCTCAGCCCGGTCCGGGCGCTCGCCTTCGGCGTGCTGCCGGCCTTCGCCCTGATCGACGCCTACAAGCCGTACAGCCAGACCGTGCTGGTCGTCCTGGTGCCCGTCCTGGTCGCCGTGGTGGTGCACCTGCGCCGGAGCGGGACGGACGGCTGGCGGCTGCTGCTGCTGAAGGCGGCCGGCTTCGGCGCGCTGCTGGGCCTGCTGTTCCTCACCTACTCCGGGTGGTTCCTGTGGAGCGCCATCGGCGTGGTGGTCGCGGCGCTGGCGTACTTCCCCTGGCGTGACAGCCGGCTCAAGGGCCTGGTCTACCTGGCCGCCACCGTGGGCGCGTTCCTGCTGGTCTGCGGCAGCTACCTGGTGACCATGCTGACCGACGGCCAGGACACCAAGGACCCCAACTTCCGCTTCGACAACTTCACCGACCCGGCGTACTTCCTGATGTGGCGCACGGACATGCCGGGCAAGGTGGGGGACTGGCCGATCCCCGGCGAGTTCGGCGGCATGGACCTGTTCGCCGTGGTGATGTTCGTCGCACTGGGCGCCGCCCTCTGGCTGGGCATCCGCAAGCCGGTGGTCGTCACCATCAGCTGCATGTTCGCGAGCGCCTGGGTGATGCGGATGTACATCGCCTCGCACATGTACGAGACGCAGACGGTCCAGCTCTACACCCGGACCAACAACCAGCTGCTGTACTGCGGCCTGCTGCTGTGCGCCCTGCTGGTCCACCTGGTGTCGCTCCGGCTGGCCGAGCACCGCCGGGTCGCGGGGGCCGACGGGACCGGGGAGGCCGCCGGGACCGGGGGACTCGCCGGAACGCCCCTGCCGGGCCCGCAGGCGGCCGTCGTCGGTACGCTGTTCGCTCTCCTCTTCCTGTTCGGTACGGTCTCGTCGTCGATGTCGGACCGCTACCTGCCGGCCAAGGAGAACACCTACCGCATCCTGCCGTGGGTGTCGCACACCGTGCAGAACCTCGACGGCACCTGCCCGAAGTTCGCGCCGGGTGGGCACTGCTCCAAGACCGGTGACCAGTCATGGCTCAGCATGATCAAGTAACCAGTTCCCGCCCATGAGCCCGAACTGACCCCGAAGGCCCAATCCTGATGATGATCACCGCCGTCAAGAGCCTCGCCGACCGGCTCGTCTCCTCGCCGAGGCGTCTGTGGGCAGTGGCTTTCGCGATCCTGTTCGCCCTGAGTGCGTCCTGGTCGATCGCCACCCCGATCGGCGCCTCGCCGGACGAGCACGCCCACCTCATCCGGGCCGCGGCCGTCGCCCGGGGGCAGGTCGAGGGCCGCGAGGTCATGGTCCCGCACCTGGTGGGCGGCATCGAGGGCCAGTTCGCCGAGACCGGGGTTGAGCTCCCGCGGATCTACCAGGAGCTCAAGGACGTCAACTCCTGCTACGTCTTCAAGCCCGAGACCCCGGCCTCCTGCGCGCCGCGGCTCATCGACCGGCCGGGCGAGGCCCTGGTGACCACTGCGGCCGGCCGCTACCACCCGGCGTACTACTTCGCGGTGGGCTGGCCCAGCCTCCTGGTCCCGGGGGCGAAGGGCTTCTACCTGATGCGCCTGATGTCGGCGCTGATCTGCTCCGCCCTGGTGGCGAGCGCGGTGGTCTCGGCGGCCGAGTGGCGGCGGCGGTCCTTCACCCTGCTGGGCACGGTCACCGCGGCCACCCCGATGGCGCTGTTCCTGTTCGGCATGGTGAACCCGAGCGGTCCGGAGATCGCGGCGGGCATCCTGGTCTGGAGCGCCGGGCTGCCGATGCTGATGAACCCGGACCCGCACCTGCTGAACCGCCGGCTGGCCCGGCTGGGCATCGGCGCGCTGGTGCTGATCAGCATCCGCCCGCTGGGCATGATCTGGTTCGCCGGGGCCCTGTTCTTCGCGCTGCTGCTGAGCCAGAAGGGCGCGGTGCGGGAAGTGGTCCGCCGCAAGGTGACCTGGCTCTGGGGAGGCCTGGGCGCCGCGTCCGCCGTCGCGGCCCTGGCCTGGTCGTCGAGCCACCCGGACAACTCGATCATCAACACCCCGAGCGACCTCACCCCGCTGGCCGCGGCCCGGAAGACCTTCGACTTCGGCCTGCTGTACATGAAGCAGATGATCGGCTACTTCGGCTGGCTGGACGCCGAGGCGCCGGCCGCGACGCTGCTGGTCTGGTGCGGGGTGGTGCTCGCCCTGGCGATGTTCGCGCTGTGCTACGCCCGGTTCCGGGACGCCCTGGCGATCGTCGGCGTGATGGTCGGCATCGTGGTGATACCGATAGCGGCTCAGGCCATGCAGGCGCGCCAGCTGGGCATGATCTGGCAGGGCCGCTACCTGCTGCCGTTCGCCGTCGGGCTGCCGATCCTGTGCGCCGCGATCTGCCACGAGCGGCTGCCCTGGGGCGGCTTCGCCTGGCGCCGGCTGCTGGTGATCTCCGGCTTCTCGCTGTCCCTGGTCAACGCCGCGGCCTTCCTCTGGGCGCTGCGCCGCAACACGGTCGGCAGCACCGGCCCGCTGCTGATCAACCCGGCGCACTGGTCCCCGCCCGGCACCTGGATGCTGTGGCTGGCCGTGTACACCCTGGCCGCGCTCGCGCTGGGGCTGTTCGCGGCGGTGTCGGACAACCGGGACCGTCCGCTGCCGCAGTCGGCCGGGGCGGCCGACGGCGGTGCCGCGCAGGATCCGCCCCGGCTCGCCGGGGCCCACGCGGAGGCGTAGGGTCGCGGTGCGGGGGCTGCCCGGTTGTGGTAGGGAGCCCCGCCCCGGCCCGGTTCCCGGGCCGCTTCCGGTGCCGGCCCCGCGACCTGCGGCGTTGCATTTGTTTTGACCGAGCCCGATGCGCTAGGTACGCTCTGACCTTGTGCCTGGGGTGTCCCCGGGTCCTTGTGCGTGCATGCACACCGGTCGCCGCGCCGAGCCGGAGCGCTTCCCAGCGTCCCGCGCGTAGAGCGCCGTCGCTGTACAGCAGCCATGGGATTCCGTGTCGTAACAAGCCCAACACACCCGACCGCGTGGGTCGACCACGGGGCCGTGTGTGAGGGGAGACACCGCAGGTTAGTTCCACCAAGCCTTGGCACACAGAAAACGGAGAAACGGTGCCTACGATCCAGCAGCTGGTCCGAAAGGGCCGGCAGGACAAGGTCGAGAAGAACAAGACTCCCGCGCTGAAGGGTTCCCCGCAGCGCCGTGGGGTCTGCACGCGTGTGTACACGACCACCCCGAAGAAGCCGAACTCGGCTCTCCGCAAGGTCGCCCGTGTGCGCCTCACCAGCGGGATCGAGGTCACCGCTTACATCCCGGGCGAGGGCCACAACCTGCAGGAGCACTCCATCGTGCTGGTGCGCGGTGGTCGTGTGAAGGACCTTCCTGGTGTCCGCTACAAGATCATCCGCGGTTCGCTTGACACCCAGGGTGTCAAGAACCGCAAGCAGGCTCGCAGCCGCTACGGCGCCAAGAAGGAGAAGTAAGAATGCCTCGTAAGGGCCCCGCCCCGAAGCGCCCGGTCATCATCGACCCGGTTTACGGCTCCCCGGTCGTCACCCAGCTGGTCAACAAGATCCTGCTGCACGGCAAGCGTTCCACCGCTGAGCGGATCGTCTACGGCGCCCTCGAGGGCGTCCGTGAGAAGACCGGCTCGGACCCCGTCGTGACGCTGAAGCGCGCGCTGGAGAACGTCAAGCCGGCCCTCGAGGTCAAGTCCCGCCGTGTCGGTGGCGCGACCTACCAGGTTCCGGTCGAGGTCCGTCCGGGCCGCGCCAGCACCCTGGCGCTGCGCTGGATGGTCGGGTACTCCCGCGCCCGTCGCGAGAAGACCATGACCGAGCGCCTGATGAACGAGATCCTCGACGCCAGCAACGGCCTGGGCGCTTCCGTGAAGCGTCGCGAGGACACCCACAAGATGGCCGAGTCCAACAAGGCCTTCGCGCACTACCGCTGGTAGTCCGTACCCCGTCACTAGACAGAGAGAGAACGAGCCACAATGGCTGCAACCTCCCTTGACCTCGCCAAGGTCCGCAACATCGGGATCATGGCGCACATCGACGCGGGCAAGACCACCACCACCGAGCGGATCCTGTTCTACACCGGTGTGTCGTACAAGATCGGTGAGGTCCACGATGGCGCTGCCACCATGGACTGGATGGAGCAGGAGCAGGAGCGCGGCATCACGATCACGTCGGCCGCGACGACCTGTCACTGGACGGTCGACGACGCCGACCACACCATCAACATCATCGACACCCCGGGTCACGTCGACTTCACCGTCGAGGTGGAGCGTTCGCTGCGCGTCCTCGACGGTGCCGTGACGGTGTTCGACGGTGTCGCCGGTGTCGAGCCCCAGTCCGAGACCGTGTGGCGGCAGGCTGACCGCTACGGCGTCCCGCGCATCTGCTTCATCAACAAGCTGGACCGCACGGGCGCGAACTTCTTCTTCTGCGTCAAGACCATCGTGGACCGCCTCGGCGCCACCCCGCTGGTCATGCAGCTCCCGATCGGTGCCGAGTCGGACTTCCAGGGCGTTGTCGACCTGGTCCGCATGAAGGCGCTGGTCTGGTCCGCCGAGGCCGCCAAGGGCGAGATGTACGACATCGTCGACATCCCGGCCGAGCTGCAGGAGCAGGCCGACGAGTACCGCGAGGCGCTCATCGACACGGTCTCGAACGTCAGCGACGAGATCATGGAGCTCGCCCTCGAGGGCGAGGAGATCCCGGTCGAGCTGCTGCAGGCCGCGATCCGCAAGGGCACCCTGAACTCGGACTTCACCCCGATCTTCTGCGGTACCGCCTTCAAGAACAAGGGCGTTCAGCCCCTGCTCGACGCGGTCGTCAAGTACCTGCCGTCCCCGCTGGACATCGAGTCCATCGAGGGCACCAAGCCGGGCGACGACAGCGTCAAGATCTCCCGCAAGGCCTCGGACGACGAGCCGCTCGCCGCGCTCGCGTTCAAGATCATGTCGGACCCGCACCTCGGCAAGCTCACCTTCGTCCGGGTCTACTCGGGCCGCCTGGAGTCCGGCACCTCGGTGCTGAACGCCGTCAAGGGCAAGAAGGAGCGCATCGGCAAGATCTACCGCATGCACGCGAACAAGCGTGAGGAGATCGACTCGGTGGGCGCCGGCGACATCATCGCCGTCATGGGCCTGAAGCAGACCACCACCGGTGAGACGCTGTCCGACGAGAAGAACCCGGTCATCCTGGAGTCCATGGACTTCCCGGCCCCGGTCATCCGCGTCGCGATCGAGCCCAAGTCCAAGGGTGACCAGGAGAAGCTGGGTGTTGCCATCCAGCGTCTCGCCGAGGAGGACCCGTCCTTCCAGGTCAACACGGACGAGGAGACCGGCCAGACCATCATCGCGGGTATGGGCGAGCTGCACCTCGAGGTGCTGGTCGACCGTATGCGCCGTGAGTTCAAGGTCGAGGCCAACGTCGGCAAGCCGCAGGTCGCGTACCGCGAGACCATCCGCCAGGCGGTCGAGCGCATCGACTACACCCACAAGAAGCAGACCGGTGGTTCCGGTCAGTTCGCCAAGGTGCAGATCGCGATCGAGCCGCTCGAGCAGGCCGAGGGCTACGAGTTCGTCAACAAGGTCACCGGTGGCCGCGTTCCGCGGGAGTACATCCCGTCGGTCGACGCCGGTTGCCAGGAGGCCATGGAGTTCGGCATCCTCGCCGGCTACCCGCTGCAGGGTGTCCGCGTGAGCCTGCTGGACGGCCAGTCGCACGACGTCGACTCCTCCGAGCTCGCGTTCAAGATCGCCGGCTCGATGGCCTTCAAGGAAGGCGCGAGGAAGGCCAAGCCGGTCCTCCTCGAGCCGATGATGGCCGTCGAGGTCACCACGCCCGAGGACTACATGGGCGACGTGATCGGCGACATCAACTCTCGCCGTGGCCAGATCCGGTCCATGGACGAGCGTCACGGTGCCCGCGTCGTCACGGCGCTGGTGCCCCTCTCCGAGATGTTCGGCTACGTCGGTGACCTGCGCAGCAAGACCTCTGGTCGCGCGAGCTACTCGATGCAGTTCGACTCGTACGCCGAGGTTCCGAAGAACGTGGCGGACGACATCATCGCCAAGGCCAAGGGCGAGTGACGTCCCGATAATCGGGACGATTACGAAGCCTTAGGCTATTCGGAGGCGTCTCGGGAGGATCCGGTCGGATCCTCCCGGGAGCCTCCGGCCCCCCCACCAGCGGGACGGCACGGGATGTCCTCCGGGCAACCCGCACCAAAACCGATCAAAGACCAACTGGCGTCAGCACGGCGTACAGGAACTGTCCTCAGGAGGACTCAGTGGCGAAGGCGAAGTTCGAGCGGACGAAGCCCCACGTCAACATCGGCACCATCGGTCACATCGACCACGGCAAGACCACGCTGACCGCGGCCATCACCAAGGTGCTGCACGACGCGTACCCGGACCTGAACCCCTTCACGCCGTTCGACCAGATCGACAAGGCCCCGGAGGAGCGTCAGCGCGGTATCACCATCTCGATCGCGCACGTCGAGTACCAGACCGAGGACCGTCACTACGCGCACGTTGACTGCCCGGGTCACGCCGACTACATCAAGAACATGATCACCGGTGCCGCCCAGATGGACGGCGCCATCCTGGTGGTCGCCGCCACCGACGGCCCGATGCCGCAGACCAAGGAGCACGTCCTCCTGGCCCGCCAGGTCGGCGTTCCGTACATCGTTGTCGCCCTGAACAAGGCCGACATGGTGGACGACGAGGAGATCCTGGAGCTCGTCGAGCTCGAGGTCCGTGAGCTGCTCTCCGAGTACGAGTTCCCGGGCGACGACCTGCCGGTCGTCCGCGTCTCCGCGCTGAAGGCCCTCGAGGGCGACGCCGAGTGGGGCCAGAAGCTCCTCGGCCTGATGAAGGCTGTCGACGAGAGCATCCCGACCCCGGCCCGCGCCGTGGACCAGCCGTTCCTGATGCCGATCGAGGACGTCTTCACGATCACCGGTCGTGGCACCGTCGTCACCGGTCGCATCGAGCGCGGCATCCTCAAGGTCAACGAGACTGTCGACATCATCGGCATCAAGGAGACCAAGACCACCACCACGGTCACCGGCATCGAGATGTTCCGCAAGCTGCTCGACGAGGGCCAGGCCGGTGAGAACGTCGGTCTGCTGCTCCGTGGCATCAAGCGCGAGGACGTCGAGCGCGGCCAGGTCATCATCAAGCCGGGTTCGGTCACGCCGCACACCGACTTCGAGGCCCAGTCGTACATCCTGTCGAAGGACGAGGGTGGCCGTCACACCCCCTTCTTCAACAACTACCGCCCGCAGTTCTACTTCCGTACCACGGACGTGACCGGCGTCGTGACCCTCCCCGAGGGCACCGAGATGGTCATGCCGGGCGACAACACCGCCATGACGGTCGCGCTGATCCAGCCGATCGCCATGGAGGAGGGCCTGAAGTTCGCCATCCGTGAGGGTGGCCGCACCGTCGGCGCCGGCCAGGTCACCAAGATCATCAAGTAATTGACGATCTGACCTGCCTGCCTCGTACAGGCTCGTCCGAAGGGCCCCGCGCACCGCACGGTGCGCGGGGCCCTTCGGCGTCTCATGGGCAGTTCACCGGAGCGCACCGCCTTTCAGCGGCCGCTCATCGCAGACTGTTATGGTCGGGCCACCATCCAGCCCGCCGTCGCGGAAAGTGGGACCAACGCATGTCAACGGCACCGCTGTTGTCGGTCGTGATGCCGATCTACAACGAGCAGGAGGCGCTCCCGCTGACCGTCGAACGGCTGCGGCCGATCCTCGACGGGCTCGACGTGGCCTACGAGGTGGTCGGGGTGGACGACGGCAGCACCGACGTCACCCCGGTGCTGATGCAGAAGATCCGCCAGGACTGGCCGGAGTTCCGCATCGTCCGCTTCGCCCGCAACTCCGGGCACCAGGCCGCCCTCACCGCCGGCATCCACCGCGCCCACGGCGACTACGTGGTCTCCATCGACGCCGACCTCCAGGACCCGCCGGAGAAGATCCCCGAGATGCTGGAGCTCGCCCGCGAGCAGCACCTGGACATCGTCTACGGCGTGCGCGGCGACCGCGGCACCGACACCTTCTTCAAGCGGCACACCGCCGGCGGCTACTACTGGCTGATGCGCAAGCTGGTCGGCAAGCGGATGCCCAACCAGGCCGGCGACTTCCGGCTGCTCAGCCGGGCGGCGGTGGACGCGCTCAAGGCGATGCCCGAGCACCAGCCGGTCTACCGGCTGCTGGTGCCGTGGCTGGGCTTCCCCAGCGGCGAGGTGGTCTACGTGCGCGAGGAGCGGGTCGCGGGCAGCACCCACTACCCGCTCTCGAAGATGCTCCGGCTCGCGCTGGACAGCGTCACCAACTTCTCCGCCGCCCCGCTGCGGCTGGCCACCTGGCTGGGGCTGTTCAGCTTCCTGGTCTGCCTCCTGCTGGCGATCTACACCACGGTCGCGTACGCCGTCGGCTCCACCGTGCCCGGCTGGTCCTCGCTGTTCATAGGGATGCTCTTCATCGGCGCCGTGCAGCTGGTCTGCGTCGGCCTGCTCGGCGAGTACGTCGGCCGGATCTACTCGGCGGTCCAGGCCCGGCCCGCGTACTTCGTCGGCTACGACTCCGCCGAGGAGCAGGACCGGTACGGTACGGGCGCGTGAACGAGACCCTCTCCGCGGACCGGGGCGAGCGCGACGAGCCCGCCGGGGCGGCCCGGCCGGTCCGCCGGCAGCTGCCGTCCTTCCTGGTCATCGGGGTGCTGAGCACCCTCTTCTACCTGGCCCTGTTCGTCCTGCTGCGGCTGGTCGCCTCCTCGCAGGCGGCCAACCTGGTGGCCCTGGCGGTCAGCGCGGTGGCCAACACCGCGGCCAACCGCCGCTTCACCTTCGGCATCACCGGCTCGGACGGCGCGGTGCGCCACCAGCTCCAGGGCGCGGTCGCGTTCCTGATCGGGCTGGGCCTCAGCAGCGGCGCGCTGGCGCTGCTGGACGCGGCGCTGCCGCACGCCTCCCGGGTGGTCGAGGTGGCCGGGCTGGTGGCGGCCAACGGCCTCGCCACGGTGGCCCGGTTCGTGCTGCTCAAGCTGTGGGTCTTCCGGAGGCGCTGAGCCCGGCGCGCGGCCGGCGGCCGGTACGACGACGGAGGGGACGCGTGCCGCTGCACGCGTCCCCTCCGTGGGTCGGGCCCCGCCGTTACTGCTGCTTCAGCGAGTCCGTGTAGGCCTTGCAGGCCTGGTAGTCCGGCAGCAGGCCGGTGGCGAGCGCCTCCGCGAGGGTGGGCGCGACCGCGTCACGGGCCGAGAGCTGCGGGGCGTCGGTCGGCCACTCGATGCCGAGGTCCGGGTCCAGCGGGTGCACGCCGTGCTCGCCGGTCGGGTTGTACGTCGCCGAGCAGAGGTAGGTCAGCGTGGCGTCGTCGCTCAGGGCGCAGAAGCCGTGGCCGAGGCCCTCCGGGATGTAGACGGCCGTGCGCTCGGTGTCGTCCAGCCGGACGAACTCCCACTTGCCGAAGGACGGCGAGCCGACCCGCAGGTCGACGATGACGTCCAGCACCGCGCCGCGGGTGCAGGCCACGTACTTGGCCTGGCCGGGCGGGACGTCGGCGAAGTGGATGCCGCGGACGACGTCCTTGGCGGACAGCGACAGGTTGGCCTGGGCCAGGTCCAGCGGGTGGCCGACGACCTCGGCGAGGAGGTCGAAGCGGTACCACTCGGTGAAGTGGCCGCGGGCGTCGCCGTGCACCTGCGGGGTGATCTCGAAGGCGCCCTCGATGGAGAGCTCGCGGAACTTCACTTGGCGGCCGCCTCGTCGAGCAGGTCCACCAGGTACTGGCCGTAGCCGCTCTTCAGCAGCGGCTCGGCGAGCTCGCGCAGCTGGGCGTCGTCGATCAGCCCGGCCCGCCAGACGGCCTCCTCGATGCAGCCGATCTTGAAGCCCTGGCGCTCCTCGATGACCCGGACGAACTCCGAGGCCTGGACCATCGACACGAACGTGCCGGTGTCCAGCCAGGCGGTGCCGCGGTCGAGGGTCGTCACGTGCAGGTCGCCGGTGCGCAGGTAGGCGTCGTTGACGGCGGTGATCTCCAGCTCGCCGCGGGCGCTCGGCTCCAGGGTGCGGGCGATCTCGACGACCCGGTTGTCGTAGAAGTACAGGCCGGGGACGGCGTAGCGGGACTTGGGCTCGGTCGGCTTCTCCTCGATGGAGATGACCTGGCCGCTCTCGTCGAACTCGACCACGCCGTACGCGGTCGGGTCGGCCACGGGGTAGGCGAAGACCCGGCCGCCCTTGATGTCGGAGTGCTCGGTGAGCGAGGTGCCCAGGCCGGTGCCGTGGAAGATGTTGTCGCCGAGGATCAGGGCCACCGGCTCGTCGCCGATGAAGTCCGCGCCGAGCACGAAGGCCTGGGCGATGCCCTCGGGCTTCTCCTGGACGGCGTACTGCAGCTTCAGGCCGAACTGGGAACCGTCGCCCAGCAGCCGTTCGAACTGGTCCCGGTCGTTCGGGGTGGTGATGATCAGGATTTCGCTTATCCCGGCCATCACGAGGGTCGAGAGGGGGTAGTAGATCATCGGCTTGTCGAAGACCGGGAGGAGCTGCTTCGACACCGCACGGGTCAGGGGCCACAGCCGCGAGCCGGTGCCGCCGGCCAGGAGGATTCCACGCATGGGAGCACCCTATTCGAGATCGGTGAACGCGGGAGGGGCCGGGTCGGAGGGGCGTTCGGGCGGCGGTAGACTACGCGCATTATGCGCATCCTCGTGACCGGCGGCGCCGGGTTCATCGGTTCGGAGTTCGTCCGTCAGCTCCTCGGGGCTGACGAGAACGCCCGGATCACGGTCTTTGACAAGCTCACCTACTCGGGCGTCCTGGAGAACCTCGCCCCGGTGGCCGACCACAAGGGCTACACCTTCGTCCAGGGCGACATCTGCGACGCGGACGCCGTCGACCAGGTCATGCCGGGCCACGACGTGGTGGTGCACTTCGCCGCCGAGTCCCACGTGGACCGCTCGATCGCCGGCGCGGGCCCGTTCGTGCTGACCAACGTCGTCGGCACCCAGGTCCTGCTCGACGCCGCGCGCAAGCACGGCGTCGGCCGCTTCGTGCACATCTCCACCGACGAGGTGTACGGCTCGATCAGCGAGGGCTCCTGGACCGAGACCTGGCCGCTGGAGCCGAACTCCCCGTACTCGGCCTCCAAGGCCTCCTCCGACCTGCTGGCGCTGGCGTACCACCGCACCCACGGCATGGACGTCGTGGTGACCCGCTGCTCCAACAACTACGGGCACTACCAGTTCCCGGAGAAGGTCATCCCGCTGTTCACCACCAACCTGATCGACGGCAAGAAGGTGCCGCTGTACGGCGACGGTGGCAACGTCCGCGACTGGCTGCACGTCTCCGACCACTGCCGGGGCATCGAGCTGGTCATGCGCGGCGGCCGCGCGGGTGAGGTCTACAACATCGGCGGCGGCACCGAGGCCACCAACAAGGAGCTGACCGGCCTGCTGCTGGAGGCCGCCGGCGCGGGTTGGGACATGGTCGAGCACGTCGAGGACCGCAAGGGCCACGACCTCCGCTACTCGATCGACATCAGCAAGATCCGTGAGGAGCTCGGCTACGAGCCGCAGGTCCGCTTCGAGGACGGCCTCGCCGCGACCATCGCGTGGTACCGCGAGAACCGCGCCTGGTGGGAGCCGCTGAAGCAGAAGGCGGCCCTGGCCAAGTGACCGCGAACGCCGCCGCGCCCGTGCGCTGGCTGGTCACCGGCGCGGCCGGGATGCTCGGGCAGGACCTGCTCTCGGTGCTGGGCGCCGACGGGACCGCCGAGATCACCGCGCTGCGCCGGGCGGACCTCGACATCACCGACCCGGCGGCCGTCCAGGCCGCCGTCGAGGGCCACGACATCGTGGTCAACTGCGCCGCGTGGACGAACGTCGACGCCGCGGAGGCCGAGGAGGACGCCGCCACCGCCGTCAACGGCACCGGTGTGCGCCACCTGGCCGAGGCCTGCGCCAAGAGCGGCGCGCGGCTGCTGCACGTCTCCACCGACTACGTCCTGCCGGGCGACGCCACCGAGCCCTGCCCGGAGGACGCCCCGACCGCGCCGGTGAACGCGTACGGCCGCGGCAAGCTGGTGGGGGAGCGGGCGGTCGCCGAACTGCTCCCCGAGCACGGCTACGTCGTGCGCACCGCCTGGCTGTACGGCGAGCACGGCCCGAACTTCGTGGCCACCATGCTCAAGCTCGCCGCCCAGCGCGACACCCTGGACGTGGTGGACGACCAGCACGGCCAGCCGACCTGGTCGTACGCGCTGGCCGGCCGCCTGGTCGAGCTCGGCCGGGCCGCGCTCGCCGGGCAGGCCCCGGCCGGCGTCTACCACGGCACCGCGAGCGGCCGGACCACCTGGTGCGGACTGGCCCGCGAGACCTACGCGCTGAGCGGGCTGGACCCGGAGCGGATCCGCCCGACCACGTCGGAGGCCTTCGTCCGCCCGGCCGCCCGCCCCGCCTTCAGCGTGCTGGCCCACGACCGCTGGGCCGCCGCCGGGCTGGCGCCGCTGCCCGAGTGGCGGACCATGCTGGCCGAGGCCCTGGCCACGCCCGTCTTCGCCGAACTGGCCGCCACGGCCCGGACCACGGAGAGCGACAGACCTCAGTGAAGAACGCACTGACGAAGGTGGCTGCCGCGCTACCGCCGGGAACCCTGGCGGTGGCCGGCGGCACTGTCGTACTGGGTGCCGCCTCCTACATCCACCTCGGAGTGGCGGGCCACAGCCTGTCGGTCGACGACATGGCGAACGTCTCGCTGCTGTGGACGATCGTGATGTCGGTCGGCATCGGCGTCTTCTTCCCGATCGAGCAGGAGCTCACCCGGATCGTCTCGGCGCGCGCGGCGCTCGGCCACGGCGCCGCGCCGGTGCTGCGCCGGGCGACCCTGCTCACCGGCGGGATCCTCGCGGCGACCCTGGTCGCCCTCGGCGCCGCCTCCGGCCCGATCGCCCGGTCGATGTTCCACGGCGACCGCTCGCTGGTGCTGGCGCTCGGCGGGGCCTTCACCGGCATGGCCGTCTGCTACCTCACCCGCGGTGTGCTGGCCGGCCTCGGCCGCTTCGGCGCGTATGGCACCCAGCTCGGCCTGGACGGCGGCCTGCGGATCGGCCTGGCCTTCGCCTTCGCCGTGGCCGGTGTGCACTCGGCGCTCGCGTTCAGCCTGATCCTGGCCGTCGCGCCGATCATCGCCACGATCGTCACGCTGCCGCCGCTGCTGCGCGCGGTGAAGCCCGGCGAGCAGGTCGGCTGGTCCGAACTCTGCTCCGGGCTCGGCCTGCTGATCTGCTCGACGCTGCTCTCCCAGGTCGTGGTGAACGCGGCCGTGGTGAGCACCAAGCTGCTCGCGCCCTCCGACTCCGCGCTGATCGCCGCCCTGCTCAACGCGCTGGTGCTGGCCCGGGTGCCGCTGTTCGTCTTCGGCTCGCTCCAGGCCTCGCTGCTGAACGGCCTCTCCGCCGCGATCGCGGTCGGGGACCGGGCCGCCTTCACCGGGATGCTCAAGAAGATCGGCGCCGTGGTCGGCGGACTCGGCGTGCTCGGCGGCATCCCGGCGGTCGCCCTCGGCCCCTGGCTGATCCAGGTGCTGTTCGGCGCCAAGCCGGTGCTCGGCTGCCTCGACTTCTTCTGGATGTCCGCCGGAACCGTGGCGTACATGTTCGCGATGGTGCTCGGCCAGGCGCTGATGGTATTCAAGCGGCACAACCTTCAGCTGCTCTGCTGGGCGGTCGGCACGGCGGTCCTCGCCGCGATCACCTTCATGCCGGGCGACGTGTCCACCCGCGTGGTCGTTGCGTACACGGCGGGTTCCGTGGCCACCGTCCTCGGTATGCTGGCGGTCCTGAGGCAGAGTTTCGCCCGTTCGGCGACGAACTCCGCCGGCCTCGTCCAGCAGTCGGGGGACCCGAACGCCGCGGTGTTGAGCAGCCGGACGGCCGGTGACTGACCGTGTCCGCCCCTCATCTTCAGATCGCCGCGCAGCAGCGCGGGCCAGACCCCATTCATGGAGCCTCCGTGTCCCAGTACGACGATGTTTGGCTGGTGATCCCGGCCTACAACGAGGGCCAGGTGATCGCCGACGTTGTGGAGGGGGCGCGAAAGACGTTCCCGAACATCGTGGTCGTCGATGACGGCAGCGGCGACGACTCGGCCAAGCACATCATGGAGACGGGCGCGCACCTGGTGCGCCACCCGGTCAACCTCGGCCAGGGTGCCGCCCTCCAGACCGGCCTCGCCTACGCCCTGGCCCAGCCGGGCGCCAAGTACTTCGCCACCTTCGACGCGGACGGCCAGCACCAGACCGCCGACGTCGAGAAGATGGTCGCCCTGCTGCGGGAGGGCGACACGGACGTCGTCCTCGGCTCGCGCTTCATCGAGCAGAACGGGCAGGTGCCGTGGATCAAGCGGGTCGTCCTGCGCACCGCGGCGACCGTCAGCCCGACCGCTCGCAAGCTCAAGCTGACCGACGCCCACAACGGTCTGCGCGTGCTGAACCGCGAGGCCGCCGGCCGGCTGCGGATCACCATGAACGGCATGGCGCACGCGTCGGAGATCGTCAGCTTCCTCGCCGGCTCGGACCTCCGGGTCGCCGAACTCCCGGTGGACATCCTGTACACCGACTACTCACGCGCCAAGGGTCAGTCCCTGATCAACGGCGTCAACATCATCTTCGACATCTCGCTGCGGGAGCGTAGCCGCCGATGAAATTCTTCTGGATCCAGCTGGTTCTCATTCTCGGCTCGGTCACTCTCGCCTTCATGTTCATCCGGCGTTGGGACCGTGCCAACACCCGCGCCTGGAAGCGCATCGCGTTCTCGGTCTTCGTGGTCGTGAACATCTACGCGGTGCTGCGTCCCACCGACGTGACCTGGCTGGCCCACCAGCTCGGCGTCGGCCGCGGCACCGACCTGGTGCTGTACGGGATGGTGCTGGGGATGGGCTTCCTGACCCTGAACACCTTCCTGCGCTTCCGCTCGCTGGAGAAGAAGCTCACCGACCTGGCGCGGACCGTGGCGATCAACGAGGGCGCCCGCCTGAACGAGGAGCGCTTCGACCTGGACCTGCCGGTCTCGGCGCCGGTCGACCGCAGCAAGGCCTGATCCCGTGGCGACCTTCGAGTTCATGCTGCCGTACTACGGCGACGTGGCGCTGATGCAGGCCGCGGTGCGGAGCATCCTCGCGCAGACCGACCGGGACTTCCGGCTGACCGTCATAGACGACGGCAAGGAGCCGGACGTCCCGGGCTGGTTCGCCTCGCTCGGCGACGACCGGGTGAGCTACCTGCGCAATGAGCGGAACCTCGGCATCACCAAGAACTTCCAGAAGTGCGTGGAGCTGTCCACGGCCGACCACGTGGTCATCATGGGCTGCGACGACCTGCTGCACCCGCACTACCTGGAGACCGTCCGGGCGATCGTCAAGGACAACCCGGACCTGGGCATGGTGCAGCCGGGCGTCGAGGTCATCGACGGCAACGGCGAGGTCAGCCGCTCCGGCCTGGCGGACAACGTCAAGGAGAAGATCTACGCGCCGACCGTCAAGGGCCGGCGGCTGATGGGCGGCGAGGAGCTGGCCGCGAGCGTGCTGCGCGGCAACTGGCTCTACTTCCCGTCGATCTGCTGGCGGGGCGAGGCGCTGCGCGCGGTCAACTTCCGCGACGAGTACTCGGTGATCCAGGACCTGGCCCTGGTCGTCGACCTGCTGGAGCGCGGCGAGCAGATGCTGGTGGACAACACCACCGTCGTCTTCCAGTACCGGCGGCACGCCGTCAGCGAGTCCTCGGTGCAGGCCTTCTCCGGCACCCGGTTCACCGAGGCGGAGCGGTACTTCAACGCGGTGGCGGAGCGGATGGACGCCCGCGGCTGGCCGAAGGCCGCCCGTGCGGCCCGGTTCCGCAGCGCCTCCCGCCTGCACGCGCTGACCATGCTGCCGGGCGCCCTGAAGCGCGGCGAGCGGGCCGGCGCCAAGGTGCTGGTCCGCCACGCGCTGACCGGCGGCGACCGGCACTGACCGCTCGCACCCACTGGTACGGCACTGGGCCGGTAGTCCGAGTTCGGACTACCGGCCCAGTGGCGTTCGCGGGCGGCCCGCCGGGGGCTACTCGCCGAAGCCGGAGGGGCCCAGCGGGTCGGGCTGCCGGGGCGGGTACGGGTTGACCTTCGGGCACATCAGCTTCCCGGGGTCGGGCAGCGGCACGAGCAGGTCGCTGATGTCCCGCGGCTGCTTGCACTGGCCGTTGGGCGCGTAGCGCGAGCAGTGCCCCTTGGTGTCGGCGGTGCTCTGCGCGATCCAGGCCAGCGCGCCGGGGCCCCAGTGCGGGTCCGGCATGTACTTGCTGGCGGTGGCGGAGCCGGCCATGCCGAAGAGCAGGCCCAGCGCGCAGATGGCGCCGACGGCCACACCGCGCGGGTTGAGGCGCAGCGGCAGCCGGCGGCCGGTGTCCTCGGCCGACTCGGCGGCGGGGGCCGCGGTGGGGCCCTGGCGGCGGCGGACGACCAGGTAGCACGCCAGGCCGACGAGGACCAGCAGGCAGTAGAGCAGCTGGGCGCTGGTGCGCGGGTAGAGCATGACGGCCTGGTCGCGCTCCATGTGGGAGGCGTACCAGTAGCGCATCAGCAGGGCGCTCGCGGTGCAGGCGGCGGCGGTCAGGACGGTGGTCCGGCCGATCCCGAGGGCCAGCGCCACGCCCAGGCCGACCAGCAGCAGGATCGTGAAGAGGCCGACTCCGCCGATCTCGCCGGGGACCGGCCAGGTGCTCTGGCCGTCGGTGCCGGGGAGGTCGTCGCGCCACATCGCGAAGTAGGTCGGCTCGGTGTAGGTGTCGAAGTAGCAGTACCGGTCGATGGTGCTGCCCGCGGAGCCGAGCAGCCGGACCAGGTAGACGCCGGAGACGAGCAGGAAGACGCCGCCGGCGGCGCCGATCGCGCACAGGCCGTTGAGCAGGCCGCGGGTGCCGCCGGTCCGGCGGGCGCGCAGCAGCAGCACCACGGTGAGCACCACCACTCCGGCCGCGGACCACACGAACCAGCCGGAGTAGAGGAGGAACAGCAGCCCGATCCCGAGGCCGAGCACGGCGCCGCGGACGGCCGCGGTGCGGCGCGGGAGCTCCGGGGCGCGCTGGAGGAGCTGCATCAGCTTCGCCAGCACGGGGAGGAAGGCGACGAGCACGAAGGTGGTGTACGGCTTGTACGGCTGCGCCATCGGCAGGGCGGCGGTGACGCCGATCCCGAGCGCCCAGAGCGGGGGCAGCAGCAGGCGCCAGGACAGGTAGGCGAGCGGGCCGAGCATCGCGACGAACAGCAGGTCGACGAGCTTGAGCGCGTAGCCGACCTGCCCGTGGGTGACGTGCTCGGCGACGAAGGCGACGATGTGCGGGAACAGCGGCGGGTAGGCGCCGTCGAGGGACTTGCCGTCCATCAGGGCGCCGACCCAGGCCTGGAGGCTGCCGGAGTCGCCCTGCTGGGCGTACAGCGGCCAGTTGGTGTCGCGCAGCGCGAGCGAGATGCCGGCGGCCAGGACGCCGGAGGACAGGCCGGCGACCGCGGCGGCGGCGAACCGCACCGGGAGGTCCGCCCAGCGGCGCATCGCCGGCACCAGGACCAGGACGACGACGCCGATCAGCAGCAGGAGCCGGAGCTGGAGCGCGGCGAGGCCGCTGACCTGGCCGACCCTCGACATGGGGTTCAGCCGGACGGACCAGGCCAGCCCGGTCATCAGCAGCGCCGCCGTGGCCGCGGTCAGGATCTCCGCGGTCCAGAGGACGGCGGGGAGGCGAAGAGCGGCGGCCCGTCTCCTCTGACTGGGCGGTATGCCCTGATGCCTGCCCTCGGCGGGGGCGGGCTGGACGCTCGTCGTCACTGTTCGGTCCTTCTGCTCTCCCGCAGCGGTTCGGATGCGGGGGCGGTGTGTGGTTTCGGTGGCCGGACACCGCGATTCTGCCAGCACCTCGGTCGGGGGATCCGCACGGGCCGAACCACCGTTCCCGTACGGGCCGTTGTCGTCAACGGGGGAGGCGCGCGTTGGCTCCGGCCGATCACCGCGTGGCACACTGCCGATGCGCTTCGACGAGTGGTGGGAACCGTGGCGCGCCGTCCGGAGCCGGCCATGACGAGATCGTCAACTCATACAAGTAGGGAAGTGTCTCGGTGCAGCCGCTGATCGACTCTGCCCACACGTCCGACGGGCCGGGCCGGGGTGAGGAAGGCGGCGGGAGCGCGCCCGCCACCCGGGCCCTGGCCGTGCCGCCCCGGCTGCGGGCGCTGGCCGCCCACCGCTGGTTCTGGGCGGTGGTCCTGCTGCTCGGGTACGGCGGCCAGGTGGCGTTCCGCCTGGTGCTGTCGATCCACAACTACTTCCCGTCGGTGCACGCCGACGAGGACTCCTACCTGGTGATCGCGCGGGTGCTGGCCGGGCGGCCGACCACCGAGATGCCGGTCGGCGTGGTGATCCCCGGCGGGTACCCGCTGCTGATCTCGCCGGCGCTGCGGATCGCCGACACCCCGGCCGCCGCGTACCACCTGATCATGGGCATCAACGCGCTGCTCAACGCGCTGGTGTTCCCGCTCGCCGTGGCGGCGGCGCGCCGGGTGGGCCTGTCCCGGCCGCACGCGTACCTGGTGGGCGCCGCCGTGGCGCTGGTGCCGCCGGTGGTCTTCTACTCCCAGTTCGTGATGTCGGACACCGTGCTGCCGGTGATCCTGCTGGCCTGGCTGCTCGCGATGCACGGCTGGCTCTCGCCCGGCCCGACGCGCCGCCGCGCGCTGTACGCGGCCGGGACGGGCCTGGCGGCCGGCTTCTCGATGGCCACCCACGACCGCGGCGGCGTGGTCGTGGCGCTGACCGCGCTGGTCCTGGTGGTGGTGCTGGCGCTCGGCTGGGCGCCGCGGCTCGCCTCGCTGGCCGGCGTCGGCGGGCTCGGGCTGTCGTACCTGGGCGCGAAGCTGCTGGCGCGCTTCGTCGAGAACCAGTTCAAGGACGTGCCGCCGAGCACCGTCGGCAACAAGGTCTTCGAGAACCTCGGGGACAGCAAGTACATCGGCACGATCATCGCCCGCACCTTCGGGCAGCTCTGGTACTTCATGACCTCCACGTACGGCTTCGGGGCGGTCGCCCTGGTGCTGTGCGTGGTGGTCGTCTTCCGGCGCCGGTACACGGTGGCCGAGCGGGTGGTGGCCTTCACCATGGTGGCCCTGCTGTTCGGCACCGCGCTGGCCTCGGCGGCCGGGCTGGCGGACAACGACCGGACCGACAACTGGGTGTACGCCCGGTACTGCGCGGTGCTGGTGCCGATGTTCATGGTGGTGGGCCTGGCCGCGCTGTGGCGGGCCGGGGTCCGCGCGCTGCTGTGGACGGCGCTGGCCGGCGTGGCGGCGATCGGGATCATCCAGCTGTCGGTCGGCGCGTACGCGGGTGCCGCGCTCAAGCTCTGGGTCAGTCCGTGGACGGTGCCGGACGCGATGTTCCTGGCCTCGACCTGGGACGACCTGCACATGGTCCGGACGAGCTTCGGCGCGCTGGCGGTGCTGGGCGCCTGCCTGCTGCTGCGGGTGGCCGGCGGGCGCCGGGTGGTGGCCGCGGTGGTGGGCTGCGTGACGCTGTTCGCCGCCTACGCGACGGTCGCCGTCACCGACAACGTCTCCGAGCCGCACGCCAAGGCCCGCAAGTACCAGGCGGTGGGCGTGGCCAAGGAGGCGGGCCTGCGCAAGGGCGACAACGTCGTCCTGGACATGGACCTCGACTGGGACACCCGGATGTCGATGGCCTACGAGGTCTACTGGGGCCGGGTCTGGTCGGACGACCTGAAGGACGGCTCCGCCCCGCCGGAGGCGGCCACCGCGTACCTGGCCGGCTGGAGCAAGGGCGACCTGCCGCAGACCAGCTGGCCGGACGCGCGGCCCGGCTGGCACGTCGCGAAGTTCAACAAGGACCGGGGCTGGGTGCTCTGGCGCAAGGACTGAGCGGGGACGTCACCCCATCGGGGCCGGTGAGGAGCGCCTCACCGGCCCCGATTGGCATCCGGGCTGCTCCATGTGGCAGTATGTCCAAGTTGCTCGGTTGAGTGCCGATGCTGCGCGCCTCCCGCCGGGAGGACCGGAAGCGAGTCCCATGTACTCGTCGT
Source organism: Kitasatospora sp. NPDC001119 (assembly GCF_053598475.1). Lineage (NCBI taxonomy): Bacteria > Bacillati > Actinomycetota > Actinomycetes > Kitasatosporales > Streptomycetaceae > Kitasatospora > Kitasatospora sp. NPDC001119. The sequence continues at coordinate 166,548 of NZ_JBSFKI010000010.1, forward strand.
TCCCGTGATGGCCGTCAAGCGTGAGTTCTACGCCACGGCAGCTGCGGGGCGAAAGTACGGGAATCTTCCGGGAAGCGTGTGCGGGGCCTCGACCCGGCACCCCTCACCCCGAAAGTTTTAAACCGACGAATTACTTCGCCGGTTTTTTGCAAGCGCGAGTGCGACACGCCCGAGCGCGGGGGTCGGAGGGGGAGTCGCGAAGTGACTAAGGACAAAGGACTACTGAGTAGCCATGGCGGGACAGAAGATCCGCATCCGGCTCAAGGCCTACGACCACGAGGTCATCGACTCCTCGGCGAAGAAGATCGTCGAGACGGTGATTCGTACTGGTGCGCAGGTCGCGGGCCCGGTGCCGCTGCCCACTGAGAAGAACGTGTACTGCGTCATCCGCTCGCCGCACAAGTACAAGGACTCGCGCGAGCACTTCGAGATGCGTACTCACAAGCGTCTGATCGACATCCTCGACCCCACGCCGAAGACGGTTGACTCGCTCATGCGTCTCGACCTGCCGGCTGGCGTCGACATCGAGATCAAGCTCTGAGAGGCGCACCGAAGATGGCTAAGCAGATTAAGGGCATCCTGGGCGAGAAGCTCGGCATGACCCAGGTCTGGGACGAGAACAACCGGGTCGTCCCGGTGACCGTCGTCAAGGCTGGGCCCAATGTCGTGACCCAGGTCCACACCGCCGACAGCCCGGCCGGCTACGACGCCGTCCAGATCGGCTTCGGCGAGATCGACCCCCGCAAGGTGAACAAGCCCCTCGCGGGCCACTTCGCCAAGGCCGGTGTCACCCCGCGCCGCCACCTGGTCGAGCTCCGTACCTCGGACGCCTCCGAGTACACCCTGGGCCAGGAGATCACCGCCGAGCTGTTCGAGGCGGGTGTCAAGGTCGACGTGACCGGCACCTCCAAGGGCAAGGGCTTCGCCGGTGTCATGAAGCGCCACAACTTCCGGGGCCTCGGCGCCGGTCACGGTGTGCAGCGCAAGCACCGCTCGCCCGGCTCGATCGGTGGCTGCGCCACCCCGGGTCGCGTGTTCAAGGGCGTACGGATGGCCGGCCGGATGGGCCACGAGCGTGTGACCACCCAGAACCTGACCATCCATGCCGTTGACGCGGAGAAGGGGCTGCTCCTGATCAAGGGCGCAATCCCGGGCCCGAACGGCGGCCTCGTCCTCGTCCGCACCGCGGCGAAGGGGCTGTGAGGATATGAGCACCATTGACATCCTGTCGCCCTCGGGCGACAAGACCGGCAGCCTCGAGCTTCCGGCCGAGATCTTCGACGCGAAGGTCAGCGTTCCGCTGATGCACCAGGTCGTCGTGGCGCAGCTCGCTGCGGCCCGTCAGGGCACCCACAAGACCAAGACTCGTGGCGAGGTCCGCGGTGGCGGCAAGAAGCCGTACCGCCAGAAGGGCACCGGCCGCGCCCGTCAGGGCTCGACCCGTGCGCCGCAGTTCGCCGGCGGTGGCGTCGTGCACGGTCCCGTGCCGCGCGACTACTCGCAGCGGACCCCGAAGAAGATGATCGCCGCCGCTCTGCGCGGTGCGCTCACCGACCGGGCCCGCCACAACCGCATCCACGTCGTCACCGACGTGGTCGCGGCCGAGGTGCCGTCGACCAAGGCCGCCAAGAGCCTGTTCGGCAAGATCACCGAGCGCAAGAACGTCCTCCTGGTCGTCGAGCGCGAGGACGAGCTGGGCCTGAAGTCCGCTCGCAACCTGCCGCACGTGCACATCCTGGACGCCGGTCAGCTGAACACCTACGACGTGCTCGTCTCCGACGATGTGGTCTTCACCCAGGCCGCCTTCGAGCGTTTCGTGGCCGGTCCGGCCGCGTCCGCCAAGGCCGTTGCCGCTGAGGGCGAGCTCGAAGGGAGCGCCGCCTGATGAGCGACGTTACGAGCAAGACGTTCACGGACCCCCGTGACGTCCTGGTGAAGCCGGTCATCTCCGAGAAGAGCTACAGCCTTCTCGACGAGAACAAGTACACGTTCATCGTGTCGCCGGGCGCCAACAAGACCCAGATCAAGCAGGCCGTCGAGGCGGTCTTCTCGGTCAAGGTCGAGGCTGTCAACACGATCAACCGTCAGGGCAAGCGCAAGCGCTCCAAGACGGGCTTTGGCAAGCGCAAGGACACCAAGCGCGCCATCGTGACGCTGGCCGAGGGCAACCGCATCGACATCTTCGGTGGTCCGGTCTCCTAACGGAGATCGTGATCGTCGATAAGGACGAGGACGAGAGAGCCAAATGGGCATCCGCAAGTACAAGCCGACTACGCCGGGCCGTCGTGGCTCCAGCGTGGCCGACTTCGTAGAGATCACGCGGTCCACCCCGGAGAAGTCGCTGGTTCGCCCCCTGCACAGCAAGGGCGGCCGTAACAACGCCGGTCGGATCACCGTTCGCCACCAGGGTGGCGGTCACAAGCGCGCCTACCGCGTGATCGACTTCCGTCGTCACGACAAGGACGGCGTGCCGGCGAAGGTCGCGCACATCGAGTACGACCCGAACCGCACCGCGCGCATCGCGCTGCTGCACTACGCGGACGGCGAGAAGCGCTACATCATCGCGCCGCGCGGCATCACGCAGGGCGACCGGATCGAGAACGGCGCTGGCGCCGACATCAAGCCGGGCAACAACCTGCCGCTGCGCAACATCCCGGTCGGTACCACCATCCACGCGGTGGAGCTGCGTCCCGGCGGCGGTGCCAAGCTGGCCCGCTCGGCCGGCTCCGGCATCCAGCTGCTGGCGCGTGAGGGCAAGATGGCGCACCTGCGCATGCCCTCGGGCGAGATCCGCCTGGTCGACGCGCGCTGCCGCGCCACCGTCGGCGAGGTCGGCAACGCCGAGCAGTCGAACATCAACTGGGGCAAGGCCGGCCGCATGCGCTGGAAGGGCGTTCGCCCGACCGTGCGTGGTGTCGCCATGAACCCGATCGACCACCCGCACGGTGGTGGTGAGGGTAAGACCTCTGGTGGTCGCCACCCGGTCTCGCCGTGGGGCCAGAAGGAGGGTCGTACCCGTCGCCCGAAGAAGGCGTCGGACGCTCTCATCGTGCGCCGCCGCAAGACCAACAAGAAGCGCTAGGAGCAGGTCAGATGCCGCGCAGTCTCAAGAAGGGCCCCTTCATCGACGGCCACCTTCTCAAGAAGGTGGACGCGCAGAACGAGGCGGGTACCCAGAACGTCATCAAGACCTGGTCCCGCCGCTCCGTGATCTTCCCGGCCATGCTCGGCCACACGATCGCGGTTCACGATGGTCGCAAGCACGTCCCGGTGTTCGTCACCGAGTCGATGGTCGGCCACAAGCTGGGCGAGTTCGCTCCGACCCGCACCTTCCGCGGCCACGTCAAGGACGACCGCAAGTCGAAGCGTCGCTAGTCGCCTGAGCTTCACCGCCAGAACGACTCAATGACTTACTCCATTAAGGGGACAACCATGGAAGCCAGGGCCCAGGCGCGGTACATCCGCGTCACGCCCATGAAGGCCCGCCGCGTGGTGGACCTCATCCGTGGCCTGCCGGCCACGGAGGCCCAGGCCGTCCTGCGTTTCGCTCCGCAGGCCGCCACCGTGCCGGTCGGCAAGGTGCTCGACAGCGCCATTGCCAACGCCGCGCACAACTACAACCACTCCAACGTGGACGACCTCGTCATCAGCGAGGCGTACGTTGACGAGGGTCCGACCCTGAAGCGGTTCCGCCCGCGTGCCCAGGGCCGCGCCTACCGGATCCGCAAGCGGACCAGCCACATCACCGTGGTCGTCAGCAGCAAGGAAGGGACCCGGTAATGGGCCAGAAGGTTAACCCGCACGGGTTCCGCCTCGGCATCAGCACGGACTTCAAGTCCCGCTGGTACGCCGACAAGCTGTACAAGGACTACGTCAAGGAAGACGTTGCCATTCGTCGCATGATGACGAAGGGCATGGAGCGCGCCGGCATCTCGAAGGTTGAGATCGAGCGCACCCGCGACCGCGTCCGCGTCGACATCCACACCGCCCGCCCCGGCATCGTCATCGGTCGCCGTGGCACCGAGGCCGACCGCATCCGCGGCGACCTCGAGAAGCTGACCGGCAAGCAGGTCCAGCTGAACATCCTCGAGGTCAAGAACCCCGAGCTGGACGCCCAGCTCGTGGCTCAGGGCGTCGCGGAGCAGCTGTCCTCCCGCGTCTCCTTCCGCCGTGCCATGCGCAAGTCGATGCAGGGCACCATGAAGTCCGGCGCCAAGGGCATCAAGGTCCAGTGCTCCGGTCGTCTCGGCGGCGCCGAGATGAGCCGGTCGGAGTTCTACCGCGAGGGTCGTGTGCCGCTGCACACCCTGCGTGCGAACGTCGACTACGGCTTCTTCGAGGCCAAGACCACCTTCGGCCGCATCGGCGTGAAGGTCTGGATCTACAAGGGCGACGTCAAGAACATCGCCGAGGTCCGCGCTGAGAACGCCGCTGCCCGCTCGGGCAACCGCCCGGCCCGTCCCGAGGGTGGTCGTCCCGCCCGCGGTGGCGACCGCCGTGGTGGCGAGCGCGGTGGCCGTGGCCGTCGTCCCGCCGCTGCCGAGGCCCCCGCGGCCCCGGCCGCTGAGGCGCCGGCTGCCGAGAACACCGGAACGGAGGCCTGACTCCCATGCTGATCCCCCGTCGGGTCAAGCACCGCAAGCAGCACCACCCGAAGCGTCGTGGCGCTGCCAAGGGTGGCACCGAGCTCGCCTTCGGCGAGTACGGCATCCAGGCCGTCACCCCGGCCTACGTGACGAACCGGCAGATCGAGTCCGCTCGTATCGCCGTCACCCGTCACATCAAGCGTGGCGGCAAGGTCTGGATCAACATCTACCCGGACCGTCCGCTCACCAAGAAGCCGGCCGAGACCCGCATGGGTTCCGGTAAGGGTTCGCCCGAGTGGTGGATCGCGAACGTGCACCCGGGTCGGGTCATGTTCGAGCTGTCGTACCCCAACGAGAAGGTGGCTCGTGAGGCGCTGACCCGCGCAGCTCACAAGCTCCCGATGAAGTGCCGGATCATCCGGCGCGAGGCAGGTGAGAGCTGATGTCGGCCGGCACCAAGGCTGCTGACCTCCGCGAGCTGGACAACGAGGGTCTCGTTGCCAAGCTCCGTGAGGCCAAGGAGGAGCTGTTCAACCTCCGCTTCCAGGCGGCGACCGGGCAGCTCGACAACCACGGACGGCTCAAGCTCGTCCGTAAGGACATCGCGCGGATCTACACCCTGATGCGCGAGCGCGAGCTGGGCATCGAGACGGTGGAGAGCGCCTGATGACTGAGAACACCAACGAGACGCGCGGTTTCCGCAAGACCCGTGAGGGTCTCGTCGTCAGCGACAAGATGGACAAGACCGTCGTCGTCGCCGTCGAGGACCGCGTCAAGCACGCTCTGTACGGCAAGGTCATCCGCCGTACGAACAAGCTGAAGGCGCACGACGAGGCGAACGCCTGCGGCATCGGCGACCGGGTCCTCCTCGCGGAGACCCGCCCGCTGTCCGCGACGAAGCGCTGGCGCGTCGTCGAGATCCTCGAGAAGGCCAAGTAACGAAGTTGATGCGGTACGGCCGTATGTGCACCAGGTCCCTCGCGGGCGCTGGTGTGAGCAGCGGCCGGCCCGTCAGCTCTCGTTGACGATCAGGAGAAAGCTGTGATCCAGCAGGAGTCGCGACTGCGTGTCGCCGACAACACGGGCGCGAAGGAAATCCTTTGCATCCGCGTTCTCGGTGGTTCCGGTCGCCGCTACGCCGGTATCGGGGACGTCATCGTCGCGACCGTCAAGGACGCGATCCCCGGCGGTTCGGTGAAGAAGGGTGACGTCGTCAAGTGCGTCGTCGTCCGTACCGTGAAGTCGCGCCGTCGTCCGGATGGCTCGTACATCCGCTTCGACGAGAACGCCGCGGTCGTTCTGAAGAACACCGATGGTGACCCCCGTGGTACCCGCATCTTCGGCCCGGTGGGCCGCGAGCTGCGTGACAAGAAGTTCATGAAGATCATCTCGCTTGCGCCGGAGGTGCTCTAACTCATGGCGAACAGCATGAAGATCAAGAAGGGTGACCTGGTTCAGGTCATCACCGGCAAGGACCGCGGCAAGCAGGGCAAGGTCATCCAGGCCATGCCCGCCGAGAACAAGGTCCTGGTCGAGGGTGTGAACCGGGTCAAGAAGCACACCAAGCCGGGCCCGGGCACTCAGGGTGGCATCGTCACCGTCGAGGCGCCGGTGCACGTCTCCAACGTCCAGCTGGTCGTGGAGAAGGACGGCAAGAAGGTCGTCACCCGCGTTGGCTACCGCTTCGATGACGAGGGCAACAAGATCCGCGTTGCCAAGCGAACCGGTGAGGACATCTGATGTCTGAGACGACTGTTGAGAAGGTGACCCCCCGTCTCAAGGAGCGTTACAACTCCGAGATCAAGGGTCAGCTGCAGGAGCAGTTCTCGTACGAGAACGTCATGCTGACGCCCGGCCTGGTCAAGGTCGTCGTCAACATGGGTGTCGGCGAGGCCGCCCGTGACAGCAAGCTGATCGAGGGCGCGATCCGCGACCTGACCGCGATCACCGGTCAGAAGCCGGCCGTGACCAAGGCTCGCAAGTCCATCGCGCAGTTCAAGCTGCGCGAGGGCCAGCCGATCGGCACCCACGTCACCCTCCGTGGTGACCGCATGTGGGAGTTCCTGGACCGTCTGGTGTCGCTGGCCCTGCCGCGTATCCGTGACTTCCGTGGCCTCTCCCCGAAGCAGTTCGACGGCCGTGGCAACTACACCTTCGGTCTGACCGAGCAGGTCATGTTCCACGAGATCGACCAGGACAAGGTCGACCGTCAGCGCGGTATGGACATCACCGTCGTGACCACCGCCCAGACCGACGACGAGGGCCGGGCGCTCCTGCGCGCTCTGGGCTTCCCGTTCAAGGAGGCGTAACACATGGCGAAGAAGTCCCTCATCGCGAAGTCCGAGCGCAAGCCGAAGTTCGGCGTCCGGGCCTACACCCGGTGCCAGCGCTGCGGCCGTCCGCACTCGGTGTACCGCAAGTTCGGCCTGTGCCGTGTCTGCCTTCGTGAGATGGCGCACCGCGGCGAGCTGCCGGGCGTGACCAAGAGCTCCTGGTAGTCCTCTCCCAACAGAGGGACCAGGCACTTTAGGCACACAGCGAAGCAGAGGTGCCCGATCCCACACCGGCCCGTTTTGGGCCTACCGTACGGATTCCCGTAAGGTAGTGGGGTCGGGCCCCCTGCCACGGCTTCCCCATGGACGCCCGTGGCCCTTCCGGAGGGCTCGCACCCAGTCTTACGACGTCGCAGGTCCCCTGCGCTTGTGCCCCTGACGAACTCGGAAGAGTGCGGCAGGGGGACCTGGCGCGGAGAAACCGCGGCGAGAGAGGCCTGAGGCCATCATGACCATGACCGACCCCATCGCAGACATGCTCACGCGTCTGCGTAACGCGAACTCGGCGTACCACGACTCCGTGGCGATGCCGGCCAGCAAGATCAAGGCGCACGTCGCCGAGATCCTGCAGCAGGAGGGGTACATCTCCTCCTACAAGGTTGAGGAGCCCGTCGAGGGCGAGGTCGGCAAGAAGCTGACCATCGAGCTCAAGTTCGGCCCCAACCGTGAGCGCTCCATCGCCGGCATCAAGCGCATCAGCAAGCCGGGTCTGCGCGTTTACGCAAAGTCCACCAACCTGCCGAAGGTGCTCGGCGGCCTGGGCGTGGCGATCATCTCCACGTCTTCGGGTCTCCTCACCGACAAGCAGGCCGCCAAGAAGGGCGTAGGCGGAGAAGTTCTCGCCTACGTCTGGTAATTCGGGAAACGGAGGTACAGCAATGTCGCGCATTGGACGGCTGCCCATCCAGGTCCCCGCTGGCGTGGACGTCACCATCGATGGCCAGGCGGTCTCGGTGAAGGGCCCGAAGGGCACCCTCACCCACGTTGTCGCCGCGCCGATCGAGATCGGTAAGGGCGAGGACGGCACGCTGCTCGTCACCCGCCCCAACGACGAGCGTCTGTCGAAGGCCCTGCACGGCCTTTCCCGCACGCTGGTGGCGAACATGATCACCGGCGTGACCGCGGGCTACCGCAAGTCGCTGGAGATCAGCGGTGTCGGCTACCGAGTTCTGGCGAAGGGCTCCAACATGGAGTTCCAGCTGGGCTACAGCCACCCGATCCTCGTCGAGGCCCCCGAGGGCATCTCCTTCGTCGTCGAGTCGGCCACCAAGTTCCACGTGGACGGCATCGACAAGCAGAAGGTCGGCGAGGTCGCCGCGAAGATCCGCAAGCTGCGCAAGCCGGACCCGTACAAGGCCAAGGGTGTCAAGTACGCGGGCGAGGTCATCCGCCGCAAGGTCGGAAAGAGTGGTAAGTAAGCGATGAGTGTCTCTGTCAAGATCGGCAAGGGCAACGCCTACAAGAGCGCCGCTCGCAAGCGCCGCGCGATCCGCGTTCGCAAGCGCGTCGTCGGCACCGAGGTGCGTCCGCGCCTCGTCGTGACGCGTTCGAACCGTCACATGGTCGCCCAGGTCATCGACGACGCCAAGGGTCACACCCTGGCGTCGGCGTCCACCCTCGACGTGTCCATCAAGGGCGCCGAGGGCGACAAGACCGAGCTGGCCAAGAAGGTCGGGAGCCTGGTCGCCGAGCGCGCCAAGGCCGCCGGCATCGAGTCGGTCGTCTTCGACCGCGCGGGCAACCGGTACGCCGGCCGCATCGCCGCCCTGGCGGACGCGGCTCGTGAGGCCGGGCTCGACTTCTAAGCCGCTCGTCGGCTCAGTCGACGGACGTAATCGAGAGAGGTAATTCCAATGGCTGGACCCCAGCGCCGCGGTAGCGGCGCCGGCGGCGGCACCGGCGGTGGCGAGCGGCGCGACCGTAAGCGTGACGACCGGGGCAACGCCCCCGCCGTCGAGAAGACCGCTTACGTCGAGCGCGTTGTCGCGATCAACCGTGTCGCCAAGGTTGTCAAGGGTGGTCGTCGTTTCAGCTTCACCGCGCTGGTCGTGGTGGGCGACGGTGACGGCACCGTGGGTGTCGGTTACGGGAAGGCGAAGGAGGTTCCGGCCGCCATCGCCAAGGGTGTTGAGGAGGCCAAGAAGAACTTCTTCAAGGTCCCCCGTATCCAGGGCACCATCCCGCACCCGATCCAGGGTGAGAAGGCCGCCGGCGTCGTGCTCCTGAAGCCCGCCGCCCCCGGTACCGGTGTTATCGCCGGTGGTCCGGTGCGCGCCGTCCTGGAGTGCGCCGGCATCCACGACATCCTGTCGAAGTCGCTCGGCTCGGACAACGCGATCAACATCGTGCACGCCACCGTGGCTGCTCTGAAGGGCCTCGTGCGCCCCGAGGAGATCGCCGCTCGTCGTGGCCTGCCGCTGGAGGACGTGGCCCCCGCCGCTCTGCTGCGGGCGCGTGCTGCTGGGGTGAGCGCCTGATGGCTCGCCTGAAGATCACGCAGACCAAGTCGTACATCGGCAGCAAGCAGAACCACCGTGACACCCTGCGTACGCTTGGTCTCAAGCGCATGCACGACGTCGTGGTGAAGGAGGACCGTCCCGAGATCCGCGGGATGGCCCACACGGTCCGTCACCTGGTGACGGTTGAGGAGGTGGACTGATCATGGGCGACAACCCGATCAAGATCCACAACCTGCGTCCCGCCCCGGGTGCCAAGACCGACAAGATCCGCGTGGGTCGTGGTGAGGGCTCCAAGGGTAAGACTGCCGGTCGTGGTACCAAGGGCACGAAGGCCCGCTACCAGGTTCCGCAGCGCTTCGAGGGTGGCCAGATGCCGCTCCACATGCGCCTGCCGAAGCTGAAGGGCTTCAAGAACCCGTTCAAGATCACGTTCCAGGTTGTCAACCTCGACAAGCTGGCCGAGCTCTACCCGCAGGGTGGCGAGGTCACTGTCGAGGACCTGGTCGCCAAGGGCGCGGTTCGCAAGAACTCCCTCGTCAAGGTGCTCGGCACCGGCGAGGTCTCGGTTGCGCTGCAGGTGACGGTCGACGCCGTCTCCGGCTCCGCCGCCGAGAAGATCAAGGCCGCCGGCGGTACGGTCACCGAGCTCGTCTGAGCCCGCTGAGATCCGCCTTCGAGCCCCGCACCTCCTCCGGGAGGTGCGGGGCTCGTGCCGTTCCCGGGGACATCGGGCCGGAAGGCGCTCGTTCTTTTGTGTGGCAAACCCGGGCATCCCGTACCCCGTGAGTGGGGGAGGGGCGGTACGCGCTTCTTCCGAGTGGCTGCGCACTGTTAGAGTCCGTGGAGTTCCCTTGTAGGCTGCGCGTAGGCTCGCCTGTGCCGTCTGTACGGGGGCCCGAACCGCAAACTCCCCATTCAGGACCGACCCTCCCGCCGACGACGCGCGGGAGGCGCAGGAGGCACCGTGCTCAGTGCGTTCGCGCGGGCGTTCCAGACGCCCGACCTGCGCAAGAAGCTGCTGTTCACGCTGGGCATCATGGTGCTGTTCCGCCTGGGCTCGCACATTCCGATGCCGGGCGTGAGCTTCACGGCCGTGAACGAGTGCGTGAAGGAGACCAAGAACAGCGGTCTCTTCGGGCTCGTCAACCTGTTCAGCGGCGGCGCGCTCCTCCAACTGACGATCTTCGCCCTCGGCATCATGCCGTACATCACGGCGAGCATCATCCTCCAGCTCCTCACCGTCGTGATCCCGCGACTGGAGATGCTGAAGAAGGAGGGCCAGGCCGGCCAGGCCAAGATCACCCAGTACACCCGTTACCTGACCATCGCGCTCGCCGTGCTCCAGGGCACCGGCATCGTGGCGACGGCCTCCAGCGGCGCGCTGTTCTCCGGCTGCCCGCTGGCCAACCAGATCGTCCCGGACACCAGCGTGTTCCGGATCGCCGTCATGGTGCTCACGATGACGGCCGGCACCACGGTCATCATGTGGCTCGGTGAGCTGATCACCGACCGCGGCATCGGCAACGGCATGTCGCTGCTGATCTTCACCTCGATCGCGGCGCAGTTCCCGTCCTCGATGTGGGCGATCAAGACCTCCGGCACCATCGGCGGCGGCTGGGTCGAGTTCCTCTCCGTGGTCGCGGTCGGCGTCATCGTCGTGATGCTGGTCATCTTCGTCGAGCAGGCCCAGCGCCGGATCCCGGTCCAGTACGCGAAGCGGATGATCGGCCGCCGCGCGTTCGGCGGGACCTCGACCTACATCCCGCTCAAGGTGAACCAGGCCGGTGTCATCCCGGTCATCTTCGCCTCGTCGCTGCTGTACATCCCCGCCCTGGTGGTCCAGCTGACCAACAGCCAGGCCGGCTGGGCCACGTGGATCCGGACGAACTTCGTCAAGGGTGACCACCCGATCTACATGGCCACGTACTTCCTGCTGATCGTCTTCTTCGCCTTCTTCTACGTCGCCATCTCCTTCAACCCCGAAGAAGTTGCCGACAACATGAAGAAGTATGGTGGGTTCATCCCGGGCATCCGGGCCGGCCGACCGACGGCCGAGTACCTGAACTACGTGCTGACCCGAATCACGTGGCCGGGTTCGCTCTACCTGGGCCTGATCGCGTTGATCCCGATGATCGCCCTGGTCGCCTTCGGACAGCAGACCAACTTCCCGTTCGGCGGCACCAGCGTGCTCATCGTCGTCGGCGTCGGACTCGAAACTGTGAAGCAGATCGAGAGCCAGCTCCAGCAGCGCAATTACGAAGGGTTCCTCCGCTGATGCGTATCGTCCTCGTTGGTCCTCCCGGGGCCGGGAAGGGTACTCAGGCGCACCTGCTCGCCAAGACCCTGTCCATCCCCCACATCTCCACCGGCGACCTGTTCCGTGCGAACATCAGCCAGGGCACCCCGCTGGGCCTCGAGGCCAAGTCCTACATGGACGCGGGGCGCCTGGTGCCGGACGAGGTCACCATCGGGATGGCCAAGGACCGCATGCTCCAGGCGGACGCCGTCAACGGCTTCCTGCTCGACGGCTTCCCCCGCAACCTGGGGCAGGCCAAGGCGCTGGACGAGTTCCTCGCCGAGCAGGGCATCAAGCTGGACGGCGTGCTGGACCTGGAGGTCCCCGAGGACGAGGTCGTCCGCCGGATCGCCGGCCGCCGCCTGTGCCGCAACGACGGTGGCCACGTCTTCCACGTGGACTACAACCCGCCGAAGGTCGACGGCGTCTGCGACGAGTGTGGCGGCGAGCTGTACCAGCGCTCGGACGACACCGAGGACAAGGTGCGCACGCGCCTGGAGGTCTACCACACGGAGACCGAGCCGATCATCGACTACTACGTCCAGCAGGGCCTGGTGGCGACCATCTCGGCCCTCGGCAAGGTGGACGAGGTCACCGCCCGCTCGATCGAGGCGCTGAAGCAGGACAGCTGAGTCTCTCGGCGAACGTACGACGGTACGGCCGGGTCGCCCGCCCCACGCGGGTGGCCCGGCCGTTTCGGCGTCGTACGGTGGTAGCAGTGGTAATCCGGACTTGGAAGGCGTGACCAGATGGTGGAGATCAAGACCCCCGAGCAGATCGCGAAGATGCGAGCGGCCGGGCTGGTCGTCGCCGAGGCCCTGAAGGCCTGCCGCGAGGCGGTCGCCCCCGGGGTGACCACCCAGGAGCTCAACGACGTCGCGGACAAGGTCATCACCGACCACGGCGCCACCTCGAACTTCCGGGCCAACCACGGCGGGCTCTGGTTCCCGGGCGTGATCTGCGCCTCGGTGAACAACGAGGTCGTGCACGGCATCCCCGGCGACCGGGCCCTCCAGGAGGGCGACATCATCTCGATCGACTGCGGCGCCATCCTGGACGGCTGGCACGGCGACTCGGCCATCACCGTGGCGGTCGGCGAGGTCCGCCCGGAGGTCGAGATGCTGAGCCGGGTGACCGAGGGCTCGATGTGGGCCGGCATCGCCCAGATGAAGAAGAACAACCGCCTGGTGGACGTCTCCAAGGCGATCGAGGGCTTCATCCGCCGCCAGCCGCTCCCGCCCAAGGGCAAGTGGGGCATCACCGAGGGCTACGGCGGCCACGGCATCGGCACCGCGATGCACATGGAGCCGCACGTGCTGAACTACGTCGAGCGCGGCCGCGGCAAGGGCCCGAAGCTCGTCCCCGGCACCGTGCTGGCGATCGAGCCGATGGTCTCGCTCGGCACCCCGCACACCACCGTGCTGGAGGACGACTGGACGGTCGTCACCAACGACGGCACCTGGGCCTCGCACTGGGAGCACTCGGTGGCCGTCACCGAGCAGGGCCCGCTGGTGCTGACCGCCTTCGACGGCGGCAGGGCGGAGCTGGCCAAGCTGGGCATCACCGCAGCTCCGGACCCCCTCGGGTAGTCCTGACGGCGCTCAACTGCCGCTGCTGACGAGGGATCAGGGCCCTGGAGGTTTGGACCTCCAGGGCTTTTGTCCTATTTTTATGCGCTGGCAGTGGTCGGCTCCGGCCGGTCCGGTTACGAGCGATGCAGGAGAGAGCACGTGCTCAAGGGATTCCGCGACTTCATGATGCGCGGCAACGTCGTCGACATGGCGGTCGGTGTGGTCATCGGTGCCGCGTTCACCGCGGTGGTGACCGGCTTCGTGTCCGCCTTCCTCACCCCGCTGGTGGGTGTGGTGGTCGGCGCCGCCGGCGACTTCAGCTCGTACAAGGCGCACATCGCGGGGGTGACCTTCCCGTACGGGCAGTTCCTCAACGTGCTGATCGCGTTCTTCATGACCGCCGCGGTGCTGTACTTCTGCGTGGTGCTGCCGATCACCAAGGCGACCGCGCGCTACATGCCGAAGAAGCCGAAGACGCCGAAGCGCCCGTGCCCCGAGTGCCTGACCGACATCCCCGAGGCCGCCCGCCGCTGCTCGGCCTGCACCGCCCACGTCGAGCCGCTGACGGTCCTCAGCAAGGCCTGACGTAGCAGATGTGACGGCGACCGCTTTCCGGGACCCCCGTTTTGGTGCACCGGACGCGCTGGCGTAGGATGGACCGTCGGCTCACTCGTAGCGTGCTTCAGCGCGCCCTCTTCCCCCCGGGGAAGGGGTGAACCCAGGTTCGCACGAGCGTTCCGCATACGGTAGCCGGTCCCGGAAGGTGGATCTCGCAGTTCATGGCTAAGAAGCAAGGCGCCATTGAGATCGAGGGCACCGTGATCGAGTCTCTGCCGAACGCGATGTTCAAGGTCGAGCTGCAGAACGGTCACAAGGTCCTCGCGCACATCAGTGGCAAGATGCGCATGCACTACATCCGCATCCTGCCGGACGACCGGGTCGTCGTGGAGCTCAGCCCCTACGACCTCACGCGCGGGCGGATCGTCTACCGCTACAAGTAAGAACGTCAGATCTAGACCCGGAGAACCTGAAACATGAAGGTCAAGCCGAGCGTCAAGAAGATCTGCGACAAGTGCAAGGTGATCCGCCGCCACGGCCGGGTCATGGTGATCTGCGACAACCTGCGCCACAAGCAGCGCCAGGGCTGATCACTCTTCAGCATTTCTCGTAGTACTTCGCGCGACGCGAAAACGTCATAAGCGGGCTACCCGATCCGTCCGTTCCCGGACGGACTGCCACCCCCGGTCAGAGGCCGGGGCTCCCTCACCGTGAGGTGTCGGAGTAGGTAGCACGCAAGACCTCTGAAGAACCACAGGAGCCTTGAATGGCACGCCTCGCCGGCGTTGATCTCCCCCGTGAGAAGCGGATCGAGATCGCCCTTACGTACGTGTACGGCATCGGCCGTACCCGCGCCCAGCAGACCCTGGCCGAGACCGGTGTCAACCCGGATGTCCGCGTTCGCGACATCTCCGAGGACGACCTCGTCAAGCTGGGCCAGTACATCGACGCCAACTACACGGTCGAGGGTGACCTCCGCCGTGAGGTGGCCGCCGACATCCGCCGCAAGGTCGAGATCGGCTGCTACGAGGGTCTGCGTCACCGCCGCGGCCTGCCGGTCCGCGGCCAGCGCACCCACACCAACGCGCGTACCCGCAAGGGCCCGCGTCGCGCGATCGCCGGTAAGAAGAAGCCGGGCAAGAAGTAGTCCGTCCCGTAACCGGACATCCCTCCGGCCCGCGGGTCAGCGGACCGACCACCTCAGTAGGAGAACAGACTTATGCCCCCCAAGGGTCGTCAGGCTGCCGGCGCGAAGAAGATCCGCCGCAAGGAAAAGAAGAACGTCGCTCACGGCCACGCGCACATCAAGAGCACGTTCAACAACACCATCGTTTCGATCACCGACCCCGCGGGCAACGTGATCTCCTGGGCCTCCGCCGGCCACGTCGGCTTCAAGGGCTCGCGCAAGTCGACCCCGTTCGCCGCGCAGATGGCCGCCGAGGCCGCTGCCCGTCGCGCGCAGGAGCACGGCATGCGCAAGGTCGACGTCTTCGTGAAGGGTCCGGGCTCCGGCCGCGAGACCGCGATCCGTTCGCTCCAGGCCACCGGCCTGGAGGTCGGCTCGATCCAGGACGTCACCCCCACCCCGCACAACGGCTGCCGTCCGCCGAAGCGCCGCCGCGTCTGACGCAGCGCCTTCGGGCACGCGGGTGATGTTTTAACCTCGTACGGGCTCCCACGCAGTGATTGGTCGCTGCCTACGGGAGCCCGTACGCTTGGTCCTGTCGGCATCAAATAGTGGGTGCCGAAGACAACTGGAGGATTCCCCCCATGCTTATCGCTCAGCGCCCCTCGCTGACCGAAGAGGTCGTCGACGAGTTCCGCTCGCGGTTCGTGATCGAGCCGCTGGAGCCGGGCTTCGGCTACACCCTCGGCAACTCCCTGCGCCGCACGCTCCTGTCGTCGATCCCGGGTGCCGCTGTCACCAGCATCCGCATCGACGGCGTCCTGCACGAGTTCACCACCGTGCCGGGCGTCAAGGAGGACGTGACCGACCTCATCCTCAACATCAAGCAGCTGGTCGTCTCCTCGGAGCACGACGAGCCGGTCGTGATGTACCTGCGCAAGCAGGGCCCGGGTGTCGTCACCGCCGCCGACATCGCCCCGCCGGCGGGTGTCGAGGTGCACAACCCGGAGCTGGTCCTCGCCACGCTGAACGGCAAGGGCAAGCTGGAGATGGAGCTGACCGTCGAGCGCGGTCGCGGCTACGTCTCCGCCGTCCAGAACAAGGCCTCCGGCCAGGAGATCGGCCGCATCCCGGTCGACTCGATCTACAGCCCCGTGCTGAAGGTCACCTACAAGGTCGAGGCCACCCGTGTCGAGCAGCGGACCGACTTCGACAAGCTGATCGTCGACGTCGAGACCAAGCCCGCCATGCGTCCGCGCGACGCCATGGCCTCGGCCGGCAAGACCCTGGTGGAGCTGTTCGGCCTCGCCCGCGAGCTGAACATCGACGCCGAGGGCATCGACATGGGCCCGTCCCCGACGGACGCCGCCCTGGCCGCCGACCTGGCGCTGCCGATCGAGGAGCTGGAGCTCACGGTCCGCTCCTACAACTGCCTCAAGCGCGAGGGCATCCACACCGTGGGTGAGCTCGTCGCCCGCTCCGAGGCCGACCTGCTCGACATCCGCAACTTTGGTGCGAAGTCGATCGATGAGGTCAAGGCGAAGCTGGCCGGCATGGGCCTGGCCCTCAAGGACAGCCCGCCCGGGTTCGACCCGACCGCCGCCGCCGACGCCTTCGGCGCCGACGACCTCGACGACTCGCACTTCGCCGAGACCGAGCAGTACTGAGAGAATTGGCCGCGGGGGCGGTTCCACGAACCGCCCCCGTCGTCGTGAAAGTCGTACGGGCAACAGTGCCCGTACGCCCGCTGCGGTACCTGATACGGCCGTAGTCGGAGATTCAAGGAGTAATCCATGCCGCGTCCCACCAAGGGTGCCCGCCTCGGCGGCGGCCCGCACCACGAGCCGCTGCTGCTCGCCGGTCTGTGCCGGGAGCTGTTCCAGTACGGCCGCATCACCACGACCGAGGCCAAGGCCCGTCGGATGCGCCCGCTGGCGGAGAAGCTGATCACCAAGGCGAAGAAGGGCGACATCCACAACCGTCGCCTGGTGCGCAAGACCATCACCGACGTGTCGGTGCTGCACACCCTCTTCACCGAGATCGCGCCGCGCTACGAGAACCGCCCGGGTGGTTACACCCGTATCACCAAGATCGGTCCCCGTCGTGGCGACAACGCCCCGATGGCCGTGATCGAGCTGGTCGAGGCGCTGACCGTCGCGCAGACCGCCGTCGGCGAGGCCGAGGCCGCCACCAAGCGTGCCGTCAAGGATGCCGACGCCAAGGTCGAGGAGACCAAGGCCGACGCCGCCGAGGCCGAGCAGGCCTGACACCTCTAGGTGTGTTGCGGGCCCGCTTCCCCAGTGATGGGGGAGCGGGCCCGTTCCTTGTTCTTCGAGGTCCCGGGAGAAGAGAAGCAGTGGTCAACGAGTGCGTCGAGCAGCCGCCGGTGAAGGACGGCCCGGCCGACGGGTACGTCCGGGTCCGGCTCGACCTCGCCTACCAGGGTGCCGAGTTCTCCGGCTGGGCCCGCCAGAAGGGCGGCCGCCGGACGGTCCAGGAGGAGATCGAGAGCGCGCTGCAGGTCGTCACCCGCAGCCCGGAGCCGTTCCCGCTGACCGTGGCCGGCCGCACCGACGCCGGGGTGCACGCCCGCGGCCAGGTCGCCCACGTCGACCTGCCGGCCGAGCTGTGGGCGGAGCACCGGGAGAAGCTGCTGCGCCGGCTGGCGGGCCGGCTGCCCGGGGACGTCCGGATCTACCGGGTCGGCGAGGCGCCGGCCGGGTTCGACGCCCGCTTCTCGGCCGTCTGGCGCCGGTACGCGTACCGGGTCTCCGACCACCCCGGTGGGGTGGACCCGCTGCTGCGCGGCCACGTGCTCTGGCACGACCGGCCGCTGGACGTGGAGAAGATGAACGCCGCCGCGAAGCTGCTGCTCGGCGAGCACGACTTCGCCGCGTACTGCAAGAAGCGCGAGGGCGCCACCACCATCCGCACCCTGCTGGAGCTGCACTGGGACCGCGTCCCGGTGGACCCGTACGCCGCCCAGGAGGGCTCGCTCGCGGTCGCCACCGTGCGGGCCGACGCCTTCTGCCACAACATGGTCCGGGCGCTGGTCGGCGCGATGCTGCTGGTCGGCGACGGGCACCGGCCGGTGGAGTTCCCCGGCGAGGTGCTGGCCGGCGGGGTGCGCAACTCCGCCGTCAACGTGATCCGGCCGTACGGGCTCACGCTGGAGGAGGTCGGCTACCCGCCGGACGACCAGCTGGCCGAGCGCAACCGCGCGGCCCGGCGGATGCGGACCCTGCCCGGTCAGCCGGCCATCGGTTAATCCGTTTTGGCCCGGCGCGTCCGCTTGGGAGAATCGTTCCCATGGGACACGTCGAGATTTCGCACCTGGAGTACTACCTGCCGGACGGGCGCGTGTTGTTCGACGACGCGTCCTTCCGGGTCGGAGAGGGCGCCGCGGTCGCCCTGGTCGGTGCCAACGGCGCCGGCAAGACCACCCTGCTCCGGATGATCGCGGGGGACATCCAGCCGCACGGCGGCACGGTGACGATCAGCGGCGGGCTCGGCGTGATGCGCCAGTTCGTCGGCACCACCGGCCGCGAGGACCAGCAGTCCACGCCGGGCGCGCTGCCGGCCGACGCCTCGGTGCGCGACCTGCTGGTCTCCGTCGCCCCCGAGCGGATCGCCAAGGCCGCCCGCGCGGTGGACGCCGCCGAGCTGGCGATGATCGCCCAGGACGACGAGAAGACGCAGATGGCCTACGCCCAGGCGCTCTCGGACTGGGCCGACGTCGGCGGCTACGACTACGAGACCGACTGGGACGTCTGCACGATGGCGGCCCTCGGGGTGTCCTTCGACAAGGCCCAGTGGCGCGGCCTGAACACCCTCTCCGGCGGCGAGCAGAAGCGGCTGGTGCTGGAGGCGCTGCTGCGCGGCCCCGAAGAGGTGCTGCTGCTCGACGAGCCCGACAACTACCTGGACGTCCCGGCGAAGCGCTGGCTGGAGGAGGCCCTCAAGGCCACCTCGAAGACCGTCCTGTTCATCTCGCACGACCGCGAGCTGCTCTCCAAGACCGCCGACAAGATCATCTCCGTGGAGTCCGGCGCGGCGGGCAGCAGCGTCTGGGTGCACGGCGGCGGCTTCGACTCCTTCCACGAGGCCCGCAAGGACCGCTTCGCGCGGTTCGAGGAGCTCGGCCGGCGCTGGGACGAGGAGCACGCCAAGCTCAAGAAGCTGGTCGTCACCCTGCGCCAGGCCGCCGCCGTCAGCCACGCCCTGGCCACCCGCTACGCCGCCGCCCAGACCCGGCTGAAGAAGTTCGAGGAGGCCGGGCGGCCGGAGGAGCCCCCGCGCGAGCAGAGCATCACCATGCGGCTCAAGGGCGGGCGCACCGGTGTGCGCTCCTTCACCCTGGAGCAGCTGGAGCTCACCGGCCTGATGCGGCCCTTCGACCTGGAGGTCTTCTACGGCGAGCGGGTCGCGGTGCTGGGCGCCAACGGCGCCGGCAAGTCGCACCTGCTGCGGCTGCTCGCGGGGGACGAGACCGTCGAGCACACCGGCGCCTGGAAGCTCGGCGCCCGGGTCGTGCCCGGCCACTTCCGGCAGACCCACGCCCACCCGGAGCTGTTCGGCCGCACCGTGCGGTCGATCGTCGAGGAGGAGCACGCGCTCAGCCGCGGCGCCGCGATGGGGGCGCTGCGCCGGTACGAGCTGGACCGCCAGGAGGAGCAGAAGTTCGAGTCGCTGTCCGGCGGGCAGCAGGCCCGGCTGATGATCCTCAAGCTCGAACTCTCCGGTGTCACGGCCCTGTTGCTGGACGAGCCGACCGACAACCTGGACCTGGAGAGCGCCGAGGCGCTGCAGGCCGGCCTGGAGGCCTTCGACGGCACCGTGCTGTGCGTCACCCACGACCGCTGGTTCGCCAAGACCTTCGACCGTTTCCTGGTGTTCGGCGCGGACGGCCGGGTGTTCGAGTCGCCGGAACCGGTCTGGGACGTGACCCGTGTGGAGCGCGAACGCTGAGTGACGGCCGGGCCGCGGGCCGGGCCTCCGGCCGGACGGAGCCGACCCATTTTTGACCCCTTCGGATCCGGCCGGTAACCTGGACGCTTGATGTGCGTATTGGCTCGCTCTATCTCACGTGAGAGGTCGGTACGCCGGAGACATCAGGTCGTCGACCAGCGGTCACCCTTGAATTGCGTCCAAGGTTGGCCAGGCTGCTCTGCCGTCCGGGTGCTCCTGTCAGGACTCACTCACTGAAAAGCGAAGGCTACGACCGTGCGTACGTACAGCCCCAAGCCCGGCGACGTCCAGCGTCAGTGGCACGTCATCGACGCGACCGACGTCGTGCTCGGCCGCCTGGCCTCCCAGGCCGCCAACCTCCTCCGGGGCAAGCACAAGGCGATCTACGCGCCGCACGTTGACACTGGTGACTTCGTCATCATCATCAACGCCGACAAGGTGCACCTGTCCGGTAACAAGAAGACCCAGAAGCTGGCCTACCGCCACTCGGGCTTCCCGGGCGGTCTGCGCTCGGTGCGCTACGACGACCTGCTGGCGAACAACCCGGAGAAGGCCGTCGAGAAGGCCATCAAGGGCATGATCCCCAAGAACAGCCTGGGCCGCCAGATGCTCTCGAAGCTGAAGGTCTACTCGGGCGACCAGCACCCCCACGCTGCCCAGCAGCCGGTGCCGTTCGAGATCACCCAGGTCGCGCAGTAATTCGGCCACCAAGCCCCCCAACACTGAAAAGAGCTGAGGAACACCGTGGCCGAGACCACTGAAACCCTTGAGGTCGACTTCGACGAGGCCGTTGAGGCCGTCGAGGGCGAGTACACCTCCGAGGAGAGCTACACCTCCGAGTCGCTGGCCGGCCGCTTCGGCGAGGCCGTCCCCGGCGCCGGCCTGGGCCGTCGCAAGGAGGCGATCGCCCGCGTGCGCATCGTCCCCGGCACCGGCCAGTGGAAGATCAACGGTCGCACCCTCGAGGGTTACTTCCCCAACAAGGTGCACCAGCAGACCGTGAACGAGCCCTTCAAGCTCCTCGAGCTGGACGGCCGTTACGACGTCGTCGCCCGCATCAGCGGTGGCGGCGTCTCCGGCCAGGCCTACGCGCTGCGCCTCGGCGTCGCCCGTGCCCTGAACGAGGCCGACGTGGACAACAACCGCGGCGCGCTGAAGAAGGCCGGCTTCCTGACCCGTGACGCCCGCGCCGTCGAGCGCAAGAAGGCCGGTCTGAAGAAGGCCCGCAAGGCGCCGCAGTACAGCAAGCGCTAATCGCCTCCCCCGGGGGTGCGGTCCGCCCTGGCGGCGCACCCCCTGGTTGCGCGAAAAACCGTCGCCCCGGAGTACCTCGCGTACTCCGGGGCGACGTGTTCCCCGGCTACTGCGCGGCGGCCGGGATCATCGGTTTGGGTTCCGAGCAGTGGTGATGGAGGACGGGACAGTGGGACGACTCTTCGGTACGGACGGCGTGCGCGGGGTGGCCAACGAGGGCCTGACGGCGGAGCTGGCGCTCGGCCTGTCGGTCGCCGCGGCCCATGTGCTCGGCGAGGCCGGCGCCTTCGACGGCCACCGGCCGGTCGCGGTGGTCGGCCGTGACCCGCGCGCCTCGGGCGAGTTCCTGGAGGCCGCCGTCATCGCCGGTCTGGCGAGCGCCGGCGTCGACGTCCTGCGGGTCGGCGTCCTGCCCACCCCGGCCGTGGCGTACCTCACCGGCGCGCTCGGCGCCGACTTCGGCGTGATGCTGTCCGCCAGCCACAACGCCATGCCGGACAACGGCATCAAGTTCCTCGCCCGCGGCGGCCACAAGCTGGATGACCGCATCGAGGACGCGATCGAGACCCACTACCGCAAGCACACCCTCGGCGACGAGGACTGGAACCGTCCGACCGGCGCGGCCGTCGGCCGGGTGCGCGAGTACACCGAGGGCTTCGACAAGTACGTCGCCCACCTGATCGGCGTGCTGCCCAACCGCCTGGACGGCATCAAGGTCGTCATCGACGGCGCCCACGGCGCGGCCGCCTACGTCGCCCCCGAGGCCTTCGCCCGGGCCGGCGCCGAGGTGGTCCACACCCTGGGGGCCGAGCCCACCGGCCTCAACATCAACGACGGCGTCGGCTCCACCCACCTGGACCGGCTGCGCGTCGCCATGAAGGAGCACCGGGCCGACCTCGGCATCGCCCTGGACGGGGACGCCGACCGCTGCCTGGCCGCCGACGCCGAGGGCAACGAGGTGGACGGCGACCAGATCATCGCCATCCTCGCGATCGCCATGAAGGAGGCCGGCACCCTGCGCGGCAACACCGCCGTGGCCACCGTGATGTCCAACCTCGGCTTCAAGCTGGCGATGGAGCGCGAGGGCGTCGAGCTGGTGGAGACCGCCGTCGGCGACCGCTACGTGCTGGAGGCGATGAAGGAGCACGGCTTCGCGCTGGGCGGCGAGCAGTCCGGCCACGTGATCCTGCTGGACCACGCCACCACCGGTGACGGCACCCTGACCGGCCTGATGCTGGGCGCCCGGCTGGCCGCCACCAAGCAGCCGCTGGCCGACCTGGCCGCCGTGATGACCCGGCTGCCGCAGGTGCTGATCAACGTCAAGGGCGTCGACAAGTCCCGGGTGAGGACCAGCACCGAGCTGGCCGCCGCGGTCGCCGAGGCCGAGGCCGAGCTGGGCTCCACCGGCCGGGTGCTGCTGCGCCCGTCGGGCACCGAGCCGCTGGTCCGGGTGATGGTCGAGGCCGCCGACCCGGCACAGGCCGAGACGGTCGGGCAGCGCCTGGCCGAGGCCGTGCGCACCCACCTGGGCTGAGCCCCGGAGACACCGTGAAGGGCCCCCGCGCGCCGCGGGGGCCCTTCGTGTCGTGCGCTCCTCCGGTGGTGCCTCCCCGGGCGCGCCCCTCGGGGGGCGCTCGTCGGGGTGGGCTCGTCGGGGTGGGCTCAGAGCTTGCGCAGCAGGGCCCGGCGGACCTTGTGGTCCTGGCCCTTCTGGAGGATCAGGGTGGCCCGGCCGCGGGTCGGCAGCACGTTCTCCAGCAGGTTGGGCTTGTTGATGGTGCGCCAGACCTGCCGGCCGTACTCCATCGCCTCCTCCTCCGGCACCTCGGTGAAGCGGCGGAAGTAGGAGTTCGGGTCCTGGAAGGCGGTCTGCCGCAGCTTGCGGAAGCGGTCCAGGTACCAGTGCTCGATGTCGTCGGTCCGGGCGTCGACGTAGATCGAGAAGTCGAAGTAGTCGGCCACCGCGAGGCGGGTGCGGCCGTCGCTGCCGGGCAGGGCCGGCTGGAGCACGTTCAGGCCCTCGACGATCAGGATGTCCGGGCGCTCCACGGTCAGCCGCTCGCCCTGCACGATGTCGTACACCAGGTGCGAGTAGACCGGCGCGCTGACCCGCTCCTTGCCCGCCTTCACGTCCGCGACGAAGCGCATCAGCGCCCGGCGGTCGTACGACTCCGGGAAGCCCTTGCGGGCCATCAGGCCGCGGCGGCGCAGCTCGGCGTTGGGGAGCAGGAAGCCGTCGGTGGTGACCAGTTCGACCCGGGGGTGCTCGGGCCAGCGGGCCAGCAGCGCCTGCAGCAGACGGGCGGTGGTGGACTTGCCGACCGCGACGGAGCCGGCCACGCCGATGATGAACGGGGTGCGGGTGCGCTCGGTGTCCGGGGTGTCCAGGAACGTGCCCAGCGTCCCGCGCAGCTCGTGCGTGGCGTGGATGTACAGGTTCAGCAGGCGCGACAGCGGCAGGTAGACGTCGCGGACCTCGTCCAGGTCGAGGGCGGTCCCGAGGCCGCGCAGCCGTTCCACCTCCTCGGCGGTCAGCGGCAGCGGCGTACGCTCGCGCAGCGCGCTCCACTCGGCCCGGCTGAGGTCCACGTAGGGGGACGGGGACGGGCCGGGCGTGGCGGCGCCCGGCGTACAGAGTTCGGTCAGCACATGCTCCATTGTGAGCCGTCGCGGCGTTCACGGTGGCTGTGGTGTCGGTCACGCAGTGTTCCCGCGCGGCGGGAAAACGGCCACAGAACCGCCCTTATGCTGGCACGCATGTGCGGAATTGTTGGATACGTGGGCGCTCAGACCGCCCTCGACGTAGTAATCGCAGGCTTGCAGCGACTGGAGTACCGGGGCTACGACTCGGCCGGTGTCGCGGTGCAGGTCCAGGACTCCGAAGGGCAGTGGAGCCTGGCCACCGACAAGCGGGCGGGCAAGCTCGCCAACCTGGAGAAGTCGCTCGCCGAGACCCCTCTGCCCGGCGGCACCACCGGCATCGGCCACACCCGCTGGGCCACCCACGGCGGCCCGACGGACGCCAACGCCCACCCTCACCTGGACGACCGCGAGCGGGTCGCGGTGGTGCACAACGGCATCATCGAGAACTTCGCCCAGCTGCGCGCCGAGATCGCCGAGCGCGGCCACACCCTCCGGTCCGAGACCGACACCGAGGTCGTCGCCCACCTGCTGGGCGAGGCCTACGCGGGCGACCTCGCCGAGGCCATGCGGGCGGTCTGCCGTCAGCTGGAGGGCGCCTTCACCCTGGTCGCCGTGCACGCGGACGCGCCGGACGTGGTCGTCGGCGCCCGCCGCAACTCGCCGCTGGTGGTCGGCCGCGGCGAGGGCGAGAACTTCCTCGCCTCGGACGTCGCCGCCTTCATCGCCCACACCCGTGAGGCGATCGAGCTGGGCCAGGACCAGGTGGTCGAGCTGCGCCGGGAGGGCGTGACCGTCACCAACTTCGACGGCACCCCGGCCGACGTGCGCGAGTACCACGTCGACTGGGACGCCTCCGCCGCCGAGAAGGGCGGCTACGACTACTTCATGCTCAAGGAGATCGCCGAGCAGCCGAAGGCGGTCGCCGACACCCTGCTCGGCCGGATCGGCACCGACGGCCGGCTGACCCTCGACGAGCTGCGGATCTCCGACGCCGACCTGCGCTCGGTCGACAAGGTCGTCATCGTGGCCTGCGGCACGGCCTTCCACGCCGGCATGATCGCCAAGTACGCGATCGAGCACTGGACCCGCATCCCCTGCGAGGTCGAGGTCGCCTCCGAGTTCCGCTACCGCGACCCGATCATGGGCCCGGGCACGCTGGTCATCGCCATCTCGCAGTCCGGCGAGACCATGGACACCCTGATGGCCCTGCGGCACGCCCGCGAGCAGGGCGCCAAGGTGCTGGCGATCTGCAACACCAACGGCTCCACCATCCCGCGCGAGTCGGACGCGGTGCTGTACACCCACGCCGGTCCGGAGGTCGCGGTCGCCTCGACCAAGGCGTTCCTGACCCAGCTGGTCGCCTGCTACCTGGTCGCCCTGTACCTGGGCCAGGTGCGCGGCACCAAGTGGGGCGACGAGATCTTCGCCGTCATCAAGGAGCTCGGCGACGCGCCGAAGCAGGTCGAGCAGGTCCTGGAGACCATGGAGCCGGTGCGCGAGCTGGCCCGCTCGCTGGCCGACGCCCGCTCGGTGCTGTTCCTCGGCCGCCACGTCGGCTTCCCGGTGGCCCTGGAGGGCGCGCTCAAGCTCAAGGAGCTGGCGTACATGCACGCCGAGGGCTTCGCGGCGGGCGAGCTCAAGCACGGCCCGATCGCGCTGATCGAGGAGGGGCTGCCGGTCGTGGTGGTCGTGCCCTCGCCGCGCGGGCGGTCGATCCTGCACGACAAGATCGTCTCCAACATCCAGGAGATCCGGGCCCGCGGCGCCCGCACGATCGTGATCGCCGAGGAGGGCGACGAGGCCGTCGTCCCGTACGCGGACCACCTGATCCGCATCCCGGCCACCCCGACCCTGCTCCAGCCGCTGGTCTCCACCGTCCCGCTCCAGGTCTTCGCCTGCGAGCTGGCCACGGCCAAGGGCCACGAGGTCGACCAGCCGCGCAACCTGGCGAAGTCGGTCACCGTCGAGTAGCCGCTCGGCCGTACGGCGCCCCTGCGGTGGCTGCGTCCTACCGCAGGGGCGCCGTGTCGAGTGCGAACGAGAACGGGGCGGGCAGGTCGATCGTTCTGCCGAAACCGGTCTCGACGAGGGCGGTGTAGTCCCCGTTCTCGGGCTCGGTGAACAGCGTGACCCTCCCTTCGTCGCGGTCGGCCAATAGATAGCAGGGGATGCCTGCGGCGGCGTAGCCAAGCCGCTTCGGCTCGCGCTCCTTGAGCGGATTGGTCGACGTGATTTCCAGGACCAGCGCGACGCCCGTCGGTGGTGACCACGGTTCCTGGCCCCGGAAGCGGCCGACGGGGGCTACGGTCGCATCCGGGATGAATCGGCCGGTCGGGGTGATCAGGCCCTTGTGCGTGCTGACGTACAGTTCTCCGGCTGCTTCCCGTGCCACGGTACGGGCGAACCGGGCGACGACGTCCTCGTGCGCACCGCCCTGATGAGGAGTCACGATGATCTCTTCCCAGGCCTGGAAGAGTTCGATCTTGCACCCCTGGGGCACGTGCAGCCTCAGGAACGACTGAAGGATGTCCACAGGCGACAACGTAGGCGTACAGCCGGGTGTGCGCGGGGGATCGTTGTAGGGGTCACTCGAAAGTGCGCCCAGGTCTGGTACCGGCCGGCTTCTGAAGGAGTCCCCGAATGCGTCATGCACACCCTGTGGAAACCGTCCGGGCCGCCGAGGCCGAGCTGATGGCGCGGCTGCCGGAGGGCACGCTGATGCAGCGGGCGGCGGCGGGGCTGGCCGCGACCTGTGCGCGGCTGCTGACCGGGCGTCGGGGGCGGGTGTACGGCAGTCGGGTGACGGTGCTCGCGGGCAGCGGGGACAACGGGGGTGACGCCCTGTACGCGGGGGCCGCGCTGGCCCGGCGCGGGGCGCGGGTGACGGCGGTGCTGCTGGTGCCGGAGAAGGCGCACCCGGGCGGGCTGGCCGCGCTGCGGGCCGCCCGTGGGCGGGTGACGGTGGAGCAGGAAGTCGGCCTGGCCGACTTCTCGCGCGCGGACCTGGTGCTGGACGGCATCGTCGGCATCGGCGGCCGGGGCGGGCTGCGCCCCGCGGCGGAGCCGTACGCGCGGGCGGCGCGACGCGGGGCGGTGGTCGCGGTGGACCTGCCGAGCGGGGTGGACGCCGACACCGGCGAGGTGCCGGGCGTGGCGCTGCGCGCGGACGTCACGGTCTGCTTCGGCACGTACAAGCCCGGTCTGCTGATCGACCCGGGGGCCTCGTACGCGGGCGCCGTGCAGCTGGTCGGCATCGGGCTGGAGCCGCCCGCCGCGGAGGTGACGGCGCTCCAGCACGCGGACGTGGCGGCGCTGCTGCCGGTGCCGGGCGCGGAGAGCGACAAGTACCGGCGCGGCGTGGTCGGGGTGGCGGCCGGCTCGGTGACCTACCCGGGGGCGGCGCTGCTCGCGGTGGCCGGGGCGCTGTACGGGGGCGCGGGCGCCGTCCGGTACGTGGGCACGGCGGCCGAGGAGGTGGTGCGGCGCTTCCCGGAGGTGCTGGTCACCGAGGGCGGTCCGGCCGGGGCCGGGCGGGTGCAGGCCTGGGTGGTCGGGCCGGGCGGCGGCGAGGGGGCGCGGCAGGCGCTGGCCGAGGCGCTGGCGAGCGACGTCCCGGTGCTGGTGGACGCGGACGGGCTGA
The DNA here is from genome assembly GCF_053598475.1 of Kitasatospora sp. NPDC001119. Taxonomy (NCBI): domain Bacteria; kingdom Bacillati; phylum Actinomycetota; class Actinomycetes; order Kitasatosporales; family Streptomycetaceae; genus Kitasatospora; species Kitasatospora sp. NPDC001119. Next base: position 193,982 of record NZ_JBSFKI010000010.1, read on the forward strand.
CCGAGCTGGGCCGGCTCGGCCCGGACGCGCTGGCCGGCCGCACCGCGCCCACCCTGCTCACCCCGCACACCGGCGAGGCCGCCCGGCTGCTCGCGGGCGCCGGGGGCGGCACGCCGCCGGCCGCCGCCGACCTGGCCGCGGCCCGGCTGGCCACCGCCCGCCGGCTGGCGGCCGACTACCGCGCGACGGTGCTGCTGAAGGGCTCCACCACGGTGGTCGCCGACCCGGGCGGGGCCGTCCGGGTGAACCCCACCGGCACCTCCTGGCTGGCCACGGCCGGCAGCGGCGACGTGCTGGCCGGGCTGGCCGGCTCCCTGCTGGCGGCCGGCCTCGCGCCGCTGGACGCCGCGTCGGCGGCCGCCTACCTGCACGGCCTGGCCGGCCGTGAGGCGGCGGGCGAGCCGGGCGCCCCGACCACGGCGCTCGCGGTGGCCGACGCGCTGCCGGCGGTGTGGCGGGCGGTCCGGACGCCCTGACCGGGAAGGCCGGGAAGGCGCCCGGAGGGCCGGCAACCGGAACCGGACGGTCCGTCGAACGCGTCCGTGCAAGGGATGGACGAGCGGTTCGCCGCAGGTCGGCGCGGTGCGCGCGGCCCGGTCGTCGGCCGCCGCGCCGACGGGCCGTTCGGCGAGGACTCCGGGACGTCTGGGAGACTGACCCTGATGACAACTGCGAACACGATCGGCACAGCCACCCTCACCGACGGCGTACGGGCCGAGGCGACCATCGATCTCGCCGCCCTGCGCGGCAACCTCGCCGCGTTGCGCGAGCGCGTCGGCAGCACGGCGGTGATGCTCGCGGTCAAGGCGAACGCCTACGGCCACGGCGCGGTCGAGTGCGCCCGGGAGGCGGTCGCGAACGGGGTCGGCTGGCTCGGCTGCGCGACGCCGGACGAGGCGCTGGCCCTGCGGGCCGCGGGCATCCGCCCCGAGCAGGCCCGCATCCTGTGCTGGCTGTGGACGCCGGGCGGGCCGTGGCGCGAGGCGCTGCGCGCGGGCCTGGACATCTCGGTCAGCGGCCAGTGGGCGCTGGACGAGCTGCTGCCCGCCGTGCGCGAGACCGGCATTCCGGCCCGGGTGCACCTGAAGGCCGACACCGGCCTCGGCCGCAACGGCTGCCAGCCGCACGACTGGCCGCGGCTGGTGGCGGCCGCCCGCCGGGCCGAGGCGGAGGGGCTGCTGACGGTCGTCGGCGTCTGGTCGCACTTCGCCGCGGCGGACGAGCCCGGCCACCCGTCGATCCAGGCTCAGCTGGACTCCTACCGCGTCGCGCTGGCCATGGCCGAGGCCGCCGGGCTGCGCCCCGAGGTCCGGCACCTGGCGAACTCCCCGGCCACCCTGCTGCTGCCGGAGTCGCACTTCGACCTGGTCCGCACCGGCCTGGCCGCGTACGGGCTGTCGCCGGTGCCCGAGGTGGGCTCGCCGGCGGACTTCGGGCTGCGCCCGGTGATGGCGCTGACCGCGCGGCTGGCGCTGGTCAAGCACGTCCCCGGCGGGCACGGGGTCAGCTACGGCCACCACTACACGACGCCGGGCGAGACGACGCTGGGCCTGGTCCCGGTCGGCTACGGCGACGGCATCCCCCGGCACGCCAGCGGCACCGGCCCGGTGCAGATCGACGGCAAGTGGCGCACGGTGGCCGGCCGGGTCGCGATGGACCAGTTCGTGGTGGACCTCGGCGGCGACGCCCCGGCGATCGGCGACGAGGTGCTGCTGTTCGGCAACGGCGAGCGCGGCGAGCCCACCGCCGAGGACTGGGCCCGCGCCTGCGGCACCGTCTCGTACGAGATCATCACCCGGATCGGTGCCCGGGTGCCCCGCCGCTACCTGGGCGGCAGCCATGCCGAGGTCCGGTCGGCATGACCGGGGGGCCGGCCGAGGGCAGTCCGGTCGCGGCGGTCGCCAGGGCGGCCGGTGCCGCCTCCGGGGTGAGCCGGGCGGGTGTGATCGGGATCTCGGTCGGCGTGCTGGCGGCCGGGGCGGCCGCGGGCGTCGCGATCGAGCGGCTGACCGTCGGCCGGGCGATGCGCCGCCGGGCCCGGGCCGAGCTGGACGCGAACGCCCCGTACGGCTCGCTGCGCGGGCGCCCGAGGACGGTGGCCGCGCCGGACGGCACCGAGCTGTACGTCGAGCTGGACGGCACCGGCTGGAGCGGGCCGGACGGCGGGACCGGTGCCGAGCCGCTGACCGTGGTGTTCTGCCACGGCTACTGCCTCAACCAGGACAGCTGGCACTTCCAGCGGGCCGCGCTGCGCGAGGGCCTGCGGCTGGTCTTCTGGGACCAGCGCAGCCACGGCCGCTCCGAGCGCTCCCGCTCGTACCTGGCGGGCGAGCCGGCCGGCATCGACCAGCTGGGCGGCGACCTCAAGGCGGTGGTCGACGCCGTCGCGCCGACCGGGCCGCTGGTGCTGGTGGGCCACTCGATGGGCGGCATGACGGTGATGGCGCTGGCCGACCAGTACCCGGAGCTGTTCCGCGAGCGCGTCGCCGGGGTGGCGCTGATCGGCACCCTCGCCGGGGACTGGAACGAGGTCAGCCTCGGCCTGCCGAAGGCCGGCGCGAAGCTGTTCAAGAAGGTCGCGCCCGGGGTGGTGAAGCTGCTGGGCCGCCAGGTCGACCTGGTCGAGGCGACCAGGCGGCTGGGCTCGGACGTGGCCGCCGTGTTCTACCGGAGGTTCTCCTTCGGCGGCCGGGACGTCGACCCCGGTGTGGTGCGCTTCGCCGAGCAGCTGCTGGACGCCACCCCGATCGACGTGGTCGCCGAGTTCTACCCGGTGTTCGGCGCGCACGAGAAGTACGGGGCGCTGGACGCCCTGCGCGGCCTGCCCGCACTGGTGCTGGCCGGGACGAAGGACCTGCTGACGCCCTCGACGCACAGCGAGGCGATGGCCGAGCGGCTGCCCGGCGCGGAGCTGGTGCTGGCCGAGGGCGCCGGGCACCTGGTGATGCTGGAGTGCCCGGAGCTGGTCGACCACGAGCTGGCCCGGCTGCTGCGCCGGGCCGTCGGCTTCGCCGGGGCCGCGCCGCTGCCCGCGGCCGTCCTCGACCTGGCCGGGGAGCGGACCGCGGAGACCGTCGTCGACCCCGCCTGAGGCCCGGGTGCCCGCCCGGAGGGCCCACCCGCCGCGCGGGTGCCCGCCGATGTGGCACGGTAGCGGTGGCGGCCGGTGGTCGGCGCGCCGTACGGACCGAAGGGCAAGACACGCGCATGGGCTCGCACGCCACTCTCACCGTCCCCACCCCGGAGCGGATGGGCCGGCTCGGCCGGGAGCTGGCCGCGCTGCTGCGGCCGGGTGACCTGGTGCTGCTCTCCGGCGAGCTGGGGGCGGGGAAGACCACGCTGACCCGGGGCCTGGGGGAGGGGCTGCAGGTCCGCGGGGCGGTGACCTCGCCGACCTTCGTGATCGCCCGGGTGCATCCCTCGCTGGTCGGCGGCCCGGCGCTGGTGCACGTGGACGCGTACCGGCTGGGCGGGGACCTGGACGAGATGGAGGACCTCGACCTGGACGTCTCGCTGCCCGAGTCGGTGGTCGTGGTCGAGTGGGGCGAGGGCAAGGTCGAGCGGCTGTCCGAGGACCGGCTGGAGGTCCGGATCGAGCGCGCCATCGGCGGCACCGAGGGCGGGGACGACCAGGACCCGCGCCGGGTGGTGCTGACCGGCATCGGCCCGCGCTGGGCGGACGCGGCGCTGGCGGAACTCGGATAGCCGGGAGGGCGGCGACGACCCGCCGACGACTCGCCGACATCTTGCCGACAGACTGTCGGCAAGATGTTGCGGCCGGGGTGCCGGGCGTGGTGGGATGGGTGCTGCGGTTAGGTCTGCCTAACTAGGGAGGCGCCATGTCGAGCACCACCCCCGCCCCGCAGCGCGCGGTCACCGCCGCCGGGGCCGGAGAGTCCGCCCGTCGCGTTCCGGGAGAGCCGATGCGGGCGCTGCTGGCCGCCTGCGCGGCCGCCGAGGCGGTGTCCACACCGCCCGGACCGCGCCCCCGGCAGGACGGACCGCGGCCCGGACACGACGAACGGCCCGAGGCGCGGACGCCCCGGGCCGCCTGAGGCCGCTCCTCCCGGACACGAAGCCGAACACGAACCCGAATCCGGGTCGCCCGGTCCCGTCCGGGCTCAGGCGATCACGACCACCTTGGTGTCCTTCGGTGCGAAGTCCCAGAGCAGCTGCCCCTCGGCGCGGCCGCTGCGGATGCCGCCGGTCTTGGCGCTCGGGTCGGTGGTCGGCGTCGCGCCGTCCACCGCCGCGCTGAAGCCGAACACCACGCCGTTCTGCTGCGCGAAGCGCACCACGTGCTCGATCTGCTTGCCGTCCGTCCCGGTGGTGGTCGGTGTGCGGCTGTACACCGCGTAGCTGCCCGGGGCGGGCTCGACCGAGCCCGGGGTGACCGGGAAGGCGGCCGCGACCTGGGGGCTCTTCTTCGGGTCGACCAGCCAGACGTAGTGGCTGCCGACCGAGTACACCACCCGGGTGCCGGTGCCCGAGGTGGCCGGCAGCGGGGGGACGGTCGGGGTGGCCGCGGCGGTGGGCGCCGCGGCGGTGGCCGTGCCGGTCGCCGTGGTGGTGGCGGTGGGCTTGGGGCCGCCGGCCCGGTCCTGGGCGCCGTTGGCCTGGAAGGCCAGCAGGCTCACCACCGCCAGGGCCCCCAGGGTCAACCCCGTGACCACCACTCCAGGACCCATCTTCGCCACGTTGCCGCTCCCGCCGCCGTCCCTTTACGTACGGCCCCATCGTGCCAGGTTCATCCGCGCGGGTCGCAGTGCCTCGGATCTGTGTTCCCGCCTGGTACACCCTGCCGATCGGCCGGTCGGCCCAACGTCGGTCTAACCTTGACCCGTGCTGCTGCTCGCGTTCGACACCGCTACCCCCGCCGTCACCGCCGCCGTCCACGACGGCACGGCCGTCCTCGCCGAGACCCACCAGGTCGACGCCAGGCGCCACGGCGAACTGCTGCTGCCCGCGATCGACCAGGTGCTGCGGGCCGCCGGGGTGGACAAGCACCGGCTGACCGGCATCGCGGTCGGCGTCGGCCCCGGCCCGTACACCGGCCTGCGGGTCGGCCTGGTGACCGCCGCCGCGCTCGGCCACGCCCTCGGGCTGCCGGTGCACGGCGTCTGCACGCTGGACGCGATCGCCTTCCAGGCCCGCGCCGAGGGCCTGGCCGGGCAGCCGTTCACGGCCGCCACCGACGCGCGCCGCAAGGAGGTCTACTGGGCCTCGTACGACGCCGAGGGCCGCCGCACCGAGGGCCCCGCCGTGGACCGCCCGGCCGAGCTGACCCCGCAGCCGCGCTCCGTCGGCGCCGGCGCGCTGCTCTACCCCGACGCCTTCCCGGGCGCGCACGGCCCCGAGCACGTCTCGGCCGGCGCCCTGGCCGGCTTCGCCGCCGCCGAGCTGGCCGCCGGGCGCGAGCTGCTGCCCAACCACCCGCTGTACCTGCGCCGCCCGGACGCCCAGGTCCCTGCGGCCTACAAGAACGTTCTGGGAGGCAAGGCGGTGCTCCCGGCGTGAACCACGGCACCACCCTGCGCCCGATGCGCTGGTGGGACATCGCGCCGGTGCTGGAGCTGGAGCTGCGGCTCTTCCCCGAGGACGCCTGGTCCGCCGGGATGTTCTGGTCCGAACTGGCCGAGTCCCACCCCGGCGGCACCCGCCACTACACCGTCGCGGCCGCCCCGGACGGCAGGATCGTCGGCTACGCCGGACTGATGGCGATCGCCGGCGAGGGCGACGTCCAGACCATCGCCGTCGACGAGCGCCACCAGGGCGCCGGCCTCGGCACGGCGCTGCTCACCGACCTGATCCGGGAGGCCGCCCGGCGCGAGTGCGCCGAGCTGCTGCTGGAGGTGCGGGTGGACAACCCGCGCGCCCAGCGGCTGTACGAGCGCCACGGCTTCGAACCGGTGGGCATCCGGCGCGGCTACTACCAGCCCGCCAACGTCGACGCGCTGGTGATGCGCCTCGACCACCCGAGCACTGACAGCACTGACCCGAAGGACATTGAGGACACCCGCCATGGCTGACGAACCGCTCGTCCTCGGCATCGAGACCTCCTGCGACGAGACCGGCGTCGGCATCGTGCGCGGCACCACGCTGCTGGCCGACGCGGTCGCCTCCAGCGTCAACGACCACGCCCGCTTCGGCGGCGTCGTCCCGGAGATCGCCAGCCGCGCGCACCTGGAGGCGATGGTCCCGACCATCCAGCGCGCCCTGGACACCGCCGGGATCAAGGCGAGCGACCTGGACGGCATCGCCGTCACCGCAGGCCCCGGCCTGGCCGGCGCGCTGCTGGTCGGCGTCAGCGCCGCGAAGGCGTACGCCTGGGCGCTGGACAAGCCGCTGTACGGGGTCAACCACCTCGCCTCGCACATCTGCGTCGACCAGCTGGAGCACGGCCGGCTGCCCTCGCCGACGATGGCCCTGCTGGTCTCCGGCGGGCACTCCTCGCTGCTGCTCAGCGAGGACATCACCAGCGACGTCCGCCCGCTCGGCGCGACCATCGACGACGCGGCCGGCGAGGCCTTCGACAAGGTCGCCCGGGTGCTCGGCCTCGGCTTCCCCGGCGGCCCGATCGTCGACCGCACGGCCCGCGAGGGCGACCCGAAGGCGATCGCCTTCCCGCGCGGGCTGAGCGGCCGCAACGACCCGGCGTACGACTTCTCCTTCTCCGGCCTGAAGACCGCCGTCGCCCGCTGGGTGGAGGCCAAGCGCCGGGCCGGCGAGGAGGTGCCGGTCGCCGACGTGGCGGCGTCCTTCCAGGAGGCGGTCACCGACGTGCTCACCCGCAAGGCCGTCAGGGCGTGCAAGGACAACGGCGTCGACCACCTGATGATCGGCGGCGGCGTGGCGGCCAACTCGCGGCTGCGCGAGATGGCCCAGCAGCGCTGCGACCGGGCCGGCATCCGGCTGCGGGTGCCCCGGCCGGGCCTGTGCACCGACAACGGCGCGATGGTCGCGGCACTGGGCGCCGAGATGGTGTGGCGCGACCGCACGCCGTCCGCGCTCGACCTGTCGGCGGACTCCTCGCTGCCGGTGACCGAGACCCACGTGCCCCACACGGACTTCCACGGCCAGGCCTACGACGCCCTCGGCGGCGGCGCCGCATGACCGTCGCCGCGATGTGGGAGGCCCGGGCGGCGACCGGCCGGGGCGACGAACTCGCCGCCTGGGTACGGGAGTCGGTGCTGCCCGCGGTCCGCGGCTCGGCCGGTCTGGAGCGCCTCGAACTGCTCTCCGCCCCGGGCGAGCGGGTGCTGCTGATCACCTGGTGGAACGGCGAGCCGGTGCCCGTCGCCGACCCGCCCGCCGGGCTGCTCGGCCGTCCGGTGCACCGCTGGTCCTTCACCAGCGAGCACGTCGAGTAGCCCCTGGCCGGGAACCGCCGCGGCGGTCGGTACCGTGCATAGCTGAGAGAAGGCTGGACGGGAACCGGGAGCGCGCAGCGGTGATCAGGCGGAGCAGGACCAGGACGTACGGGGTGGGGGCGCTGGCCCTGCTGGCCTTCGCCACCGCGTGCGGGGACAACGGGGGCGGTGGCGGTGCCGCCCCCGCCGCCACGACGGCGGCGGCCACGCCCCGGCCCACCGGCGCGGCGCCGACCAGCGCCTCCGCGCCCCCTTCGGCGGGCGCCCCGGCGGGCGCGGACGCGGCGGCCTGGGCCAAGTGGAACCTCACCCCGCTCGCCCCCGCCCCGGCGCCGCCCGCCGACAAGCCGATCAAGCTCGAACGGACCGGCCCCGTACCGGTGTTCAGCGATGTGAAGACCAGCGACAAGGTCGTCTTCATCACCATCGACGACGGCGCCGAGAAGGACCCGAAGTTCGTCGAGATGCTCACCGACCTCAAGGTGCCGATCTCGATGTTCCTGACGAAGGACATCGTCAAGAACGACTACGGCTACTTCAAGCCGCTCCAGGCCCTGGGCAACCACATCCAGAACCACACCGTGGACCACCCGGTGATGAGCAAGCTGTCGGCCGACAAGCAGAAGGCCGAGATCTGCGACGACCAGGCCGCGCTCACCCAGCAGTACGGCACCGCCCCGCTGCTGTTCCGCCCGCCGTTCGGCGACGGCGCCAACACCCCGATGCTCAACACCTCGGTGCAGCAGTGCGGCCCGCGCGCGATCGTGCTCTGGCGCGAGTCGATGCAGATCCACGACATGCAGTACCAGGCCGCGGACAAGAAGCTGAAGCCCGGCGACATCGTCCTGGCGCACTTCCGCGGCCCCAAGGAGCTCAAGGGCGCCACGATGACCCAGATGTTCGGCGACCTGCTGGCCCGGATCCAGGAGCAGGGCTTCTCGGTGGCCCGGCTGGAGGACTACATCCAGGCGCCCGCCTCGTAGTCCGGTCCCGGTCCCGGGCCCGGCGCCGTGGGCCGGGCCGCCGCGCCGGGGGTCAGACCGGCTGCCCCAGCATCATCAGCGGCCCGTTGTCGGTGCGGCTGAGGATCACCGTGACGGTGTTCGGCCCGGAGGGCTTGAGCTGACGGCGCAGCTCCTCCGGGGTGATCGCCATCCCGCGCTTCTTGATCACCACCGTGCCGACCGCCCGCTCGCGCAGCAGCGCCTTCAGCTTCTTGATGTTGAACGGCAGCACGTCGGTGAGCTCGAAGGCGTGCGCGTACGGCGTCGCGACCAGCTCGTCCGAGGTCAGGTAGGCGATCTTCGGGTCGATCAGCCGGCCCCCCACCTGCCCGGCCACCTCGGCCACCAGGTGGGCCCGGATCACCGCGCCGTCCGGCTCGTACAGGTAGCGTCCGACCGGGCCGGCCGGCGGGTCGGGCAGGTCGCCGCCGGTCAGGCTGGCGCCGTGCGGCAGCAGGGTGGCGCGGTGCGGGCTGGTGGCCCTGGTGCCGAACCAGAGCACCGCCTCCTTGACGTCGCCGTGGTCCGAGACCCACTCGGCCTCGGCGTCCTCCGGCACGGCCTCGTGCGGGATGCCCGGCGCGACCTTCAGCGCGCCGATCGGCGTCCGCCGGCCGGCCTCGATCGCCCAGGAGAGCGGCGGGGCGTACGCCTCCGGGTCGAACACCCGGCCGCGCGCGGTGCGCCGGGCCGGGTCGGTGAACACCGCGTCGTAGCCGGTGACGTCCACCTCGGCGACGTCCGCGCAGCGCACCTCGACCAGGTCGGCCAGGCCCAGCGCGGCCGCGTTGGCCACGGTGGCGGCGCAGGCCGCCGGGTCCTTGTCGACGGCCAGCACCTCGATGCCGGCCCGGGCCAGCGCCAGCACGTCCCCGCCGATGCCGCAGCACAGGTCCGCCAGCCGCCGTACGCCCAGGTCGGCGAACCGCCGGGCCCGCCACTCGGCCACGCTGCGCCGGGTGGACTGCTCGACCCCGTTGGGCGTGAAGTACATCAGGTCGGCGTCCGCCCCGAACTTCGCCCGCGCCCGCTGCCGCAGCCGCGCCTGCCCGAACGCGGCCGACACCAGCTCCGCCGGGTGCTCCCGCCGCAGGCGGGTCGCCAGCGCGAGCTCCTCCTCGGGGGTGAACTCGCGCAGCTCGGCGAGCAGGGCCTGGCCCTCGGGGGTCAGCAGCGGCTGGAGGTTCTCGGTGTCCACGGGGCCATTCTCGCGGGTCGGCCGGGTGGCCGGTCGGCCGGAGCGGCCGCGCGGCGTTCACCGGCCGATGACGGGGACGTCGGAGGTCAGCCAGAACACCAGCGGCATCAGCGGCGCGGCCGCCAGCGCGGCGTACGGGGTGATCCGGTACCCGAGCCGCCGGGTGCCGAGGCCGGTCAGGGCCAGCAGGACGAGCATCACCACGACGCCGAAGACGTCCAGGGCCTCCACCCCGGGGCCGTACAGGGCGAGCAGCTTCAGCCAGTTGAGCACGAACGACCCGACGGACGCCGCCGCGACGGCCCCGGCGACCACCACCGCGGCGAGCACCAGGTCCGGCGCCCAGTGGACCGGCGGCCGCCCGGGCGCGCCGTGGGGCCGGCTCACCGGAGCCACCCCGCGCCGGCGAGGGCGGTCAGCAGGGCGGGGCTGACCGCGGCGGCGACCGGGGTGATCCGGTAGCCCCGCCGGTGGGTGTACCGGGCCACCGCCACGACCGGGACGAGCAGCAGCGCGGTCGCGGCGCCCCGGGCCGCCCAGCCGCCGATCGCGGGGTGGGCCTCCAGCGCGAGCGCGGCCAGGAAGGCCGCGATCCAGCCGAACCCCAGCAGCGAGGCGGCCCCCAGGACCGTCAGCAGCGCGAGCAGCAGGTCCGTCGGACGGCCGACCGGGCGCAGCGGGTCGGCGGGCGGCAGCCGGTTCACCGCCACAGCACGCCCGAGGAGAGGACCGCCGGCAGCGCGAACGGGGCGAGCCCGGCGGCGACCGGGAGGAGCCGGTAGCCGGACCGCCGGCTGCGGAAGGCCACCACGAGGCCCGCCGCCAGGGCGACCACCGGGGCGGCCAGCATCCCGATGCCCAGGAAGGCCCACCCGCGCCCGTCCCCGTCGTCCCCGTAGCCGGGGATGCTGCCGAGGCAGGCGACGAGGACGAAGGCGACGAACGGCAGCACGCCCCCCAGCAGGGGCAGCGACAGCAGGGCGAGGGCGGCGTCCTTGGGCCGGGACGGGCCGATGCGCACCGGGATCGAGGTCATGGCAGGAGTCTGGCGGGGCCGGGCCCGGTCGTACATGAGTACGGCTACTCAATCGCGAACCGGGGACTTCCGGGACTCGCCGTTGGCACTCTGGTTGACTGAGTGCTAACACGGCCCTATGGTCATCCTTGGCACTCACCACTAGGGGAGTGCTAACGCGACGACGTGTGTCTGACCCCCGCGACGGCAGGCCCGCAGGATCGCCCCTACCCGTTAGAAAACCCCGTAATCTCCGAAGGGGAGCTCGGACGTGACCACCAGCAGCAAGGTTGCCATCAAGCCGCTCGAGGACCGCATCGTGGTCCAGCCGCTCGACGCCGAGACCACCACGGCCTCCGGCCTGGTTATCCCGGACACCGCCAAGGAGAAGCCCCAGGAGGGCGTCGTCCTGGCCGTCGGCCCGGGCCGCTTCGAGGACGGTCAGCGTCTGCCGCTCGACCTCGCCGTCGGCGACATCGTCCTGTACTCGAAGTACGGCGGCACCGAGGTGAAGTACAAGGGCGAGGAGTACCTCGTCCTCTCGGCCCGCGACGTTCTCGCGGTCATCGAGAAGTAAGACGTACCGACCCGCCCCGGATCCGTGTCCCAGTGACAGGGGCCCGGGGCGTGGTTGTTGGTTCACGTAGTTCGGCGGCCGGTGGGCCGGCCGCAGCCCCGAGGGAATAGGGAACATGGCGAAGATCCTGCAGTTCGACGAGGACGCCCGCCGCTCGCTGGAGCGCGGTGTCAACAAGCTGGCCGACACCGTCAAGGTGACCATCGGCCCCAAGGGCCGCAACGTCGTCATCGACAAGAAGTTCGGCGCCCCGACCATCACCAACGACGGTGTCACCATCGCCCGCGAGGTCGAGCTGGACGACCCGTACGAGAACCTTGGCGCGCAGCTCGTCAAGGAGGTCGCCACCAAGACCAACGACGTCGCGGGTGACGGCACCACGACCGCCACCGTGCTGGCCCAGGCCCTGGTCAACGAGGGTCTGCGCAACGTCGCCGCCGGTGCCGGCCCGGCCGCCCTGAAGAAGGGCATCGACAAGGCCGTCGCCGCGGTCTCCGAGCACCTGCTGTCCGTCGCCCGCGAGATCGAGGGCAAGGACGACGTCGCCGCCGTCGCCTCCCTCTCCGCGCAGGACACCCAGGTCGGCGAGCTGATCGCCGAGGCGATCGACAAGGTCGGCAAGGACGGTGTCATCACCGTCGAGGAGTCGAACACCTTCGGCGTGGAGCTGGACTTCACCGAGGGCATGCAGTTCGACAAGGGCTACCTGTCGCCGTACTTCGTCACCGACGCCGAGCGCCAGGAAGCGGTCCTCGAGGACCCGTACATCCTGATCAACCAGGGCAAGATCTCCTCCATCCAGGAGCTGCTGCCGCTGCTGGAGAAGATCCTCCAGGGCGGTGCCTCCAAGCCGCTGCTGATCATCGCCGAGGACGTCGACGGCGAGGCGCTGTCGACCCTGGTCGTGAACAAGATCCGTGGCACCTTCAACGCCGTCGCCGTCAAGGCCCCGGGCTTCGGCGACCGCCGCAAGGCGATCCTCGGCGACCTGGCCGTCCTGACCGGTGGCCAGGTCATCTCCGAGGAGGTCGGCCTCAAGCTCGACCAGGTCGGCCTGGACGTGCTGGGCACCGCCCGCCGCGTGACCATCACCAAGGACGAGACCACGGTCGTCGACGGTGCCGGTGACTCCGAGGCCGTCGCCGGCCGCGTCGCCCAGATCAAGGGCGAGATCGCCGCGACCGACTCCGACTGGGACCGCGAGAAGCTGCAGGAGCGCCTGGCCAAGCTGGCCGGCGGCGTCTGCGTCATCAAGGTCGGCGCCGCCACCGAGGTGGAGCTGAAGGAGCGCAAGCACCGCCTGGAGGACGCCATCTCGGCGACCCGCGCCGCGGTCGAGGAGGGCATCGTCGCCGGCGGTGGCGCCTCCCTGGTCCACGCCGCCAAGGTGCTGGACGAGGGCCTGGGCCTGTCGGGTGACGAGGCCACCGGTGTCGCCGTGGTCCGCAAGGCGCTGCACGAGCCGCTGCGCTGGATCGCCCAGAACGCCGGCCTGGAGGGCTACGTCATCACCTCCAAGGTCGCCGAGCTGGAGATCGGCCAGGGCTACAACGCCGCCACCGGCGAGTACGGCGACCTGGTGAAGGCCGGCGTCATCGACCCGGTCAAGGTCACCCGCTCCGCCCTGGAGAACGCCGCCTCGATCGCCTCCCTGCTTCTCACCACCGAGACCCTCGTGGTGGAGAAGAAGGAGGAGGAGGCCGACAACGGTCACGGCCACGGCCACGGCCACTCGCACTGAGGCTCCGACGCCTGACCGGAGGCCCGGTCCGCTCCCCCGGGGGAGCGGACCGGGCCTCCGGCGTTCCGTCCGAGGTTCCGCTTGAGGCTTCAACTATCAGCAGAATTTTGCAGAATGCAAAGATTGCCTTATAACTAAGGCATGATCGAGGCCCGCCATCTGCGCGTTCTGCGTGCCGTCGCCCGCACCGGCTCCTTCTCCGCCGCCGCCCGCGAGCTGGGGTGTACGCAGCCCGCCATCAGTCAGCAGATGAAGGCCCTGGAGAAGTCGGTGGACACCCCGCTGGTGGTCCGCTCGGGCCGCGGGATGCAGCTCAGCGAGGCCGGCCGGGTCCTGCTCAAGCATGCCACCGGCATCCTGGCCGGGCTCTCCGCCGCCGAGGAGGAGGTGGCCGCGATCGCCGGGCTGCGGGCCGGACGGGTGCGGCTGGTCTCCTTCCCGACCGCGAGCTCCACCCTGGTGCCGCCCGCGGTCGCCCGCCTGCGGGACAGCCATCCGGGGGTGCGCGTGTCGCTGGTCGAGGCCGAGCCGCCGGAGTCGCTGGCGATGCTGCGCGGCGGCGAGTGCGAGATCGCGCTGGCCTTCCGCTACCCGCAGTCCGACGGCGCCGTCGCGCTTCCGGCGCCCGCCCACGGCACGCCGCGCGAGGCCCGGGCCGAGGCCAACCTGGAGGCGCAGCAGCTGACCGCCGGGACCGACTGGTCCGACCTGGTGGTCACCCCGCTGCTGGACGACCCGCTGGTGGGCGTGCTGCCGGCCGGCCATCCGCTGGCCGGGCGGGGCGGGGCGGTGGGGCTGGCCGAGCTGGCGGAGGAGCAGTGGATCGCCGGCTGCCCGCAGTGCCGGGGGCACCTGGTGGAGCTGTGCGCCGGGGCGGGCTTCGAGCCGCGGATCGACTTCGCGACGGACGACTACCCGGCGGTGGTCGGCCTGGTGGCGGCCGGTCTCGGGGTGGCGGTGCTGCCCCGGCTGGCGCTGCGGTCGGTGCGTCCTGACGGCGTGTCGACGGTGCCGGTGCGGACGGCCTCCGGGGCGCCCGCGGTGCGCCAGGTGGTCGCGCTGACCCTCCCGGACCTGGCCGAGGTGCCGGCCGTGGCGCTGATGCTGGAGCGGCTGGCGGGGGCGGCCGCCGACCGCTGACGCTGGGTGACGGGGTTGCCCGGGCCCGGTACGTACGGTGAGCCAGAAGACTGAAGCGCCGCGAAGAAACGTTTCTTCACGGCGCTCAAGGAGACGGGTCTACCGCTGGGCGACCGCCGGCGGGGCCAGCGGAACCTCGACCAGTCGGTGCCGCGAGCGCCCCAGCATCTCCTCGCGTTCGTCCTCGGTCATCCCGCCCCACACGCCGTACGGCTCGCGGACCGCCAGCGCGTGCGCCGCGCACTCGGCGATCACCGGGCAGCGCATGCAGACCTCCTTGGCGCTGGCCTCGCGCGAACTGCGCGCCGCCCCGCGCTCGCCCTCGGGGTGGAAGAAGAGCGAGCTGTCCACGCCACGGCAGGCTGCGGAGAGCTGCCAGTCCCAGAGGTCCGCGTTGGGACCGGGGAGGCGGGAGAAATCTGCCATGGCTCATTCCCTTCAGAGGCTGTCGGCCGTCGGCCGGGCGTTCGGCGGGGCTGCTGCCGAGCGGTGCGGCGGGGCTTCGATGCACTGGTGTGGACACCTGGAAATATGACTTAAGGCAACTCCATGGACAAGTCACCCACACACTGGCACAACAGTCAATGACCATACGAAAGCTATAAAAACGGGCATAGTGGGCAAGGGGCTCCAGCGGGCGCGGATGTGGCAATCGGGTGGTCGACGGGCGCGCGGGGTGCCGAATCGATGTGCGGGTCGTACGCCGACCGCGCGCGAGCTGCGCAAAAGAGCGGCGTGTGCACCGCGATGCGGCTGATCGGTAATGGGTTGGCCACGTACAGTGGTGGAGATGGCCCCGAAGGCCGTAACTCATTCGAGTGACGGTCGTTGGAAGTGCGGAGGCGGTTAGCGGGCGCCGGACGTCGGGAACGATCGCGGGCAGGTTGGGGCGATCACCGCGGAGTCCGTCGCCGATCGGCCGTGTCGTAGAGGTTCGTACCAGCCAGGAGGCTCAACGTGACGCGGATCAGCTGCGGAGGACGACGGTCATGACTTCCGTTCTCGTTTGCGACGATTCCCCGCTCGCCCGCGAGGCGCTTCGCCGCGCGGTCGCGACCGTACCCGGTGTGGACCGGGTCACCACCGCGACGAACGGGGAGGAGGTCCTCCGCCGCTGGGTGGCCGACCGCTCCGATCTCGTTCTGATGGACGTCCGGATGCCCGGCCTCGGCGGGGTCGAGACGGTCCGGCGGCTGCTGTCCGCCGACCCGGGCGCGCGGATCATCATGCTCACCGTCGCCGAGGACCTCGACGGGGTCGCGCTCGCGGTGGCCGCGGGTGCCCGCGGGTACCTGCACAAGGACGCCTCGCGCGCCGAGCTGCGGGCCACCGTCACCCAGGCCCTCGCCGACCCGACCTGGCGGCTCGCCCCCCGCCGGCTGCGCAGCCCCGACATGGGCGCGGCGCCCACCCTGACGGCGCGTGAGATCCAGGTGCTGGAGGGCATGAGCCACGGCCGCAGCAACGCCGAGATCGGCCGCGAGCTGTTCCTCTCCGAGGACACCGTGAAGACCCACGCCCGACGGCTGTTCAAGAAGCTCGGGGCCTCCGACCGGGCGCACGCGGTGGCGCTGGGCTTCCGCTGGGGCCTGGTCCGCTGACCACCGGCGGCGCCGCCGGTTGCGGCGTGCCGCCGGAGGTTCCCGGAGCGGGCGCCGCACGGGCGTGTGACGTTACGGTCCCGAGGTTGCACCATGGAGGAGTGGAGCACCTCGGGGACCAGCGGACAGGCACTGCGGCGAACCACGCAGCCGCAGGACACTCGGCGGACGGCGCGACGGACGGGACCGCCGACGGCGGCGGGGCGGGAGGCGGCACGGTGCAGGAGGGGCCGGTGGTGCGCGGGACGCCGGACGGTGCCGCAGCGCATAACGTTCCGGTGCACAACTCCGGACGCGGTGCCGCGTTTTCCCGCTCGACCAGGCACCATGGACCGATGCGCGACGACGTCGCCGGTGCGACCGGCCAGGCGGACCCGGTGGAGGCCGAGCCCTCCGGTCCGGGCCACGGTCCGTCGTACGCCGAACCCGGCGGTTCCGCCGGTGGGACCGGGCCGGGCCGCCGGCCGGTGCTCGGCACGGGCGGCTCGCCGCTGGTGGGCGAACTGGTCGCGGCCGCGGTGCGCGGCGAGAACCCGGCGATCGACGCGCTGCTCGCCTACGTCCACCCGCTGGCGCTGCGGTACTGCCGCGCCAAGCTGGTCCGGCTGCCCGGCGGGGCCCGCCACCACGTGGACGACGTCGCGCAGGAGGTCTGCGTGGCGGTGCTCTGCGCACTGCCCCGGTACAAGGACCAGGGGCGCCCGTTCGAGGCCTTCGTGTACGGGATCGCCGCGCACAAGATCGCCGATCTCCAGCGGGCCGCGATGCGCGGGCCCGGCTCGACCGTCGTGCCGCAGGACGACCTGCCGGAGGTGCCGGACGAGGCGCTCGGCCCGGAGGAGCAGGCGCTGCTGAGCAGCGACGCGGCCTGGGCGAAGGAGCTGCTCTCCAACCTGCCGGCCCGTCAGCGCGAGCTGGTGCTGCTGCGGGTGGCCGCCGGGCTGTCGGCGGAGGAGACCGGCGAGGTGCTCGGGATGTCACCGGGTGCCGTCCGGGTGGCCCAGCACCGGGCGCTCAGCCGGCTGCGGGCGCTCGCGGAGGAGTCCTCCTGACCACTCCTCCCGTTGCGTGCCGTTTCCGCCGGTTGCGGGCGGAATGATCCACGGGGCGGGGTTGTTGTCAAGGGCACACGAGGACACATTCGCGGTGCCAGTACCATGGGGTATCGGCGCCTGGGCGGGTTGCCAAAGTTTGACGGGTGCGCGCGGGGTCCCCTTGGAGGATCCTCCTATTCGTGCCCGGCTTCGGCGGTCTGCGCGAGTGAGCGATGAATGCGCCCCCACCCTCAGGGCGTGAGCGGATTAGGCCGGCCACGGAAGGTACCCCCCAAATGTCTTACAACGCCGCAGGCGTACCCGAGAAGTTCGCCATGCTCGGGCTCACGTACGACGACGTCCTGCTGCTGCCCGGGGCCTCCGAGGTGCTGCCGAACCAGGTGGACACCTCCTCCCGGGTCTCCCGGAACGTGCGCGTCAACATCCCGCTGCTGTCCGCGGCGATGGACAAGGTCACCGAGTCGCGCATGGCCATCGCGATGGCCCGCCAGGGCGGCGTCGGCGTGCTGCACCGCAACCTCTCGGTCGAGGACCAGGCCAACCAGGTCGACCTGGTGAAGCGGTCCGAGTCCGGCATGGTCACCGACCCGATCACGGTCGGCCCGGAGACCACCCTGGGCGAGGCCGACGCGCTGTGCGCCAAGTTCCGCATCTCCGGCGTGCCGATCGCCGACGAGGCGGGCAAGCTGCTCGGCATCGTCACCAACCGCGACATGGCCTTCGAGTCGGACCGCACCCGCCAGGTCCGCGAGATCATGACCCCGATGCCGCTGATCACCGGCAAGGTCGGCATCTCCGGCGTGGACGCCATGGCCCTGCTGCGCCGCCACAAGATCGAGAAGCTGCCGCTGGTCGACGACGAGGGCCGGATCAAGGGCCTGATCACCGTCAAGGACTTCGTCAAGGCCGAGCAGTACCCGAACGCCGCCAAGGACGCCGAGGGCCGGCTGCTGGTCGGCGCCGCCGTCGGTGCCAGCGCCGAGGCGTTCGACCGGGCCCAGGCCCTGGTCGAGGCCGGTGCGGACTTCCTGGTGGTGGACACCTCGCACGGCCACAGCCACAACGCGCTGGCCTGGATCGCGAAGATCAAGTCGGCCGTCGGGATCGACGTGGTCGGCGGCAACGTGGCCACCCGGGACGGCGCCCAGGCGCTGATCGACGCCGGCGTGGACGGCGTCAAGGTCGGCGTCGGCCCCGGCTCCATCTGCACCACCCGCGTGGTCGCCGGCATCGGCGTCCCGCAGGTCACCGCCATCTACGAGGCCGCCCAGGCCTGCCTGGCGGCCGGCGTGCCGGTCATCGGCGACGGCGGCCTGCAGTACTCGGGCGACATCGGCAAGGCGCTGGCCGCCGGCGCCGACACCGTGATGCTCGGCTCGCTGCTGGCCGGCTGCGAGGAGTCCCCGGGCGAGCTGATGTTCATCAACGGCAAGCAGTTCAAGTCCTACCGCGGCATGGGCTCGCTGGGCGCCATGCAGTCCCGTGGCCAGGGCCGCTCGTACTCCAAGGACCGCTACTTCCAGGCCGAGGTGGCCTCGGACGACAAGCTCGTCCCCGAGGGCATCGAGGGCCAGGTGCCCTACCGCGGCCCGCTGTCGGCCGTGCTGCACCAGCTGGTCGGCGGTCTGCGCCAGACCATGGGCTACGTCGGCGCCGGCACCGTCGCCGAGATGGAGAGCAAGGGCCGCTTCGTCCGGATCACCTCGGCGGGCCTCAAGGAGAGCCACCCGCACGACATCCAGATGACCGTCGAGGCGCCGAACTACTCGGCCCGCTGAGCCACCGGCCACCGAGGGGCCCGCTGCCGCACCGCGGCGGCGGGCCCCTGCCGGTGCGCCCGGGCGCGGGCCGTCGGGGCGGGACCAGCGGCAGTACGGGATACTGGGGGGCGGCCGGGGTGACCCGGCGGGCATGAGCAACAAAGCAGAAGGGCTCGAAGTGACTGAGATCGAGATCGGGCGAGGCAAGCGCGGCCGACGGGCGTACGCCTTCGACGACATCGCCGTCGTCCCCAGCCGCCGGACCCGGGACCCGAAGGAGGTCTCGATCGCCTGGCAGATCGACGCCTACCGCTTCGAGCTGCCGTTCCTGGCCGCCCCGATGGACAGCGTGGTCTCGCCGCAGCAGGCCATCCAGATCGGCCGCCTCGGCGGTCTGGGCGTGCTGAACCTCGAAGGCCTGTGGACCCGCTACGAGGACCCGCAGCCGCTGCTGGACGAGATCGCCGCGATCACCGACGAGTCCACCGCGACCCGCCGGCTCCAGGAGATCTACGCCGCGCCGATCCGCGCCGAGCTGATCAAGCAGCGGATCCAGGAGGTCCGCGACTCCGGCGTGGTCACCGCCGCCGCGCTCTCGCCGCAGCGCACCGCCGAGTTCTCCAAGGCCGTGGTGGACGCCGGCGTCGACGTCTTCGTCATCCGCGGCACCACCGTCTCGGCCGAGCACGTCTCCAGCGCCGCCGAGCCGCTCAACCTCAAGCAGTTCATCTACGAGCTGGACGTCCCGGTGATCGTCGGCGGCTGCGCCACGTACACCGCGGCCCTGCACCTGATGCGGACCGGTGCCGCCGGTGTGCTGGTCGGCTTCGGCGGCGGCGCCGCCCACACCACGCGGAACGTCCTGGGCATCCAGGTGCCGATGGCCACCGCCGTGGCCGACGTGGCGGCCGCCCGTCGCGACTACATGGACGAGTCCGGTGGCCGCTACGTGCACGTCATCGCGGACGGCGGCGTCGGCTACAGCGGGGACATCCCGAAGGCCGTGGCCTGCGGCGCGGACGCGGTCATGATCGGTGCCGCGCTGGCGCGGGCGACGGACGCCCCGGGCAAGGGGATCCACTGGGGGATGGAGGCCGTCCACGAGGAGCTGCCGCGCGGCAAGCGGGTGGACCTCGGGACCGTCGGCACCACCGAGGAGATCCTGACCGGGCCCTCGCACACGCCGGACGGGACCATGAACCTGTTCGGCGCGCTGCGTCGGGCGATGGCCACCACGGGCTACACGGAGCTCAAGGAGTTCCAGCGGGTCGAGGTCACCGTCAACCCGGCGCTCGACCACCGCTGAGTCCTGACCTGACCTGATCGAGGGGCCCCTGCCGGGTGACGGCGGGGGCCTTCTCCTTTTCCCGGTGCGGGAGGCGGGTGCGGGTGCGGTACGGGGAGGGGGCGGGGCGGGCGGTCAACTCCGCGTGGCGCTGCGGCGGGTGAGGAGGAACCCGCCGATGAGGGCGATGGCGTAGAAGGCGGCGTCGAGGGGGCGGAGGTCGGCGCGCCAGGCGGTGACGGTGTCGTGCAGCAGGCCGCCGGGGGCCGGGCCGTCGGCGCGGACGCGGCGGAGGTGCTCGATCAGCTGGCCGAGGAGCAGGGCGCCGGCCGCGAGGAGGGCGCCGAGCGGGGGGAGTAAGCGGCCCTGGCCGCCGAGCCGGCCGAGCGGGAGGGCGACCAGGCCGGCCGGGGCGATGGCCAGCCAGCCGAGGCTGTCGGCGGCGCGCAGCGGGGCGCTGCCGTAGGCGAGGCCGCCGAGGAGCATGGCGAGGAGGGCGAGGGAGACGGCCAGGGCGGTGCGGTGGCGGGGGGTGGTCCTGGGCGTGGGTTCGACGGGGTCGAAGCCGGCCACGGGGGCGCCGGGCATGCCGGGGGCGACGTAGCCCTCGGGGGAGACGGGGGGTGGTGCGACCGAGTAGTGCTGGGCGGTGTGCGGCCGGATCGATGGGCCGTCAGTGCCCGGTGCGGGTGCGGTCATGGGCGTCGAATCCCCCCGGAATACGATGAGCTGCCGAACGGTAGCAGTGGTCCGGACAGATCTTGGCGAGTTTTCGATCACAGATCGGGCACGGAGCGCCGCCTCCGTTCCGGTTCGTACCGGCTCGATGCGGGGGCCGGGTGGTCGCGGGCCCTCCGGACAGGAGATGATGGAGGCTTGGGCGTCCGGGCCCCAGGTCGGGCCGACGCGCCGTCACCACGACCGCCAGCAGCACATGGGGGAACGTTCCGAATGACCCAGGCGCAGGGTTCCACCGGCCGCCTCCTGGCCGGCCGCTACCGCCTGAACGGCGTGCTCGGGCGCGGCGGCATGGGCACCGTCTGGCGCGCCGAGGACGAGATGCTGGGCCGGACCGTCGCGGTCAAGGAACTGCGGATGAACGCCAGCGTCGACGAGGAGGAGAAGCACCGGCTGATCACCCGGACGCTGCGCGAGGCCAAGGCGACCGCGCGGATCCGGCACAGTTCGGCGGTGACGGTCTTCGACGTGGTCGACGAGGACGACCGGCCGTGGATCGTCATGGAGCTGGTCGAGTCCCGCTCGCTGGCCGACGTGGTC
The DNA here is from genome assembly GCF_053598475.1 of Kitasatospora sp. NPDC001119. Classification (NCBI taxonomy): domain Bacteria; kingdom Bacillati; phylum Actinomycetota; class Actinomycetes; order Kitasatosporales; family Streptomycetaceae; genus Kitasatospora; species Kitasatospora sp. NPDC001119. Next base: position 215,006 of record NZ_JBSFKI010000010.1, read on the forward strand.
CGGGAGGACGGGCCGCTGGCCCCCGCCCGGGCGGCGGAGATCGCGCTCGACGTGCTGGGCGTGCTCAGCGCGGCGCACGCGCTCGGCATCCTGCACCGGGACGTCAAGCCGTCCAACGTGCTGATCGGCGAGGACGGCCGGGTCGTGCTCACCGACTTCGGCATCGCCAGCGTGGAGGGCGACGCCTCCGTCACCTCGACCGGGATGCTCGTCGGCGCGCCCTCGTACATCTCCCCGGAGCGGGCCCGCGGGCAGAAGCCCGGGCCGCCGGCCGACCTGTGGTCGCTGGGCGGCACGCTGTACGCGATGGTCGAGGGCCGGCCGCCCTACGACCGGGGCTCGGCGCTGGCCACGCTGACCGCGGTGATGACCGAGGACCTGATCGCGCCGGTGAACGCCGGGCCGCTGCAGCCGGTGATCGAGGGGCTGCTGGCGAAGGACCCGGCCGAGCGGCTGGACGCCTCGCAGACCCGGTCGATGCTCAAGCGGGTGGTCGCGGAGGCGACCGCGCGGGCCGAGTCCACCACCGAGCACGCGGTGCCGCTGGAGAAGCCGGCCGAGGAGCCGGAGCCGAAGGCCTCGAAGGCGGCGGGGCCGGCGGAGGCGTCGGACGCCGCGGAGCCGTCCGAGCCGTCGGCGTCGACCTCGGCGGAGTCCGCGGAGCCCTCGGAGTCTTCGCCGAAGGAGCCGGAGCAGACCGGGAACGGCCGCAAGCAATTGGTGGGCGGGCTGCTGGGGACGGTCCGGGTCGGGAGTCGGGCCCAGGACGCGGAGCCCGCCGGGACGCCGTCCGAGGAGCCGGGCGCGGAGCCGATCCGGCCGGTGACCAGCGAGTGGACGATGGGCGCGACCCAGGCGGCCGGGGCCGATCCGCGCACCGGCCGGCGACGGCTGGCCATCGCCACCGTGATCGTGGTGCTGCTGCTGATCGCGGGAGTGATGGCGGTCGTCCGGATGGTCGGCACCGACGACGGCGGCGCGAACGGCGCGGCCTCGCAGAGCGCGGTCGCCACCTCGCCGGGGGCGACCGGTACCGAGCCGGTGCCGACGTCGGCACCGACGGGCGAACCCGCGCCCGCCCCGGCGCCCGCCCAGCCGACCGGCGACCCGGCCGCGGCGCCGGACGCGCCCGCGCAGTCCGCCGGTGCGCCGGCGGCTCCCGTCCAGCCCCCGGCGGCACCGGCGCAGCCCGCGCCGGCCGCGCCGGGTGCCGTGCCGGCCGGGTACCACGAGTACAAGGACCCGAGCGGCTTCTCCGTCGTGCTGCCGGACGGTCTGCAGCCGACCGGGTCGGACGCCAACCGGCGGATCTTCAAGAACGCGGCCGACGGCAGCCAGCTGCGGATCGAGTGGACCACGTCGCCCGGGGCGAGCGCGGTCGCGGACTGGCAGGAGTCGGAGCCGAACGTCCGCGGTCAGGTCAGCAACTACCAGCGGCTGAACCTGGCGGCGATCACCTACCGGCAGTGGACCAACGCGGCGGACTGGGAGTGGACCAACGGCACGCCCAGGATGCACTCGCTCAACCGCGGCTTCGTGACCGGGACCCCGCCCAAGTACGGGTACTCGATCTACTGGATAGTCCCGGACGCGGAGTGGGCCGCCCAGGCCCCGCTCCGGGACGTCGTCTTCAACAGCTTCCAGCCCGCGCCGTAGGGCGGCGGGTCCTAACCGATCAGGCGCTGCTTGGCGCGGGTGAACTCGTCCTCGGTGAGCGCACCGGAGGCGCGCAGGGCGGCCAGCCGTTCCAGCTGGCCGATGAGCTGCTCGCCGGCGGACGCCTCGACCGGGGTGGCGGCGGGCCCGGCCTTCGGGGCGTTCCGGGCGGCCCGGGCGGAGGCCCGGAGCTGCTCGGCGAAGAACTCGGCCTTGGCCACGTCCTCGAAGCGGTGCGAGCCGCTGAGCGCCACCACCAGGAGCACTTCGCCGTTGAGCTTGGTGCGGGTCACGGTGACGTCGGTGACGGCGGCGAGCGGAACCGGGACCGGCGGCTTCCCGTCCTTCAGGAAGAGCAGCCGATGGGTGGTCAGCACGAGCACTCCCTTGCGGAAGTGGTCGGGGTGGCGCCCGGCGGTGGAGGCGACCGGCTTCTCGCCGTCGATGACGGTCGCCTCGACGGCGCGGACGGCTTCGGCCTGGTTGGCTTTGCTGCTGTTCCCGGATGCCTCGAAGGCGGTGTCGATCAGATCGGTCCAGTCCATGGGATCGAGCCTAAAGGAGCCGCTCAGTAGGCTGCTCGGTGAGTGAGAGGAACTGGCATGCGAGGCGGCCCCGGTCAGTTGCTGGCGGGGCGGTACCGGCTGACGGACCGCCCCGAACCCTTGCGCGCCCAGGCGGTGGACGAGCGGACCGGTGAATCGGTGCTGCTGGGCGCCCTGGAGCTGCCGGGGGTGCTGACGGCGGGCCAGGATCCGGAGGCGGCCGCCGCGGCGCAGGCGGACCGGATGGTGCGCCGGGTGGCGGCGGTCGGTTCGACCGCGCCGGTCGCGCATCCGCGGCTGCTGCGCGGGGTCGGCGCGTTCGTCGAGGGCGAGCTGCTGTGGACGGTGGAGGAGCGGCCGGTCGGGCGGACGGTGGCCGAGCTGCTCGCCGAAGGGCCGCTGCCGCCTTACCGGGCGGCCGAGTTGGCGGCGGACCTGGCCGGGGCGCTGCGGGCGCTGCACGCGGCCGGGCTGACCCACGGTGCGCTGACCGCGGAGGCGGTGCTGGTCTGCGAGGACGGCGCGGCGATGCTCGGCGGGCTGCTCGCCGGGGTGGCCGAGGAGGCGCTGGCCGAGGAGCTCGGCGGGCCGGGCGGGCGGCGCCGGTACGAGGTGCGGGCGACCCTGGTCGGCCCGGTGGCGGAGCGTTGGCCGCTGGACGGCGGCCCGGCGGGTGACTGCTGGGCGCTCGGGGTGCTGGTGCACCGGCTGGTCACCGGCCGTTCGCCGTACCCGGAGCGGGACGTGCCGGAGCTGGTGACGGCCGTACGGGACGGGCGGCGGGAGCCCTCGGTGGTGTGCGGGCCGCTCGCGCCGCTGGTGGAGCGGCTGTTGCAGCCCGATCCGGTGCTGCGGCCGACGGCGGAGGCGGTGCGCGAGGAGCTGGCGGGGCTGCTGGCGGGGGCGCCGGAGCCGGTCGACGGGGAGGCGGAGGAGCGGAGCCGGGCCGCAGGGGGGCCGGTGCCGGTGCCGGAGACGCCGGCGGTGCCGCGCGGGCGCGGCGGGAGGGCCGTCGGCTCCAGGGCCGGGAGGAGTGCCCGAAAGGGCCGGAACGGTGGGGACTTGGGGGCAGGGGGCGGGGCGAAGCCGCCCCGGATACCCCCTTCCCTGTGGGGCCCGTTGCTGGTGGGCGGAGTGTTCGTGCTGCTGGTGCTGGGAATCGTCGCGGTGGTGCTGTTCGCAGGCTGACGGCCCGCCCGGATTCCGTTCCACCGGTCCGGGGGGTGGGCGTGATTACCGGGGGCGGCAAGGTGCGCCTAATGTGTGCGTGGGATTTGTTCGAACAGTGGTCTGCACCAGGCCCTCCGTCGCGGTGACGGCAGGCGGAATGTGTGGGGGAGCGGGCGCAGATGGGCGTGCAGGACCGGCCGGAGGCGGCCGAGGCGGAGCGTTTGCTGGCCGGGCGGTACGAGCTCGGCGAGCGGCTCGGCCGGGGCGGCATGGGCACCGTCTGGCGGGCCTGGGACCGGATGCTCGACCGGGAGGTCGCGGTCAAGGAGCTGACCGTCAACCACCTGCCCGAGGAGGACCTGCAGATCCTGCACACCCGGATGAAGCGCGAGGCCAGCGCGGCCGCGCGGATCAAGCACCCCGGTGTGATCACCGTGCACGACGTGCTGGAGCAGGACGGCCGGCCGTGGATCGTGATGGAGCTGGTCGACGGCCGCTCGCTGGCCGACGTGATCAGCCAGGACGGCACCCTGCAGCCGCGCGCCGCCGCCGAGGTCGGCAGCCAGGTGCTGGCCGCGCTGCACCGCGGCCACCAGCTGGGCGTGCTGCACCGGGACGTGAAGCCGGCCAACGTGCTGCTGGAGCGCGGCACCGGGCGGGTGGTGCTGCTGGACTTCGGCATCGCGAAGTACGAGGGCTCGACCGAGCTGACCCGGCCGGGCGACCTGGTCGGCTCGCCGGACTACCTGGCCCCGGAGCGCGCCCAGGGCGAGCGGCCCGGTCCCGCCTCCGACCTGTGGGGCCTCGGGGCGACGCTGTACGCGGCGGTCGAGGGCCAGTCGCCGTTCCGGCGGGACTCGCCGATCACCACGCTCGCCGCGGTGGTCGACGAGCCGCTGCCGGAGTCGCGGCGGGCCGGGCCGCTGGGGCCGGTGCTGGCCGCGCTGATGGCGAAGGACCCGGCCGAGCGGCCCACCGCGGACGAGGCGGCCGCGATGCTGGCCGAGGTGCGGGCCGGGCACACGATGGGCCTGAAGTCGGTTCCGTCGGTGCGTACGCCCACCCGGTCGGTGCCGGTGGTGGACCGCACGGAGGGCCCGGTGGCCGTGGCGGAGCCGGCCGAGGGCTCCGAGGAGCCGACCGAGCCGAAGGCCTCCGGGGCCGCCGTCCCCGCTGTCCCTGCTGTGCCCGCCGTCCCTGCGGTCGCCGCTGTTCCTGCCGCGCCCGTCCTCGCCGAACCGGACACCGCCGGGGGCGCGCAGGACGCTGCCCGGGCGCACACCGGTCCCGTCGCGCCGGTGCCGCACTCCATTGCGCCGGAGCGGGGACCGGCCAAGCGCCGCAACCTGCTGAAGATCGTCGGCATAGCGGTGGCCGTCGGCCTGCTGGCCGCCGCGGGCACCTTCCTGGTCACCCGGCACGTGGTCGGCGGCGACACCCCCGACGACCCGACGCCGACCGCCGCCGAGTCCACCGGACCGGAGCCCACCAGCGACGCCACCCCCGCGGCGGCGCCGCCCAGCGGCTACCACTGGGTCGACGACCCGGCCGGCTTCCGCTTCCCGCTGCCGAACGGCACCCCGTCCTGGCAGCGGATCAGCGCCGGGGACAACCAGATCTACTACAGCCCCGACGGCAAGGTGCACTACCTCCAGTTCGCCGTCACGGTCGGCCAGTCGGTCAAGCCGCTGGAGCACATGCGGCAGATGGAGGCCACCGTCGCCAAGTCGCTCAAGGACTACAAGCAGCACCGGATGGCCGGCACGGCGGTGAAGGGCCAGGAGGCGGCGGTCTGGGAGTTCAGCTACCTGGCCAAGGAGGGCGGCCGCCGGCGCGCGATCGAGACCGAGTTCATCAGCCAGGACGGCACCAGCTACGCGATCTACTCGTCCAGCCCGGACCGGGGCAACGAGTGGAACGAGGCCGAGCAGCGCTTCTACGCGGTGCTCAACAACTTCGCCCCGAGCCGCTGACCGGGTCGGGCGGGGGCGCCCGCTTTCGCCCGACTGCGGCAGATTCTTGTTACCGACGGGTACCGGACCGGCCGCCGAGCGCCTAGGCTGCGCCGTATGTCGGACCTCACAGCAGACGCAGTGGCCACCGAACCCTCCGGCGCCGGCAACCCGGCGGCCCCCGGCGGCGGCCGGACCGTCGCCGCGGCCGTCCCGCCGTCCCTGGTCGCCAGGCTTGCCACCGGCGTCACCGCCACCGGTGAACCCGACCTGGTGGAGACCGTCGCCCCGCTGACCGGCGAACGGCTGGCCAGCCTGCCGCAGTCCACCCCGGCCGACGTCGAGGTCGCCTTCCAGCTGGCCCGCCGCGCCCAGGGGGCCTGGGCCGCGCTGCCGGTGCGCCGCCGCGCCGCCGTCCTGCTGCGCTTCCACGACCTGCTGCTCAAGCGGCAGGACGAGGTGCTGGACCTCGTCCAGGCGGAGACCGGCAAGGCCCGGCTGCACGCCTTCGAGGAGGTGCTGGCCGTCGCCATGGCCGCCCGGCACTACGGGCGGGCCGCGCACGGGTACCTCAAGGACAAGCGGCACGGCGGCGCGCTGCCGGTGCTCACCCACGCCGTCGAGGCCCGCCGCCCCAAGGGCGTGGTCGGCCACATCTCGCCGTGGAACTACCCGCTGGAGCTGTCCGTCGGTGACGCCCTGCCGGCCTTCGTGGCCGGCAACGCGGTCGTCAACAAGCCCGACACCCAGACCGCGCTGACCGCGCTGTGGGCCCGCGAGCTGCTGATCGAGGCCGGACTGCCCGCCGACCTGTGGCAGATCGTGATCGGCGACGGCCCGGTGATCGGCCCCGCCGTGGTGGAGCACGCCGACTACGTCTCGTTCACCGGCTCCACCCGCACCGGCCGCGACGTCGCCCAGCGCGCCGCCGCCCGGCTGGTCGGCGCCTCGCTCGAACTCGGCGGCAAGAACGCCATGCTGGTGCTCGCCGACGCCGACCTCGACGCGGCCGCCGCGGGCGCCGTACGGGCCTGCTTCTCCTCCGCCGGACAGCTCTGCATCTCGATCGAGCGGCTGCTGGTGCACCGCTCGGTCGCCGACGAGTTCCTGGAGCGCTTCGCCGCCCGCACCCGGGCGCTGCGCCTCGGCGGCGGCCTCGCGTACGGCGCGGACATGGGCTCGCTGGTCTCCGCCCGCCAGCTGGAGACCACCGGCCGGCACGTGGAGGAGGCGGTCAAGGCGGGTGCCACCGTGGTGGCCGGCGGGCGCGCCCGGCCGGACCTCGGCCCGCTCTTCTACGAGCCGACCATCCTCGACGGCGTCACCCCGGAGATGGCGGTCTGCGCCGAGGAGACCTTCGGCCCGGTCGTCTCCCTCTACCGCTTCGACACCGAGGAGGAGGCGGTGGCCGCCGCCAACTCCACGCCGTACGGCCTGAACTCCAGCGTCTGGACCAGGGACCTGCGGCGCGGCCGGGCGGTCGCTGCCCGGCTGCGCACCGGCACGGTCAACGTCAACGAGGCGTACGCCGCCGCGTACGGCTCGGTCGGCTCGCCGATGGGCGGCATGGGCGACTCCGGGCTGGGCCGCCGGCACGGCGCGGAGGGCATCCTGCGCTTCACCGAGGCGCAGACCGTCGCGACCCAGCGGCTGATGCCGATCGCGCCCTCGTTCGGCCTGGACGACAAGCAGTTCGCCGCCCTGATGACCGGCGGGCTGCGGGCGCTCAAGGCGCTGCGCTTCAAGTAGGCCCCCGTAGACAGGCCCCAGGGCCCCGCACCTGCGGCGGGGCCCGGTTCGCGGTACCCACAGGCAGGTTCACCCGGTGAAGGAGCGGTGGCAGATGGTGCAGTCCGGCGGTGCGGCGGAGTTCGACTACGACGTGGTGGTGGTCGGGTCCGGCTTCGGCGGTTCGGTCGCGGCCCTGCGGCTGACCGAGAAGGGCTACCGGGTCGCCGTCCTGGAGGCCGGCCGGCGCTTCGACCGGGACGAACTGCCCAGGAACTCCTGGGACCTGCCGAACTACCTGTGGGCGCCGGCGCTCGGGCTGTACGGCATCCAGCGGATCCACCTGCTGGCCAACGTGCTGATCCTGGCCGGCGCCGGGGTCGGCGGCGGCTCGCTGAACTACGCCAACACCCTGTACGTGCCGCCGAAGGCCTTCTTCGAGGACCGCCAGTGGCGCCACATCACCGACTGGCAACAGGAGTTGGCGCCGTTCTACGACCAGGCGCAGCGGATGCTCGGGGTCCGGCTCAACCCGACCCTCACCCCCTCCGACGTCCACCTCAAGGCGGCCGCCGAGCGGATGGGCGTCGGTGACACCTTCCACATGGCGCCGGTCGGGGTCTTCTTCGGCGACGGCGAGGACACCGACGGCACCGCCAAGGCGGCCCCCGGGAGCGAGGTCGCCGACCCGTACTTCGGCGGTGCCGGCCCGGCCCGCAAGGCCTGCGTGGAGTGCGGCGAGTGCATGACCGGCTGCCGGCACGGCGCCAAGAACATGCTCACCGAGAACTACCTGTACCTGGCCGAGCGGGGCGGGGCGGAGATCCACCCGCTCACCACGGTGGCCCGGATCCGGGAGATCGAAGGGGCCGACGGGAGCGGCGGCTACGCGGTGGACGTGCGCCGCACCGACGCGCGGTCGAGGACCGACCGGGTGAAGGCGGGCGCGCGGACCGTCACCGCGGCCCGGGTGGTCGTCGCGGCCGGCACCTACGGCACCCAGTCGCTGCTGCACCGGATGCGGGACGGCGGCCACCTGCCCCGGATCTCGGCGCGGCTGGGCGAGCTGACCCGCACCAACTCCGAGGCCCTGGTGGGCGCGCAGACCACCGACCGGCGCTACGGCGGCAAGGCGGACTTCACCAAGGGCGTGGCGATCACCTCCTCGATCCACCCGGACGCCAACACCCACATCGAGCCGGTCCGCTACGGCAAGGGCTCCAACGCGATGGGCGCGCTGTCCATCGCCCAGGTCAGGGGCGGTGGGGCGGTCCCGCGCTGGCTGCGCTACCTGGGCAACACGGCGCTCCACCCGGTGACCTTCGCCCGCTCGATGAACCAGCGCCGCTGGTCCGAGAAGACGATCATCGGCCTGGTGATGCAGTCGCTGGACAACTCGATCACCGTCTCGCTGAAGAAGGGCCCGCTCGGCAAGGCCCGGCTCACCTCCGGCCAGGGCCACGGCGAACCCAACCCGACCTGGATCCCGGCGGCGGAACAGGGCGCCCAGGCGCTGGCCGACGAGATCAACGGCTTCCCGGGCAGCACCGTCGGCGAGATCTTCGACATCCCGATGACGGCGCACTTCCTCGGCGGCTGCCCGATCGGCGACGCCCCCGAGACCGGCGTGGTGGACCCGTACCACCGGCTGTACGGCTACCCCGGGATCAGCGTGGTGGACGGTTCGGCCGTCTCCGCCAACCTGGGCGTCAACCCCTCGCTCACCATCACCGCCCAGGCCGAGCGCGCCATGTCGATGTGGCCGAACAAGGGCGAGGCGGACCAGCGCCCGGCCCAGGGCGCGGAGTACCTGCGGGTGGCGGCGGTGGCGCCGGCCCGGCCGGCCGTGCCCGAGGGCGCGTTCGGCGCGCTGCGGCTGCCGCTGCTGCCCGTCCCGGAGGTCCCGAAGAAGCGCGGCTGAAACCGGCCCGACGGGCCAATCCGCCTGCCCCGGTTCCCGGTTGACATCCGTTCGGGTCCGATGGGATAAACGGGCTCCCTGGAGCGGCCAGGGACTCGTCGAGCGGGGGGAACGCGGGCCATGGCCAACTGCACATCGTGCGGGGCGACTTCGGAGGAGGGGGCGCCCGCCTGCGGGTCGTGCGGTCGGCCGTTCGCGCCCCCTGCCCCGGCGGCCGCCGTCCCGCCCGCCGTCCCGCCGCCTCCGCCGGGTGCGGCTCCGCCCGTCCCGCCGCCGTACGGACCGCAGCCGGGGTACGGACCCCAGCCCGGGTACGGGCCGGTGGCCGCGGTCCCGCCCGCCCTGGGCAGCTGGGGTGCCGGGCAGGAGTACGACAAGCAGCCCGCCTTCCAGCGCCTGCTGACCGCCGCGGACTGGCGCCCGGCCGTCAAGGTGGCCGTCGCGCCGACCCTCGTCCTGCTGGCCGCCGCGCTCGTCGCGGCGATCCCGAGCGACTACCAGTACGAGTACCGGTTCCAGTCGGCCGGCTTCGGCGAGCGCTTCGGCTCGGCGGTGTCGATGGCCCTGAACGCGCTCGGCGCACCGTTCCGGCTCGGGTACCAGAGCCCGCTGGGCCACGACCGGACCGACCGGCTGGAGATCGCCCTCCGGGTGCTGCCGATGACCGTCACCGTCCTGTGGTGCCTGGCGCTCTGGCTCGGCCTGCGGGCCGGGCTGCGCCGGCGCAAGGCCGTGGTGGGCCAGCTCACCCGGGGCCAGGCCGCCGCCGAGGCGCTGCGCACCGCCTTGGTCCTCGCGGCGGTGAGCGGACTGCTCGGGCTGCTCGGCGGCACCGAATGGAACCCCTCGGGCCGCGCCGCGAAACCCGACTACTTCGGCGACTTCGGCTCCGGCGCCCAGAAGTCCGGTCAACCGCTGATCACGGCGGGCTCCGGCTGGCTGGAGGCGGTCGCCTGGACCGCGGTGCTGGCCGGCCTGCTGGCCTTCCTCGTCCACGGCACCGACGCGCTGCGCTGGGCCGCCTGGCGCAGCCGCGCGGTGCGCGGCTGGGCGGTGTCCGCGCTGGCCGCCGGCCAGGCGCTGGCGGTCACGGTCGGGCTGTCCTCGGTGACGGCCTTCGTCCTGGTCGCGGCCACCAGCGAGAGCGGGGCGCAGACCGGGATCTCGCTGGCCTTCCTGCCCAACCTCGGCCTCAACCTGCTCGGCTTCGGCTCGGGGGCGACCTTCCGGGCGCACTCCGGCCTGTCCGGCAGCGACGGCTCCCGCGGCGACTCCTCCTGGGGCGACCGCAGCAGCGAGACCGACTTCTCCTTCTTCGACCTGCACGACCTGACCGGCGACTGGCGCTGGGCCGGGCTGCTCGCGCTCGTCTCGGCGGCCCTGCTCGGCCGGGTGGCGTTCCGGCGGGGGCTGGACGCGGCCGACCGGCTGCGCCTGGCCGCCGTGCACGCCGGGGCGCTCACCCTGCTGATGACGGTCTCCGGCGTGCTGATGACGCGGACCACGTCCAGCTCGGGCTGGATCGGCTCGGCGCGGATGGAGATCTCCCAGGAGGAGTCGGGCGGGCCGGCCTTCGTGAGCGTGCTGGTGGCCAACGCGGTCTGGGCGCTGGCCGGCGCGCTGCTGGTGCCGCCGCTGCTGGCGGCCTTCCGCGGCCGGGGCGCGGGTGCGCCGCAGGGCGCCGTGCCGTACGCCGAGTCCCCGTTCGCCCCGGGGCGGGGCACGGTGCCCCATCCGGCGGTGCCGCCGCAGGTGCCGTACGCGACGCCGCCGTACGGCGTTCCGGCCCAGGGGGTGCCGGCCCAAGGGGTGCCGGCTCAGGGCGTTCCGGGGCACGGGGTGCCGCCGCGGGCCGCCGCGCCGCAGGACGCGCCGTTCGCCCCCGGCGGCGGGGTGAGCGAGGTGCTCGGCTCGCACGAGGAGCCGCCCGCCCCGACCGGCGGGACGCCCGTGCCCGGCGCGGTGCCGCCGCCTCCGGCCGAGGAGCCGGTCGACCCGAGCGTGTGGCGCGAGCACCCCTGAGCGGGCACCCCTGAGCGCGCGTCCCTGAGCGCGCATCCCTGAGGAAGAGGAAAGGGCAAAGGGCCCCGCGGGGGAACGGGGCCCTTTGTCGTTCAGCACTCGGCGTCAGGGCCGCGCCGGTGCTGGGGTGACGGCGCCGGGGGAGGAGCGCCGTCGGGTCGGTCGGCTTCGGGGCGCGCCGCGCGGCTCCGGCGTGGGTGGCCGGCCGCGCGGGGCGCGCACGCCCGTGCGCGGTGGCTCGGCGCACAGGTCTGCGCCGGTCCTACGCTCACGGAGCGTGAACTGAGGAACCGCGGCCGCCTTCCGTGGCGCGGCTGCGGAGAACGCCGTCGCGGGCCCCCTCGGTGAGCCGTGAGGCGCCGGGAGAACCGCGTACAACGAGCATCGTGCTGGACGGAGGGCTCGCTCTGCAACCGGTTCGGCACAGTTCGGCACAGAGCATTTCCTGCCGGGGCCGCCGCCGATGATCACGGTGCGTAGTGGTCCGGATGGTTGTGGCGCACGGGGACGCGCGTAGCGGCGCGGGGTGAAGGGGGAGTGCGCCCGGGCGCGCACCGGACCGGACCGGGGGTGCGACGGCCGGCCCCGGGCGTCCCCGGACTCCGGCCGTCCCACCTCTCGGCCCAGTCGCGGCCGGGGTCGCTGTCCCCTGCTGGCCGGCCGCGGCACCCGCGCACGGTCCCACGGTGCCGCTGCCCGGCGGGCCGGGCGGCGGCACCACGTGCGCCGGTGGACTGGGATGGAACTCCACGCGTGGTCCTGCTGCCGTACGGCGGTGCCCCCGCGGGGGCGGGCGGCGCGTCTGGCGGACGCGGCGCGGCCGTACGTTCGTAGGAAGCAACGAACCGCCGCCCCGCCCGGTCACGGTCGTTCGGACGGGCAGACGAGTGAAACCGGACAGCCCGGTAGAATCGGTGTCCAGACACCCCACACCGTCCGCCGCAGCCGCAGCCCCCCTGCCGGGGAGGCGGTCACGCGCGGGCACCTCGATACCGCTGCCGGAAGGCCGTCTGTGTCCTCTGCAATTCCCGTCCAGTCCGCGCCGGACAACGACCCCGTTCTGGTGGTCGACTTCGGCGCCCAGTACGCCCAGCTCATCGCCCGTCGGGTGCGTGAGGCGCGGGTCTACAGCGAGATCGTGCCGAGCAGCATGCCGGTCGCCGAGATGCTCGCCAAGAACCCCAAGGCGATCATCCTCTCCGGCGGCCCGTCGTCGGTCTACGAAGAGGGCGCGCCGCAGATCGACCGCGCGATCTTCGAGGCCGGTGTCCCGGTCTTCGGCATGTGCTACGGCTTCCAGCTGATGGCCAAGACCCTCGGCGGCACCGTCGACAACAACGGCGCCCGCGAGTACGGCCGCACCCCGCTGACCGTCTCCCGCAGCGGCTCCACCCTGTTCGAGGGCGTCCCGGCGCAGCACTCGGTGTGGATGTCGCACGGCGACGCCTGCTCGGCCGCCCCGGAGGGCTTCGCCGTCACCGCCTCCACCGACCTGGTCCCGGTCGCGGCCTTCGAGAACGACGAGGCCCGGCTGTACGGCGTCCAGTACCACCCCGAGGTGCTGCACTCCGACCACGGCCAGCAGATCCTGGAGCACTTCCTCTACCGCGGCGCCGGCATCGCCCCCACCTGGACCACCGGCAGCGTGGTCGAGGAGCAGGTCGCCCTGATCCGCGAGCAGGTCGGCGACAAGCGCGCCATCTGCGGCCTGTCCGGCGGCGTGGACTCCGCGGTCGCGGCCGCGCTGGTCAACCGCGCCATCGGCGACCAGCTGACCTGCGTCTACGTCGACCACGGCCTGATGCGCAAGGGCGAGACCGAGCAGGTCGAGAAGGACTTCGTGGCCGCCACCGGCGTCCAGCTGAAGGTCGTCGACGCCTCCGAGCGCTTCCTGAACGCGCTGAAGGGGGTCACCGACCCCGAGGAGAAGCGCAAGATCATCGGCCGCGAGTTCATCCGCGTGTTCGAGCAGGCCCAGGCCGAGATCATCGCCGAGGCCGGCGAGCACGGCGAGTCGGTCGACTTCCTGGTCCAGGGCACCCTGTACCCGGACGTGGTGGAGTCCGGCGGCGGCGAGGGCACCGCCAACATCAAGTCCCACCACAACGTCGGCGGCCTGCCCGAGGACCTCCAGTTCCAGCTGGTCGAGCCGCTGCGCAAGCTGTTCAAGGACGAGGTCCGGATGGTCGGCCAGGAGCTGGGCCTGCCGGAGGAGATCGTCCAGCGCCAGCCGTTCCCGGGCCCGGGCCTGGGCATCCGGATCGTCGGCGAGGTCACCAAGGAGCGTCTGGACCTGCTCCGCGACGCCGACGCGATCGCCCGCGAGGAGCTGACCGCGGCCGGTCTGGACCGCGAGATCTGGCAGTGCCCGGTCGTGCTGCTCGCCGACGTCCGCAGCGTGGGCGTGCAGGGCGACGGCCGCACCTACGGTCACCCGATCGTGCTGCGCCCGGTCTCGTCCGAGGACGCCATGACCGCCGACTGGTCGCGCCTGCCGTACGACGTGCTGGCGAAGATCTCCACCCGGATCACCAACGAGGTCCGCGACGTGAACCGCGTCGTCGTCGACGTCACCAGCAAGCCGCCGGGCACCATCGAGTGGGAGTGACCCCTCCCACCGGCCGCCGGGGCGCTTCCTCGTCCTGAGGCCGATGCCTGAACGGCCGCGCCGTCGTTCCCGTACTGAAGGGAGCGACGGCGCGGCCGTTTCGCGGTGCGGGCGCCGCTCTCCGGGAGGGACCTCCCACCGAAAGCGGTCGGGAGCGGGCAGAATGCGGACCGGACCTGTCAGGGAGTGGCGGGCGGCGAGGGAAGGTGTGAGGGATGTCGGAGGCCAGCAACCCGGTGCCGGCCGGTGGGGGAGCGGCCGGCCGGGCCGCCCGGGCGGCGCAGCGGAGGGCGCTCGCGTCCAGGTACGCGCTGCTGCCCCTGCGGCTCTTCCTCGGCGTCACGTTCGTCTACGCCGCCCTCGACAAGCTCTCCGACGCCCACTTCCTGGCCGGAGCGGGCGACCCGGCCTCCTTCGTCTCGCAGACCCAGGCCGCCAAGGCGGGCGGCAGCCCGATCTCCTTCCTGCTCGGCCCCGCCCTCGACCACCCGACCCTGTTCGCGCTCGCCATCGCCTTCGGCGAGCTGGCGGTGGGCCTCGGCACCCTGGTCGGCCTCTGGGGCCGGGCCGCCGCGCTCGGCGGCGCCCTGCTCAACCTCAGCCTGTGGCTGACCGTCAGCTGGAGCGTCTCGCCGTACTACCTCGGCAACGACCTGGCCTACCTGATGGCCTGGACGCCGCTGCTGCTGGCCGGCACGCCGTACCTGTCGGTGGACGGCTACCTGGCCCGCCGGGCCGGGCGGGACCGCGAGCGCGGGCTGGGCGAGGACCACGTCAAGCGCCGGGCCCTGGTGGACGGCGGGATCGCGGCCGTCGCGATCGGCGGGGCCGGGCTGCTCACCGGCTCGCTGACCCGCACCTTCGGCCGGGACCGGACGGCCGCGCCCAAGCAGTCGGCGGCCCCGGCCTCCGGCGCCCCGGCCCCCGCGGTGCCCGCCGCGAGCGTGCCGGTCGGCGGCTCGGCCCAGGTCAAGGACCCGGCCACCGGGGACGCCGTCTACATCGTCCAGCCCAAGGCCGGCCAGTACTGCGCCTTCTCCGCCGTGTGCACCCACGCGGGCTGCGCCGTGGACGCGCCGAAGAACGGCCAGCTGTACTGCCCCTGCCACGGCTCCCGGTTCGACGCCGCGACCGGCGCGGTGGTCAACGGGCCGGCGGTCAAGCCGCTGCCCAGGTACGCCGTCAGCAAGGACGGGGACCGGCTGACCCTGGGCCCGCAGCAGAGCTGACGGCCCGGGGCGGTCGGGCGGGGCGGGTCACTCCTCGCGGTCGGGCCGGCCGCGCCGGGCCACCGCCGCGACCGCGCCGGCCAGGCCGCCGACGCCGAGCACGATGAAGGTGACCGGGATGACGATCCGCCCGTTCACCGACTGGTCGTTGAGCGCCGCGACCAGGTAGAGCACGGCGATCACCGTGAACAGCGCGCCCGCGATCAGCGAGAACAGGTCGAGCCGGTGCTTCCTCACTGCTGGACCACCTTGATGTTGCCGAGCCCGATCCCGAGTTCGAGATTGAGGGTCCCCTTGGCCGGCTGCCCGTTGGCAGGGCCGATCAGGTAGGTGTGCCGCCCGGTGCCGTCGCTCCGGTCACCGGGGAGGGCGACGTTGCCGAGGCCGATCCGGGTCACCAGGTTCACCGTCACGTCGTCCGGCACGGTGACGGTCATGTCGCCGACGCCCAGGTCGACCTTGGTGGCGAGGGCGGCCCCGGCCGGGTCGAGTCCGGACAGGTCCAGCCTGATCTCCCCGGCGCCCAGGTTGTACCGGTCGTGCAGGTCGGACGCCGAGGCGACGGTCCAGGCGCGGTCGCCCACCGCGTCGCGCACGGAGTCCGGCGAGTGGCCGACGAAGGCCAGCGCCAGGGTGAGCAGCAGACCGGTCACCGCCAGCCGCCGGGCCCGGCCGAACTTCGCGCCGACCAGCAGCGTCAGGCCCACCACCAGCAGCGCGGTGGCCAGCACCGTCGCGCTCAGCACGGTGGGGTTGTGGCCGCGGTCGACGGAGGCGGACCAGACCGCGGCGGCGGCGCCGATCGCCAGCAGGAAGCCGAAGAAGCCGAGTGCCGAGCGCTCCCGGGGGCGCCGTGCGGCGGCGGCCTCGGGGCGGCGCTTCGCGCCCTCCTTGCGCAGCGGGTCGCCCTCCGGCAGGTCGGCGCGCTGCCACCAGGGCTGGGCCGGGGTGCCGGCCGGCGGCACCGGGGTGCCGTACGGCGGGGTCGGCGTGCCGTGGGGCGGGGTCGGGGCGGCCGGGGCGGTGGCCCCGTACGGGTTGCGCTCCGGGTGGCGCGGGTCCCACAGGTAGCCGCCGGCGCCGTCGGCGGGGGCCTTCCCGGCGGCCCGGGCGGACCCGTCCTGCTCCGGCCGCGGCCAGCGGTAGGCCCCGGCACCGTCCGCGGCGGTGCCGCCGGTGCCCTCGGACCCGGGGAAGTGGCGGTCGTACGGGCCGCCGTTCCGGTGCTCGCGCCCCCGGCCCCGGCGGCGGTCCGGGTCGTAGCGCACCGCCAGGAAGACCAGGGCGGCGAGCAGCAGCAGCGGGAACAGCTGGCCGCCGTCACCCATCGAGGAGAAGAAGACCCCGGTGCCGATCACGGTCAGCAGCACCGCGCCGACCGACTGGCCGTCCACCCGCCCGGTGAGCACCCGCTGGAGCTCGGTGCGCCCGCCGCGGCCCTTGGCCCCGTCGTCGGTCGGGACGATCAGCCAGGCCAGGCCGTACAGGAACAGCCCGAGGCCGCCGGAGAGGCAGAGCACCACCGTGACAACCCGGAAGACCACCGGGTCGATGTCCAGGTGCCGGCCGAGGCCGCCGCAGACGCCGGCCACCACGCGGTGGTGCTCGGTCCTGGTCAGTGGCGGGCGGTCCGGTTCCGGCGGGGCGGCGGGCCCGGTTTCCTCGATGCGGGGGTCCTCGGTCATGGACACCATCCTTCCGGCAGAGGACCGCCCGGCCCAACCGGGTCGAGCCCTGTCCGTACCCTGACTTGTCCCTGATACGGGATGGGGACACACCCTGATGCGCCCGCGGGTGCCCGCGTGGAACCATCGGTGGCGTGGCAGCCCCCGGTACCGATCCCCGATCCATCGCCCCCGACACCGCGTCGTCGGCCGGCGCCGACCCGAGCGCGCCCGACGACGGGCGGCCCCCCTACCGCCGGCTCTACCGCAGCCCGCAGGGACGGATGCTGGGCGGCGTCGCGCACGGCCTGGCGGTGCACCTCGGGCTGCCGGTGCGGTGGGTGCGGATCGCCTTCGTCGTGCTGTTCTTCGCGCAGGGGATCGGCGCGCTGCTGTACGCCGCGTTCTGGTTCGTGGTGCCGATCGGCATCGGCGAGCCCTCGCAGCGCGCCGGCGCCCAGTGGGTGTACTTCAACGGGGCGTTCGTCCCGGCCTCGCCGGGGGTGCAGGGCGGCCTGCTGAGCAAGGCCGGCCAGGCCGGCGGCTGGGTGGGCCGGATGCGCCGACTGCTCCAGCTCACCCTGCAGGGCGAGCCGGTGGGCGCCCCGGCGGAGGGGGAGGAGGCCGAGTCGGCCGGCAAGGCCGGGCAGGGCGGCCTCGGCCAGCTCGCCGCCCTGGTGATGACGGTGGTCGGCGTGATCGCCCTGCTCAACGTGCTCGGCTGGCAGACCGCCAAGCCGTACACCTGGCCGCTGCTGGCGATCGGCGTCGGCGTGGCGCTGGTCTGGCGGCAGGCCGACGACTCGCGCTGGCAGCGCTGGTTCGGCATCGAGGAGGGTGAGAAGCGGCGCGGCGCCTACACCCGGGTCGGCACCGGCGTGCTGCTCGCCGTCGCGGGCACCATCGCGCTGCTCGCCATGCAGGGCAGCGGCTCCACGCTCGCCTCGGTGATCGAGGCCTCGCTCGCCGTGCTGGCCGGTGTGCTGGTGCTGCTCGGCCCGTACGGCCTGCGGCTCTGGCAGGACCTCGGGGCCGAGCGCACCGCCCGCATCCGGGCCCAGGAGCGCGCCGAGATCGCCGCGCACATCCACGACTCCGTGCTGCACACCCTGACCCTGATCCAGCGCCGGGCCGAGGACCCCAAGGAGGTGCTGCGGCTGGCCCGCTCGCAGGAGCGCGAGCTGCGGCTGTGGCTGTACCGCCCGGAGGCCGCCGCCGAGGCCGCGCCGGACACCATGGCGGAGAGCCTGCGGGCCGCCGTCGCCGAGGTCGAGGACCGGCACGGCGTCCCGGTCGAGCTGGTGATCGTCGGCGACTGCCCGATGGACGAGCGGATCGCGGCCCAGATGCAGGCCGCGAGGGAGGCGACCGTCAACGCGGCCAAGTACGGTGGCGGGGGACCGGTCCAGGTCTACGCCGAGGTCGAGGGGAGGACGGTGTCGGTGTTCGTCCGCGACCACGGCCCCGGCTTCGACCCCGACACGGTGCCCGAGGACCGGATGGGCGTACGGGAGTCGATCATCGGCCGGATGAAGCGCAACGGCGGCACCGCACGGGTGCGGCCGGCGGCGGGCGGCGGCACCGAGGTCGAGCTGGAGATGGAGAGAACGAATGACTGAGGCAGCTCCGGAGCGCACGGCCCGGGTCGTGCTGGTGGACGACCACCGGATGTTCCGGACGGGGGTCAGGGCCGAGATCGGCCGCACCGAGGTGACCGGCATCGACGTGGTCGGCGAGGCCGACGACGTGGACTCGGCGGTCCGGGTGGTCGCCGAGACCAGGCCGGACGTGGTGCTGCTCGACGTCCACCTGCCGGGCGGCGGCGGCGTCGAGGTGCTGCGCCGCTCGGTCGGGGTGATGGGCGAGCAGGGCGGGGTGAAGTTCCTGGCGCTGTCGGTGTCGGACGCCGCCGACGACGTCATCGGCGTCATCCGCGGCGGCGCGCGCGGCTACGTCACCAAGACCATCACCGGCACCGACCTGGTGAACGCGATCTTCCGGATCGCCGACGGCGACGCGGTGTTCTCGCCCCGGCTGGCCGGCTTCGTGCTGGACGCCTTCGCCGCCACCGACACCCCGCCGGTGGACGAGGACCTGGACCGGCTCACCCAGCGCGAGCGCGAGGTCCTGCGGCTGATCGCCCGCGGCTACGCCTACAAGGAGATCGCCAAGCAGCTCTTCATCTCGGTGAAGACGGTCGAGAGCCACGTCTCCGCCGTCCTGCGCAAGCTCCAGCTCAGCAACCGCCACGAGCTGACCCGCTGGGCCACCGCCCGCCGCCTGGTCTGAGGCACCCCGGCGTCCTGGGGCGCCGCCACGGAGCCCGCCCGCCCCGGATCGTCCGGGGCGGGCGGGCTTGTCGGTGGGTGGCCATAGACTCGATGTGCCATGAGTAGCCTCTTTGACGACCTTCCGCTCCCCGGTTTCGAGGCACCCGCCGCCGGGTCGAAGCAGCCCGACGCGCCCGTCGACGCCATCGGTGAGGAGCCCCCGCCGTACGAGGAGGAGGCCCCGTACGACGCGTACGAGGAGGCCATCCCGGACGGCCTGTTCCAGACCGACCACGCCGCCGAGGCGGAGCGGGACGCCTGGTACCGCAACGGTGCCGCGCGGACGGTGGTGGACCCGGCGCAGCTGCTGGAGGGGATGAACGACCCGCAGCGCGAGGCGGTGCTGCACGCGGGCTCGCCGCTGCTGATCGTGGCCGGCGCCGGCTCGGGCAAGACCCGGGTGCTGACCCACCGGATCGCCCACCTGCTGGGCGCCCGCGGGGTGCAGCCGGGGGAGATCCTGGCGATCACCTTCACCAACAAGGCGGCCGGCGAGATGCGCGAGCGCGTCGAGGCGCTGGTCGGCCCGCGCGCCCGGGCGATGTGGGTCTCCACCTTCCACAGCGCCTGCGTGCGCATCCTGCGCCGCGAGTCCAAGCAGCTGGGCTTCACCTCCAGCTTCTCGATCTACGACTCGGCCGACTCGCAGCGGCTGATGTCGCTGGTCTGCCGCGACCTCGACCTGGACCCGAAGCAGTACCCGCCGAAGTCGTTCACGGCGAAGGTCAGCAACCTCAAGAACGAGCTGATCGACGAGGAGACCTTCGCCGACCAGGCCGCCAACCCGATGGAGAAGAAGCTCGCCGAGGCGTACGCGCTCTACCAGCGGCGGCTGCGCGAGGCCAACGCGCTGGACTTCGACGACATCATCATGACGACGGTGAACCTGCTGCAGGCCTTCCCCGACGTCGCCGAGCACTACCGGCGCCGGTTCCGGCACATCCTGGTCGACGAGTACCAGGACACCAACCACGCCCAGTACATGCTGGTCCGGGAGCTCAGCGGAGGATCCGTCGCCGCCGCGCCCAGGCGCACCGTGGACGGGGAGCTGGTGAACCCGGCGGCCGGGCGGCTGGCCGAGGTGCCGCCGGCCGAGCTGTGCGTGGTCGGTGACGCGGACCAGTCGATCTACGCCTTCCGCGGCGCGACCATCCGCAACATCCTCCAGTTCGAGGAGGACTACCCGAACGCGACCACGATCCTGCTGGAGCAGAACTACCGCTCCACCCAGACCATCCTGAGCGCCGCCAACGCCGTCATCGAGCGCAACGCCAACCGCCGCGAGAAGAAGCTGTGGACGGCCGGGGACCACGGCGAGAAGGTCGTCGGCTACGTCGCGGACGACGAGCACGGCGAGGCCCAGTTCATCGCCGACGAGATCGACCGGCTCACCGACAAGGGCGAGGCCAAGCCCGGCGACGTCGCGATCTTCTACCGGACCAACGCCCAGTCCCGCGTGTTCGAGGAGGTGTTCATCCGGGTCGGCCTGCCGTACAAGGTCGTCGGCGGGGTGCGCTTCTACGAGCGCAAGGAGGTCCGGGACGTCCTGGCGTACCTGCGGGTGCTCTCCAACCCGGAGGACACCGTGCCGCTGCGCCGGATCCTCAACGTGCCCAAGCGCGGCATCGGCGAGCGGGCCGAGGCGATGATCGACGCGCTGGCCTCGCGGGAGCGGATCTCCTTCGCCCAGGCGCTGGTGCGGGTCGACGAGGCGTACGGGATGGCCGCGCGCTCGGCCAACGCCGTCAAGAAGTTCAACACCCTGATGGCCGGACTGCGCCAGGTGGTCGAGTCGGGCGCGGGCCCGGCGGCGGTGCTGGAGGCCGTCCTGGAGGAGACCGGCTACCTGGCCGAGCTCCAGGCCTCCACCGACCCGCAGGACGAGACCCGGGTGGAGAACCTCCAGGAGCTCGCCTCCGTCGCCCTGGAGTACGAGCAGGACCCGGGCGAGCGGCCGGACGCCGACGAGGAGGGCACGCCGCCGGTCGGCTCGCTGGCCGACTTCCTGGAGCGGGTCGCGCTGGTCGCCGACTCGGACCAGATCCCGGACGACGACGAGGACGGGCAGGGCGTCATCACGATGATGACCCTGCACACCGCCAAGGGCCTGGAGTTCCCCGTCGTCTTCCTGACCGGCATGGAGGACGGGATCTTCCCGCACATGCGGGCGCTCAACCAGGTCAAGGAGCTGGAGGAGGAGCGCCGGCTCGCGTACGTCGGGCTCACCCGGGCCCGCGAGCGGCTGTACCTGACCCGCTCGGTGCTGCGCAGCGCCTGGGGGCAGCCGGCCTACAACCCGGCCTCGCGGTTCCTGGAGGAGATCCCGGAGACGCTGGTGGAGTGGAAGCGCACCGGGGCGGCCCAGGCGCCGGTCCAGCGCGGCTACTCCTCGGGCTCGTCCTGGGGCAAGTCCTCGTCCGGGGGCGGGAGTTCGCGTTCCTCCTCGTCGGCCGCGGCGGCCAAGCCGAAGGCCGGCTGGGGGCAGTCGGCGCGGCGCGGCGGCCAGCTGGTGGAGCGCGAGGCGGTCTCGCTCGCGGTCGGCGACCGGGTCACCCACGACAGCTTCGGGCTGGGCACGGTGGTGGCCGTCACGGGCGTCGGCGACCGGGCGCAGGCCACCGTCGACTTCGGCACCGACGGGCGCAAGCAGCTGCTGCTGCGCTACGCGCCGGTGGAGAAGCTCTGAGCGGTGGAGCAGCTCTGCTCCGCGGAGCTGCTCCGACCCGCTAGCGCGGGTCCAGCCCGTTCGAGAGGAGCCAGGGCAGCGGGTCGATCGGCCCGTTGCCCTGCGGCCGGATCTCGAAGTGCAGGTGCGGGCCGGTGCTGTTGCCGCTGCTGCCGACGAAGGCGATCACGTCGCCCTGCTTCACCGGGCCCTTGCGCACCTTGTACGCCCGCAGGTGGCAGTACCAGGCCTCGGTGCCGTCGGGCATCTTGAGGATCGTCATGTAGCCGTAGAACGGGTTCCACTGGGTGCGGATCGTGCCGTCGGTCACGGCGTAGACCTCGGAGCCGCCGTCCACCGGGAAGTCGATGCCGGTGTGCCGGTTGGCCCAGTGGGTGCCGGCCTCGCCGAACAGTTCGCCGAGGCCGTGCCGGGCGACCGGCATGACCACCGTGGGCTTCACCGGTTCGGGGGCGGGCTCGGCGGTGGGCTGCGCGGTGGGGGCCTCGGTGGGCTGGGCGCCGGCCAGCGGCTGGCGGGCGTCGCCGCGCGAGGCCTGGGCCGGTGCGCCGGCCGCGAGCGCCTGGGTCGCCGCGTGCGCGGCCGCGGTGTCCGGCGCCGTGGCCTGCGGCGTCCGTCCGGCGGCCTGGGCGCGCTGCTGGTCGGCCTCCCCCTGCACGGTGACCGCCGCGGCGGCGGCCACCCCGAGCGCGGCCACCGAGGGCAGCGCGACCCGGAACAGGGCCGTCCGGGTGGCCGCCTTGGCGGCGCCGCGGCGCTGGGCACGGGACTGCTCGCGGGCGGCGAGGCGCAGCTCCGCGCGGGTCGGACGGGCGGCTGCATCGGGAGCCATCGGGGGCTGCCTCCTCGGTGGGCCTCGGGCGTCGTCGGACGAGGGGAGAACAGCCGTGACTGTAGTCCCAAGGGCAGCCGTGACTGTAGTCCCAAGGACGACGCCCCGGAAAAACCTCCGGATGTCAAGGGGTCGGCCGGGGGGTCTGTGCGGAGGTTGCGGGAAGGACGGGTATACCCGCTGGTAGCAAGGCCCGGAGCTGTGACTTTGCCCTCCTCTTCGGAGGCGGCGCGGTCAACCGTGCCGGGGAGCGCTAACCTCCCCTCAGGTTGGTTATCGACCGTTAACCGCGCCGGCGGCCCACGAGGCCCGGTCGGATGGTGGACGACGAGGTCCAGGAGGCAGTCATGAGTGTGTCGGGGCCGATCCGTGTGGTGGTCGCCAAGCCCGGGCTCGACGGTCACGACCGTGGTGCCAAGGTCATCGCGCGAGCCCTGCGCGACGCCGGTATGGAGGTCATCTACACCGGACTGCACCAGACGCCCGAGCAGGTCGTCGACACCGCGATCCAGGAGGACGCGGACGGCATCGGGCTGTCGATCCTCTCCGGTGCCCATATGACGCTGTGCGCCCGGGTGTTGGAGCTGCTGAAGGAGCGCGACGCGGAGGACATCAAGGTCTTCTGCGGGGGGATCATCCCGGACGAGGACATCGCCGAGCTCAAGGCGCTGGGCGTCGCGGACATCTTCACCCCGGGCACGCCGACCCGGGACGTGGTCGCCTGGGTCGAGTCGAACCTGCGGGCCGGCTGAGCCACGGCGCGTCGAGCGGGCCGGCCCTCCCGGGGGCCGGCCCGCTCCGTCGTCTCCGTCGTCTCCGTCGTCTTCGGAGGCGTACCGCGGGCCCGGCCCGCCCTCAGCCCGCCAGCTCCGCGAGCATCGCCGCCCGGAAGCGCAGGGTGCCGGCCAGCCGGGAGAAGGTCTCGGACCACGCGGAGTCCGGGGCGGCCCCGGCGGCCAGCTCCTCCACCGCGGCGGCCGTCTCCGGGGCGAGCGCGCGCTCCGTCATCCCGAGCACCCCGCTGTGGCTCCACGGGTACGCCCCGGAGGCCGCCGCCCGGGCCAGGGCGGTCACCACGGCGGTGGACAGCGGCGGCGTCCACGGGGTGGCGCAGGCGCCGAGCAGCTGGAAGGCCTCGCCCAGCCCGTGCACCGTGATGAACGCGGCCGTCCAGACCGCCCGCTCCTCCGGCGGGAGGACGGCCAGCAGCTTGGCCGGGGCGCCGGTGGTGCGCAGCGCGCGGGTCCGGGCGCCGCGCCCGGACGGGACCGGGGCCGGGCCGAGCAGCGCCCGGGCCCAGTCGGCGTCCTGCTGGCGGACGGCGGCCCGCGCCCAGGCCTCCCGCAGGTCGTCGGCCCAGCTGCTGCTGGTCTCGTCGATGCTGTCGCCGACCCGCAGGGCGAGCAGCTGCCCGGGCGTCAGCCCGGTG
The DNA here is from genome assembly GCF_053598475.1 of Kitasatospora sp. NPDC001119. NCBI lineage: Bacteria > Bacillati > Actinomycetota > Actinomycetes > Kitasatosporales > Streptomycetaceae > Kitasatospora > Kitasatospora sp. NPDC001119. The sequence goes on from NZ_JBSFKI010000010.1 coordinate 238,778, forward strand.
CTCTCCGGCCACAGCGACAGCGGTGCGGCGGCCACCAACTCGCCGAACCACCAGGCCCGTTCACCGCGCCCGGTGGGCGATTTGGGGGCGATCCCGTCGCGCTGCATCTGGGCGTCGCACGCGGTGGGCGGGGTGACCAGCAGGTGCGTGCCGGTGTCGGCGAGCCGGACGGCGGCCCGCGCCCGCTCGGCCATCCGGCGGGCCAGCGCGGAGCCGGGCAGGGTGGAGAGCAGCTCGGCGGCGGTGGCCCGGACGTTCTTGCTGCGGTCGCCGAGGGCGGCTTCCAGGAACGGTTCGTCGGCGGGGGAGAGGCCGTCCTGGAGGGCGTCCAGGAAGAGCAGGCGGTCCTCGGCGCGCTCGGTGGACCAGGTGCCGCGCAGCAGCTCCAGGCCGGCCGCGGGATCGCGGCGGCGCAGCTGCGTGAGGTGGGTGACCCGTTCGGCGAACAGGCCCTCGTGCCAGAGCCGGTCGTCGGCGGGCCGCTGCGGCAGCTCGGGGGCGGTGGTGCGCAGCACGAACCGCCAGTCGGGGTTCTGCTCGGCCAGCCAGCGGCCCGGCGGACCGGCCAACGCCACGGCGTCGGAGCGCAGTTCGCTGCGGGCGCGGGCGGCGTCGAGCAGGCCGGGTATCAGCGCGGCGGGCGGGCGCAGGCCGCTCGCCCGGGCGGTGGCGAGCCACTGCGGCAGCAGCTCGGACAGGTTGGCCAGGGTGCCGCCGGCGCCGGTGCCGCCGCCGGTGCGCCCCGAGAGCAGGACGGCCAGCCGGCGGGCGGCCGGCTCGGGCAGCTCCGGGCGGGTGTCCTCGGCCGCGGGCGGGCCGGGCGGCCCGTCGGCCGGTACGGGCAGCGCGCCGGCCCGGCGGCGGACGGCGGCCAGCGCGGCCAGCTCCAGCAGGGCGGTGGCCGGATCGCCCTGGTCCACGGCGTCGGCGAGCGGCAGGGCGGTGGCCGGGAGCGGACGGCGGTCGGTGCCGAGCAGGGCGCTGGTGTGCAGGGTCTCCCACGGGTCCTGGGTGATCGTCATTCCTGGTGCTCCTGGGCGTGTCTTGTGGGTTTTGTCGGATCAGGGCGCGGCGTTGGGGTGCGTGCATCGCAAGGCGGAGGAGGGAGCCACTGCGGTGGGGGCACCTCCCGGCCGAAGGCTGGGGGCCATTGGCGACCGACGACAACGCGGCGAGGTGCGTTTGTGCCCTGGGGGTACCTCCCGGCCGAAGGCTGGGGGAGCGTCGCGCGCCCGGCAGGGATCCACAAGACACGCCCTAAACGTTGGTGAGGCCGACCGGGCGCTGGTCGGCGGCCCAGGCCGTGACCGGGGCGAAGCCCTGGTGGCCGTACTCGCCGAAGACCGTCAGCGGGCGGCCGGTGGAGACCGCGGCCAGCCGCCACAGCGCGGCCTCCGGGACGGCCGAGGTGCGGACCGGCACGGTGTGGTGGCCGTCCGTCAGGAACCAGCCGTCCGGGGTGCGGACCGGGACGACGTCGCCGAGCACGGTGGGCCGGCTCTCCAGCCACGGGTCGTCGGCGACGGCGGTGCCGTAGCCGGCCACCGCCTCGGCGACGGTGAGCCCGGCGGGCGGGCCGGCGGGGCCCGGCTCGGGGGCGCCGTAGCGCTCGCGGAGGTCGGCGCGCAGCGGGTGGGCGGCGGGGAAGTAGGCGAGGTCGGCCTCGACCAGGCGGCCGGTGGGCAGGGCGAGGGCGGGGGCCTGGCCCTGGTGGCCGAAGGAGAGCAGCAGGGCCGGGCGGCCGGTCTTGGCGCCGCGCAGCCAGACCCGGCGGGTGGTGAGCCGCTCGTCCGTGGTGTCCCGGGTGCCGAGGACCAGCCAGCGGTCGCGGACGGTGGGGCCGGCCGTGCCGGGGTCAGCGGGGAAGCCGACCCGGGTGCGGACGGTGGCGGCCAGTTCGGCCGGCAGTTCGTCCATCCGGGTGGCGGCGGTGGCGAGCAGGTGCAGCATGGCGTACTCCTCCAGCAGCCGCTCCTGCGGCAGCGCGTCCAGTTCGCGGACCCGGGCGGCCAGGCCGGGGGCCTGCGCGTCGACCATCCGGGCGGCGACCTCCTCCCAGGGGCCGGCGGTGGACTGGTCGGCCAGGCCGTGCCGGACCCGGTCGGCCAGCCGCAGCCGCAGCTCGGCGGCGCCGACCGCGACCTTGGCGCCGCGCTTCTCGAGCCGGCGCCGGGTGGCCTCCGGGTCCTCCTCCTTCTTCTCCGCGCGCTTCTCGGCGCGCTCCTGGCGGGAGGCGAGCCACTCGGAGACCCAGTCGGCGGGCTCGCCGGCCGGGACGGCCGCCGGGGTGCCGCTCCACAGCAGGAGGAGCCCGAGCGCGTGCTTGCACGGGAACTTCCGGCTGGGGCAGGTGCACTGGTAGGCGGGCGTGGCGAGTTCGATCGCGGTGCGGTACGGCGTGCGGCCGCTGCCCTTGCACTCGCCCCAGAGCGCGGTGCCGTCGGTGCCGGTGCCGGACCACGGCGCGGGCGCGGAGAGCTTGCCCGCGGCCTTCTGCGAGGCGGCGTCAGGTGCCAGGGACAGGACGTGTTCGGTGCTCCAGCGTTCCTCCATGCGACCGACCGTAGGCGGCGGCACTGACAGTGGCTGACGGCCCGTCCGCAGCCCCCGGCGGGTTGTCAGTGGCTCGGTGCAGGGTTGGTTCCACAGGCCGGGACGCCGACCTGGCTCCCCCCGATCACCACTCCGCCCGGGGCACCCGTGTGCCCGGCGGCCGACCCGAAGGAGCCCCCATGACCGACGTTCTGCGGCAGCACGCCGAGGACGCGTTCGCCGGTGAACTGGCCGCGCTGGCCGCGCAGGACGACCGTCCGCGCCCCGAGCGCTGGAAGCTCTCGCCGTGGGCCGTGGCGACGTACCTGCTCGGCGGCGAACTGCCCGACGGCACCCGGATCACCCCCAAGTACATCGGCCCGCGCCGGATCGTCGAGGTCGCCGTGACGACCCTGGCGACGGACCGGGCGCTGCTGCTGCTCGGCGTGCCGGGCACCGCGAAGACCTGGGTGTCCGAGCACCTGGCCGCGGCGATCAGCGGCGACTCCACGATGCTGGTGCAGGGCACGGCCGGCACCCCCGAGGAGGCCGTCCGCTACGGCTGGAACTACGCGCAGCTGCTCACCAACGGGCCCAGCCGGGACGCCCTGGTGCCCTCGCCGCTGATGCGGGCGATGGCCGACGGGAAGATCGCCCGGGTCGAGGAGCTCACCCGCATCCCGGCCGACGTGCAGGACAGTCTGATCACCATCCTGTCCGAGAAGACGCTCCCGATACCGGAGTTGGGCGCCGAGACGCAGGCCGTACGCGGCTTCAACGTGATCGCCACCGCCAACGACCGCGACCGCGGCGTCAACGAGCTGTCCAGCGCGCTGCGCCGCCGCTTCAACACCGTGGTGCTGCCGCTGCCGGGCTCGCTGGACGAGGAGGTCGACATCGTCACCCGGCGGGTCGGCCAGCTCGGCCGCTCCCTGGACCTGCCCGAACTGCCCGGCGGCGCCGAGGAGATCAGGCGCGTGGTCACCGTCTTCCGCGAGCTGCGGGCCGGGATCACGGTGGACGGCCGGACGAAGGTCAAGACCCCGAGCGGCACCCTCTCCACCGCCGAGGCGATCTCGGTGGTGACCAACGGGCTCGCGCTGGCCGCCCACTTCGGCGACGGCGTGCTGCGGGCCGGGGACGTGACGGCCGGCATCCTCGGCGCCGTCGTCCGCGACCCGGTGGCGGACCGGGCCGTCTGGCGCGAGTACGTCGAAGGAGTGGTGCGCGAGCGCGACGGCTGGAAGGACTTCTACCGCGCCGCCCGCGAGGTGACCGTATGACGAGCCCTGAGGTCGCCCTGCTGGGCATCCGCCACCACGGCCCCGGTTCGGCCCGGGCGGTGGCCGCCGCGCTGGCGCAGTGGCGGCCGGACGCGGTGCTGATCGAGGGCCCGCCGGAGGCCGACGCGATCGTCCACCTGGCGGCCGAGAAGGACCTGGTCCCGCCGGTGGCGCTGCTCGCCCACGCGGTGGACGACCCGGCGAAGGCCGCCTTCTGGCCGTACGCCGAGTTCTCCCCGGAGTGGGTGGCGATCCGCCACGCCGTGGACCACGACCTGCCGGTCCGCTTCATCGACCTGCCCGCCGCGTACGGCTTCGCGCCCGCCGAGCCCGTCGGTCCCGCCGTTCCTGCCGAGGACGGTGAGGCCGGCGACGCCGAGGAGGACGACGCCGAGGAGGCCGGCGCCGACCCGGTCGCCGACCCGCTGGCGCTGCTCGCCGAGGCGGCCGGGCACGACGACGCCGAGCGCTGGTGGGAGGACGTGGTCGAGCACCGCGCGCCCGGCACCGACGCGCTGGCGCCGTTCGCCGCCGTCGCCGAGGCGATGGGCGCGCTGCGCGCCGAGGGCCTCGGCGAGTCCCGCCGGGACCAGCTGCGCGAGGCGTACATGCGCCAGCAGATCCGCGCCGCCCGGCGCGCCGGGCACCTGCGGATCGCCGTGGTCTGCGGGGCCTTCCACGTCCCCGCGCTGGAGCGGATGCCCACCGTCGCCCACGACCGGGCGCTGCTCGCCGGGCTGCCGAAGAAGGTGCGTACGGACATCACCTGGGTGCCGTGGACGCACCGCCGGCTCTCCCAGGCCACCGGCTACGGCGCGGGCGTGCAGTCGCCCGGCTGGTACCACCACCTGTTCACCACCGACGGGGACCCGGTGCCGCGCTGGCTCACCCGGGCCGCCGACCTGCTGCGCGCCGAGGACCACCCGGTCTCCTCCGCGCACGTGATCGAGGCGGTCCGGCTCGCCGAGACCCTGGCCGTGCTGCGCGGCCGCCCGCTCGCCGGGCTGACCGAGACCCTGGACGCCGTGCGCGCGGTGCTCTGCGAGGGCTCGGACGTCGCCCTGGAGCTGGTCCGGGACCGCCTGGTGGTCGGCGACGCGCTCGGCGAGGTCCCGGACGCCGCACCGGCGGTGCCGCTCCAGCGCGACCTGACCCGCTTGCAGCGCTCGCTGCGGCTCAAGCCCGAGGCCGCGCCGAAGGACGTCGACCTCGACCTGCGCAAGGAGAACGACGCGGCCCGCTCCCGGCTGCTGCACCGGCTGCGGCTGCTGGGCGTGGACTGGGGCGTGCCCGCGCGCTCCTCGGTGAACTCGACCGGGACGTTCCGGGAGAGCTGGCGGCTGTGCTGGCAGCCCGAGTTCGCGGTCCGGATCGCCGAGGCCGCCCAGTGGGGCACCACGGTCGAGGAGGCGGCGGCCAACAAGGCCGTCGGCACCGCCCGGGCCGCCGAGGAACTCGCCGAACTGACCGGCCTGGTGGAGACCTGCCTGCTGGCCGGGCTGTCCGGCGCCCTGCCCGCCGTGATGCGGGTGCTCGCCGACTGCGCGGCCCTGGACACCGACGTCGCGCACCTCGCGGGCGCGCTGCCCGCCCTGGTCCGGGCGCTGCGCTACGGCGACGTGCGCGGCACCGACCACGGCGCGCTGGCCGGGGCGGCCTCGGGCCTGGCCGAGCGGATCTGCGTCGGGCTGCCGCCCGCCTGCGTCGGCCTGGACGCCGAGGGCGCGGCGACGATGCGCGGCCGCCTCGACGAGGTGCACGGCGCGATCGGCCTGCTGGCCGCCGATCCGGGCACCGCCGCCGACACCGCTGCCGCCACCGCCGCCGACGCCGTGCCGGAGCCCGACGGCCTGGCCGGCCTGGCCGACCGCTGGGCCGCCGCCCTGGGCTCGCTGGCCCGCCGCGAGCCGGCCGGCGGACCGGCCACCGGAGCCCCCGGGCTGCTGCGCGGCCGGGCCGTGCGACTGCTGCTGGACGACGGCCGGCTCGACTCCGAGGAGGCCGGCCGCCGGCTCCGACTGGTCCTCTCCGTCGCCAACGCCCCGGCGGACGCGGCCGGTTGGGTCGAGGGCTTCCTGACCGGCGGCGGCGCCCTGCTGCTGCACGACCCGCGGCTGCTCGCCCTGCTGGACGAGTGGCTGACCGGGGTGGGCGACGAGGTCTTCACCGACGTCCTGCCGCTGCTGCGCCGCACCTTCGCCGCCCTGGAGGCGGGTGTGCGCACCACCATCGGCGGCCGGGTCGCGGCCGGTCCGCTCGACGAGCTCCCGGCCGTCCGGGCCGAGGCCGGCGAGCTGGACCGGGCCCGCGCCGACGCCGCCGTCCCCGTGGTGGCCCTGCTGCTCGGGATCCGTCCGACGATCCCCCGGCAGGCCGCCGGCCGGGACACCTGACCCCCGGCCCACGACCCCCGGCCCGTGCGCCCCACCCGTGACACCCGACACCCAAGACACCCGACACCCACGACACCCGACCCATGACGCCCGACCCGGCGAAGGAGGACGAGATGGCAGCGCCCACGACCGACGAACGGCTGCGCCGCTGGCGGCTGGTGCTCGGCGGTGAGGCCGACGGCACCGGCTGCACCCTGCGCGGCCGCGACGCCGCGATGGACGGCGCCCTCGGCGCGCTCTACCGCGGCGCCCCCGAGGAGGGCGCCCGGGCCGCCCGCGGCGGCCGCCGCAGTGCCGGGCTGGGCGGCTCGGCCCCGCAGGTGGCCCGCTGGCTGGGCGACATCCGCACGTACTTCCCGTCCACCGTCGTGCAGCTGATGCAGCAGGACGCGATCTCCCGGCTCGGCCTGGACCGGCTGCTGCTGGAGCCGGAGATGCTGGAGGCCGTCGAGCCGGACGTGCACCTGGTCGGCACCCTGCTGTCGCTCAAGCACGCGCTGCCCGAGACCACCCGGGAGACCGCCCGGGCGGTGGTCGGCAAGGTGGTCGCCGACCTGGAGCGCCGGCTCGCCGACCGCACCCGGGCCACCCTCGGCGGCGCCCTCGACCGCAGCGCCAAGGTCAACCGCCCCCGCCACCGCGACATCGACTGGGACCGCACCATCCGGGCCAACCTGAAGAACTACCTGCCCGAGCACGGCACCGTCGTCCCCGAGCGGCTGGTCGGCTACGCCCGCGCCCAGCGCGCCGTGAAGAAGGACGTCATCCTCTGCGTCGACCAGTCCGGCTCGATGGCGCCCTCGGTCGTCCACTCGGCGGTCTTCGGCGCGGTGCTCTCCTCGATGCGCACCCTGGACACCCGCCTGGTCGTCTTCGACACCTCGGTGGTCGACCTCACCGAGCAGCTCACCGACCCGGTCGACGTCCTGTTCGCCACCCAGCTCGGCGGCGGCACCGACATCAACCGCGCGCTCGCCTACTGCCAGTCGAGGATCACCCGGCCCTCCGAGACCGTCGTGGTGCTGATCAGCGACCTGTACGAGGGCGGCATCCGGGACGGCATGCTCAAGCGGGTCGCCGCGATGAAGGCGGCCGGCGTCCAGTTCATCGCCCTGCTGGCGCTCTCCGACGAGGGGGCCCCGGCGTACGACCACGCGCACGCCGCCGCCCTGGCCTCGCTCGGTGCCCCGGCCTTCGCCTGCACCCCGGACGCGTTCCCGGAGATCATGGCGGCGGCCATCGAGAAGCGCCCGATCCCGCGGGGCCTGATCAGGGGGGCCGACCAGGGGGCGTGAGGAATTCACCCGGACGCGCTAATCCGCGTGATCGGCGGACCGGCCGTCCACCCCGTCCCGCCGGGCTGTTTGTGACGGTTCTCACCCGGGGTGGACAGGCCCCGGGCGGAACTGCCCGGCCCTGCGGGGATAACCTGCCAGACGGACGTGACGCGCGTGTTGATTGACGTGAGCGCCCGTGGCTGTGTGGGCCGCAAGGCCGTACCTCTGCGTACCCGCACCGCCCCGACGACCCGCAGCGAAGATCCTGCCGTGGCACGCTCGTAGAGACACAATCCGCGACCACGAACAAGGACAAACACGTGGACCTGTTCGAGTACCAGGCGAGGGACCTCTTCGCCAAGCACGGTGTGCCCGTGCTTGACGGCGATGTCATCGAGACCGCCGCAGACGCTGCCGCCATCGCGGAGCGCTTCGGCGGCCGCGCCGTCGTCAAGGCTCAGGTGAAGGTGGGCGGCCGAGGCAAGGCCGGCGGCGTCAAGCTCGCCGCCGACCCGGCGGACGCCGTCGCCAAGGCCGAGCAGATCCTCGGCATGGACATCAAGGGCCACACCGTTCACAAGGTGATGCTGGCCCAGACCGCGGACATCAAGGACGAGTACTACGTCTCGTTCCTGCTGGACCGCACCAACCGCACCTTCCTGGCCATGGCCAGCGTCGAGGGCGGCGTGGAGATCGAGGTCGTCGCCGAGCAGAACCCCGAGGCGCTCGCCAAGATCCCGGTCGACGCCAACGAGGGCTGCACCCCGGAGAAGGCCGCCGAGATCGTCGCCGCGGCGAAGTTCCCGGCCGAGGTCGCCGACCAGGTCGCCGAGGTCCTGCAGAAGCTGTGGACCGTCTTCATCAAGGAGGACGCCCTCCTCGTCGAGGTCAACCCGCTGATCAAGTCCGGTGACGGCAAGATCATCGCGCTCGACGGCAAGGTCTCCCTGGACGAGAACGCCGAGTTCCGCCAGCCCGAGCACGAGGCCCTGGAGGACAAGGCCGCGGCCAACCCGCTGGAGGCCGCCGCCAAGGCCAAGGGCCTGAACTACGTCAAGCTCGACGGCCAGGTCGGCATCATCGGCAACGGCGCGGGCCTCGTCATGAGCACCCTCGACGTGGTCGCCTACGCCGGTGAGAACCACGGCGGCGTCAAGCCCGCCAACTTCCTCGACATCGGTGGCGGCGCGTCCGCCGAGGTGATGGCGAACGGCCTGGAGATCATCCTGGGCGACCCCGACGTCAAGTCGGTCTTCGTCAACGTCTTCGGCGGCATCACCGCGTGCGACGCGGTCGCCAACGGCATCGTGCAGGCCCTGGCGCTCCTGGAGAGCAAGGGCGAGAACGTCTCCAAGCCGCTGGTCGTCCGCCTGGACGGCAACAACGCGGAGCTGGGTCGCAAGATCCTCGACGACGCCAACCACCCGCTGGTGCAGCGCGTGGACACCATGGACGGCGCCGCTGACCGCGCCGCCGAGCTGGCCAACAAGTAAGGAAGGGGACTTAACACCATGGCTATCTTCCTTACCAAGGACAGCAAGGTCATCGTCCAGGGCATGACCGGCGCCGAGGGCATGAAGCACACCCGCCGCATGCTCGCCTCCGGCACCCAGATCGTCGGCGGCGTCAACCCGCGCAAGGCCGGTACCACGGTCGACGTCGACGGCACCGAGATCCCGGTCTTCGGCACCGTCGCCGAGGCCATGGAGAAGACCGGCGCCGACGTCACGGTCCTCTTCGTCCCGCCGGCCTTCACCAAGGCCGCCGCGATCGAGGCCATCGACGCCGAGATCGGCCTGGCCATCGTCATCACCGAGGGCGTCCCGGTGCACGACACCGCCGCCTTCTGGGCGCACGCCGGTGCCAAGGGCAACAAGACCCGCATCATCGGCCCGAACTGCCCGGGTCTGATCAGCCCCGGACAGTCGAACGCCGGCATCATCCCGGCCGACATCACCAGCTCCGGCAAGATCGGCCTGGTCTCGAAGTCCGGCACCCTGACCTACCAGCTCATGTACGAGCTGCGGGACATCGGCTTCACCTCGGCCGTGGGCATCGGTGGCGACCCGGTCATCGGCACCACCCACATCGACGCGCTCAAGGCCTTCCAGGAGGACCCGGAGACCGAGCTCATCGTCATGATCGGTGAGATCGGTGGCGACGCCGAGGAGCGTGCCGCGGCCTTCATCGCCGAGCACGTCACCAAGCCGGTCGTCGGCTACGTCGCGGGCTTCACCGCCCCCGAGGGCAAGACCATGGGCCACGCCGGCGCCATCGTCTCCGGCTCCTCGGGCACCGCCCAGGCGAAGAAGGAGGCCCTCGAGGCCGCCGGTGTCAAGGTCGGCAAGACGCCGTCCGAGACCGCCCGCCTGGCCCGCGAGATCATCGCCGCCCAGGGCTGATCCCGCCCCGCGCGTGACGAGCGCCCCCGCCCTCCCCGGGCGGGGGCGCTCGCCGTTTCCGGCGCGCCCTCGGTCGCTCAGCGCTCCCTCGGCCCCGTGGTGCAGGGCAGCGGCGACCACAGCGGACAGGCCGCCGGGCCCTGCGGCGGGGGAGCGGCGCCCCGGGCCGCCGCCGGCAGCTCCCAGCGCGCGGCCGCCTGCGGCCGCGGATCCACCAGGACGGCCTCCAGACCGGGCGCCGGGCTGCACCAGATGCTGGTGATGCCGTTCGGCGCCCCGCCGGGCAGCAGTGGCACACCCGGCCCCGCCGCGTTCGCCGCGTCCGCCGAGTCCGCCGCCTCCGACCCGGGGGCGGGCGGAGCGGCGGGCAGACAGGCCGCGGGCGTCGGTGGGGCGGACGGCCGGAACAGCCCCGCCGGGCGAACCCCCGCCAGGGTCGCCAGCACCGCCCCGCCCACCGCGAGCGTCAGCAGCGCCGCCGCACCCGTCCGGCTCGCCGTCCAGAGCCGGTGCCGGGCCCGCAGCACCGCCACCGGCGCACGGTGCGGCTCCGGGCAGCCGCGCACCGCCGCCCGGTGCAGCAGCCCGCTCAGCCCGTCCGCGAAGCCCGGCTCCGCCGGATCCGGCCCGACCAGCTCTGGCACCCACTGCGCCAGCGCCGCCCGCGCCGCCCACACCCGCCCCTCGGCCGCCGCCCGCGTGGACTCCACCTCCACCGCGACCGCCGCCGCCGGGAACCCCAGGCCGTCGTGCAGCACCAGCGCCCGGCGCTGGGGGCGGGACAGCCGCTTCAGCGCCTTCAGCAGCGCCCGGTCCCGGTCGGTCAGCCGGTCGTGGTCCGGCAGCACCGCCTGCGACTCGTCGGCCGGCCGCACCCTGATCCGCCGGTGCGGCAGCCCCCAGGCGTGCGACCGCCGGGGCCCGCCCCGGTGCCACGGGGACAGCGCCAGCTCGCAGGCGCGCACCCGCACCCACCCCTCCGGGTTCCCCGAAGCGGTGACCGCGCCCCAGCTCCGGCGCGCCTCCCCGAACGCCCGCCGGACGCAGTGCACCGCCCGGTGCCGGCAGGCGGTCAGCAGGAACACCTGCTGCACCAGCCGGGTGTGGACGGTCTCGTAGAGCTCCTCGAAGGTGACCGCCGGGGCCTCCGCGTCGAGGTCGTCCTCCGCGCTCGAGGGCGCGGCGGCGGCCAGCGCCGCCCGGCCGGGGCTGACGGGGCCGCGTCCGGCGGGGGCGGCGTGCTCCTTCGGTGCCTGCCCGGGGTCGGCGGACGCGCGCTCCACGGGGGCGGGTGCCGGCTGCGCTCCGTCGGCATCCTGCGCGGCCGGGGCCCGGTACGGAGCACCGCCGCGGCCGTCCGCGTCCGGGGTGGCCGTCGGCGCGTGGCCGGGGTCCGCGGACGGGGAGTTCTCCGTCCGGCCCTGTCCGGTGCCGGGGGCGTCAGCGTGCCGACCGGGATCGGCAGGGGGCGCCGACCCGTCTCCGCCGCCGGGTGGGCCGGGGTCGGCAGGGGCCGTCGGCCCGTGGTCCGCGGCGGCGCCTCCGGTCGGGAGCGCGGGCGTGCACGCCCCCTGCGCGCGCCCGGGGGTGGCGCCCCTTGTGGAGGCCTGGCGCGGATCCTCGGCCGGAGCCCCGGGGCTCACGCCGCCGTCCACGCCCCGCGTCGGCCGGGCCGTCCGCGCGCGCTCGTCGGCGGCGGCCCGCAGGGTGTCGCCGGAGGGTGCCGGGGCGGGCTTCCCGCTCCGGGTGCGGCGCCGCTTCCCGGTCGCGTCCCCGCCTGCCCCCGCCTCTGCCCCCGCTCCGGGGCCGGCAGCGGCCGGGGCGAGGCCGGCGGGGTTCGCGGGGCGCCCGGTCGGGCCGGGGTCCGGGGGGTGCGGCAGCGCGCCCGCCAGCAGGGCGAAGGCCTCCGCCTCGGTGCGGGTGCCGAGCTTGCGCAGGGCGCGCTGGAGGTAGCTGCGGGCGGTGTTCGGGGTGACCCCGAGGGCGGCGGCGGTGCGGGGGAGGTCGTGGCCGGCCGCGAGGTGGGCCAGGGTCTGGGCCTCACGGGGGGTCAGCTTCCGCAGCAGGCGGCCCGCGTCGGTCCCGGCCTGGTCGGGCTTGCGGTGGCGCTCCGGGGTGGGGGAGTCGGCGGTGGGTGGCGTGGTCATCAGACGCTCCGGGCCGGGGCGCCGGCGGCTTGGGGGCAGGGTCTGAAAATGCGCATAAGCCAATAATCTGGGACACGGCGGCGGTTTGGCGCTTCACGGAGCATGGCGAGTCGCCTTGGCACCATGTGGCCCATGACGCAGCTGATGGGTCGTCCGATCCTGGAACCGCCCGGCGTGTTGGGCGGACGCCCCGCGCTGGCCGACCTGTTGGCGGGAGTGCGGACGGCGCTGGTCGGCCTGGCGGCGGTCGGGCTGCCGGTGCTCGGGCTCTGGGTCGCGACGCCGTACGCGGACGACGGCGCGGCCGCTGTCACCCGGTTGGCGGGGGTGCTCTGGCTGCTCGGGCACGGGGCGCCGCTGCTGCGCGGGCCGACGGACGCCCCGCTGACCGTCACTCCGCTGCTGCTCGGCGTCCTGGCCGTGGTCCGGCTCCACCGGGCGGCCGCCGGGGTGGCGGCACGGCGCGGGCCGCGCCCGCGCTGGGGCGGCCCGGCGGCGGTGTGGGCGGGGTACTGCGCGGTGGCCGTGGGGGTGGCGCTGCACTGCGCGGGCGACGGGCTGTTCCGCAGCCGGGTGCTGCTGGACGTCCTGGTGGTGGCGTCGGTCGCGGGCCTGGCGACGGCCGCCGGGGCCCGTTCGGTGACCGTCCTCGACGTGCCGGCCGACTCCCCGTTGGACCTCCTCCCGCCCCCGTACCGCCCGGTCGACGGCGCGCCGGTGGTCCGGGCCGCGGCGCTGGCGGCCGGGGCCGGGCTGGTCGCGGCGGGCGGCCTGCTGGTGGTGTGCTCGGCGGTGCTGGACGCGGTGGCCGGTGGCGGGCGCGGGATGGCGCTGCTGGGGAGCGGGCCCGTCGCGGTGGTGGGGCTGCTGCTGCTCGCGCTGGTGCTGCTGCCGAACGCGGTGCTGTGGGGCGCGGCGTACGCGCTGGGTCCGGGCTTCGCGGTGGGCGCCGGGACGGTGGTGTCGCCGGTCGGTACGGCGCTGGGCCCGGTGCCGGAGTTCCCGCTGTTCGCCCTGCTGCCGGCGGACGGGCCGGGCGGCTGGCGGCTCGCGGTGTCGGTGCTGCCGCTGCTGGCCGGGGTGGTGCCGGCGGTGCTGCTGGGCCGGGCGGCGGCGGGCCGGCGGCTGCCGGGCGCCGGGTCGGGGGAGCGGCCCGAGCCCTGGCCGGCGGCCGCGACGGCGGTGGCCGCGCTGGCGGCGGCGCTGTCGGTCGGGGCCGGGGCGGCGGTGCTGGGCTGGCTCTCCGGCGGGGCGCTGGCGGGGGAGCGGCTGGCCTGGGTGGGGCCGGTGCCGTGGACGGGCCCGGCGGCGGCGGGCTGGATCGCGCTGGTCGCCGTCCCGGGCGCGCTGCTGGTCCGGTACCGCACGCTGGGCCCGGCGGACGGCGGGGGCGTGTACGCCCGGCTCGTGAGGCAGGCCCGCCGGGGCGCACTGGAACTGCGCGCCGGTACGTACGCCTTGGTGCTGCGGCTCTCCGGACCGGGCGTCGGGACCGCCGACGAACCGGGCCCCGAGGACCGGGACCCGGCCGGCCCTAAGGATCAGACCGCCCGCACGGATCAGGCCGTCCGCACGGACCGGACCGAATGAGCCGCCCGGGAGACCCGACCGGTCCCGGAGGCCCGGCTACTCGGCGTTCCCGGTGAAGTCCACGTACCACTGCGGCGCGTACCGGTCGCAGTTCTGGGCGCCGACGGAGGTCAGCGAGTCCTGGACGCAGGTGACGTACTCGCGGTAGTGGTACCCGAGGCCGATCACCGAGGTGGCGACCACGATGGTCATCGCGCCGGTCAGGATCCCGGCGAGCGCGGCCGGGGTGAGCGGGTTCGACGCGGGGGCGACGGGGTACGGGCCGCCCGGCCCGGCGAGCGCGCCGGCGGCCGGGGCGGGCCGCCGGGCCCGCAGCGCGCCGACGCCCCAGACGATGCCGAGCGCCCCGGCCAGCAGGGCGATCCAGTGGAACCCCGTGAACAGGCAGACCAGCGCGAACGGTCCGGCCAGCGCGGCGTTGCGGGCCTTGCGGTGGGCCGGGTCCGCGGGGTCGAGCCGGGGCGGCTGCGGGGCCGGCGGCCGCTGGCCGGGGCGGCCGTCGCCGCCGGGGCCCCACGGCGGCGGAAGCTGCGGGCGCCCGCCGTCCTCGCCGCCGGGGCCTGCCGGTCCGCCGGAGCCGCCCTGGCCCCCGCCGGCCCAGGGGCTGCGCGGCTGCCACGGCTGGTCCGGGGTATCCGCCGGCGGCGGCGCGAAGGGGTTGCGCTCGCCGGTGTCGTCGCCGCTGCTCATGGGTTCAGCCATTCCTTCTCGGTCGGGGCTCGTTCGGAGGTTCTCGGGTCGGAGCGGTCTTCCGCGCCCCAATGATCCCGCAGGCCGATCCGGCGGCCGTCCGGCGGGATGGTCCCGCGGCCGTCCGTCGGGCCGCCCGCTGCCCGTCGGTGGGCCGGTGCGGGCCGGGGCAACTCCGGTGCGGCGGGCCGGAGGAGATCCCCGTCTCAACTACGCGCGTAGCGCCGCCGGGAGGGTGCGGAGGCCGTCCGACCAGCCGTTATCGTGGTGACGGTCAGCAGCCCACAGAGGTTCCCCCGGGCCCGCGTCGCGGCGGGTTTCCCCGGAGTTCCCCCTCGCTCGACCTGCCGTTCGTAGTGGCCCCACCGCCGGTGGACGTACCAGCGGACGGCGCCCGACCTACGGAGAAACGCGCAGTGGCCGCCGCCCCCGCCCAGCACTTCCCGCCCCGTACGCCCGGACCGGCCCGCCTGGTCGTGCTGGTCTCCGGCTCCGGCACCAACCTGCAGGCGCTGATCGAGGCCGCCGCCGATCCGGCGTACGGCGCCGAGATCCTCGCCGTCGGTGCGGACCGGGACGGGATCGCCGGTCTGGAGCGGGCGGAGAAGGCGGGCCTGCCGACCTTCGTCCACCGGGTGAAGGACCACCCGGACCGGGCCGCCTGGGACCGCGCGCTGACCGCCTCCGTCGCCGAGTACCAGCCGGACCTGGTGGTCACGGCCGGTTTCATGAAGATCCTCGGCCCCGAGTTCATCGCCGCCTTCACCGGGCGGATCGTCAACACCCACCCCGCACTGCTGCCCGCCTTCCCCGGCGCCCACGGCGTCACCGACGCGCTCGCGTACGGGGTGAAGGTCACCGGCTGCACCGTCCACCTGGTCGACTCCGGCGTGGACACCGGGCCGATCATCGCGCAGGGCGTCGTCGAGGTCGTCGACGCCGACCACGCCGATGGCGGCGAAGCGCTGCACGAGCGCATCAAGACTGTCGAGCGCAAGCTGCTCGTCGACATCGTGGGCCGGCTGGCCCGCGAGGGTCACCGCATCGAGGACCGAAAGGTATGGATTCCGGCATGAGTGCCAGCTCCACCACCACGCCCGTTTCGGAGAACGTTCGTCCGATCCGTCGCGCGCTGATCAGCGTGTACGACAAGACCGGTCTGGAGGAGCTGGCCCAGGGCCTGCACGCCGCCGGGGTCGCCATCGTCTCCACCGGCTCCACCGCCGGCCGGATCGCCGCCGCCGGCGTCCCGGTGACCGAGGTCTCCGAGCTGACCGGCTTCCCGGAGTGCCTGGACGGGCGCGTGAAGACGCTGCACCCCCGCGTGCACGCCGGCGTGCTGGCCGACCTGCGGCTGGAGTCGCACCGCGCCCAGCTGGCCGAGCTCGGCGTCGAGCCCTTCGACCTGGTCGTGGTGAACCTCTACCCGTTCAAGGCCACCGTCGCCTCCGGCGCCACCCCGGACGAGTGCGTCGAGCAGATCGACATCGGCGGCCCGAGCATGGTGCGCGCCGCCGCCAAGAACCACCCCTCGGTGGCCGTGGTGGTCGACCCGGCCCGCTACGGCGACGTGCTGAAGGCCGCCCAGGAGGGCGGCTTCGACCTGGCCACCCGCAAGCGCCTGGCCGGTGCCGCGTTCGCCCACACCGCCGCCTACGACGTGGCCGTCGCCTCCTGGTTCGAGGCCGGCTACGCGCCCAGCGACGAGCGCTTCCCCGAGTTCCTCGGCGCCACCTGGGAGCGCCAGAACGTGCTGCGCTACGGCGAGAACCCGCACCAGGGCGCCGCGCTGTACAGCGACGGCACCGGCGGCCTGGCCGGCGCGCGGCAGCTGCACGGCAAGGAGATGTCGTACAACAACTACGTCGACACCGACGCCGCCCGCCGCGCCGCCTACGACCACGCCGAGCCGGCCGTCGCGATCATCAAGCACGCCAACCCGTGCGGCATCGCGACCGGCGCCGACGTCGCCGAGGCGCACCGCAAGGCCCACGAGTGCGACCCGGTCTCCGCGTACGGCGGCGTGATCGCCGTCAACCGCCCGGTCACCGTGGCGCTGGCCGAGCAGATCGCCCCGATCTTCACCGAGGTCGTCGTGGCCCCCGGCTACGAGGAGGGCGCCCTGGAGGTGCTCACCCGCAAGAAGAACCTGCGGGTGCTGCTCGCCCCCGAGGCCCCGGCCAACCGCCAGGAGGTGCGCCCGGTCTCCGGCGGCGTGCTGCTCCAGGACGCCGACCGGGTGCACGCCGAGGGCGACGACCCGGCGAACTGGACCCTCGCCACCGGCGAGGCGCTGACCGCGGCCGAGCTGGCCGAGCTGGCCTTCGCCTGGCGGGCCTGCCGGGCCGTCAAGTCCAACGCGATCCTGCTGGCCAAGGACGGCGCGTCGGTCGGCGTCGGCATGGGCCAGGTCAACCGGGTGGACTCCTGCAAGCTCGCGGTCGAGCGGGCCGGCGAGCGCGCCAAGGGCGCCTACGCGGCCTCGGACGCCTTCTTCCCGTTCGCGGACGGTCCGGCGATCCTGATCGCGGCCGGCGTCAAGGCGATCGTCCAGCCCGGTGGCTCGATCCGTGACGAGGAGGTCGTCGCGGCGGCCGCCGAGGCCGGCGTGACCATGTACTTCACCGGCGCGCGGCACTTCTTCCACTGATCCCGCCGCCGGCGTGACGGCGTGACGGTGTGACGGAACGACAGAGCGGCCCGGCCCCCTCCGAGGAGGGAGCCGGGCCGCTCCGGCGTGGTCCTGCGGGCCGGTCAGTACCGCGGCCGGTTGAACCAGTTGACGCCGTCCTGGACGCACATGGCGGTGATCCAGATGATGCTGATCGCCAGCCAGAGCAGGGCCATGACCAGGCCGACCGCGGTGCCGCCGGTGATGGCGCCCAGCAGGATCAGCAGGCCGATCAGGGCGCCGAGCGAGCCGTACACGATGGTGGTGACCCGGACGGCGTTGCCGCCCTTGCCGAACTTCGCGCCGAGCGTGATGGAGAGCGCGGCGAACAGGCCGAACAGCACGGCGACGACGATCAGGACGCCGGCGGCGGCGTCGCCCAGCGCGGTGAACGGGTTGTCCTCGCTCGCGGCCCGGGTGGCGTTGGTGGCGTCCTTGGCGACCGCCCCGATGACCATGTAGAGGATCGCGAGCAGCGTCTGCACGCCGCCGACTATGAACAGCAGCACGCGGGCGGTGGTCACCAGGCCCGGCATGGACGGCGGGGCCATCGGCGCGTAGCCGTAGGCCGGGGCGGCCTGCGGGTAGCCGTAGCCCGGGGCGGCCTGCGGCGGCGGGGCCTGCTGCGGGTAGCCGTAGCCCGGGGCGGCCTGCGGCTGGCCGTACGGGTTGTTCGGGTCGGGCGGGTAACTCATGGATGCCTCCGGGCAGTTACGGGGACGCGGGGACGGGACGCTGACGGCCCGGTGCCGACCGGTGACAAGGGTCACCGGCCGAAGGGGACGTTAGCCGAGCGGGGTGACAGCCCGGCGGCGGTGACGGGCGCCGCGGCTCGGCAGCGTGGTGAGCGTCAGGGGCGCGAGGCAGCCGACGGGTGCGGTGCGGGCGGGACGGTGCCCCCGCGGTCGGACTGCTGGCTCTGCTCTGGTCGGCTCACTGGCTCTTTCCCCCGGGTACGCCCCACCGCGGGTCCGTCGGCCCGTCACCGGGCCGGTTCGCGGCGGGAATGCGCTTATCGTCATCCGGACGACGGCGCCCTGTCCAGCCGGTTCCGCGTGCCGCGCCGAGACTGTGGCGCAACCGCAATGTGCGGTGGACCTTCGTACCCGTCCGTTCACCCGCCGGTTCCCCCGGCTGTTCCCCCGCCCGGCCGGGCGCCCGTTCCCCGGCCCGGCCACCCCCGGAACCGCGGCCCGAGCGGTCGGACGCCCTCGGTACGGAGACCCCCGGCGATCCGGGAGAATGGGGTCATGACTGCCCAGATTCTCGATGGCAAGGCCACCGCCGCCGCGATCAAGTCCGAACTCGCCGCCCGCGTGGCGGCCCTCAAGGCGAAGGGCGTCACGCCCGGCCTCGGCACCGTCCTGGTCGGCGACGACCCGGGCAGCCGCTGGTACGTGAACGGGAAGCACAAGGACTGCGCCGAGGTCGGCATCGCCTCGATCCAGCGCGAGCTGCCCGCCACCGCCACCCAGGAGGACGTGGAGAACGTCGTCCGCGAGCTCAACGCCGACCCGACCTGCACCGGCTACATCGTCCAGCTGCCGCTGCCCAAGGGCCTGGACCAGAACCCGGTCCTGGAGCTGATGGACCCGGACAAGGACGCCGACGGCCTGCACCCGACCTCGCTCGGCCGGCTCGCCCTGGGCATCGACGGCCCGCTTCCGTGCACCCCGCTCGGCATCGTCGAGCTGCTGCGCCGCCACGACGTCGAGATCAACGGCGCCGAGGTGGTCGTGGTCGGCCGCGGCATCACCGTCGGCCGTTCGATCGGCCTGCTGCTGACCCGCCGCAGCGAGAACGCCACCGTCACCCTGTGCCACACCGGCACCCGGGACCTCGGCGCCCACCTGCGCAAGGCCGACATCATCGTGGCCGCCGCCGGCGTGCCGCACCTGGTCAAGCCGGAGGACGTCAAGCCGGGCGCGGCGGTGCTGGACGTGGGCGTCAGCCGCAGCGAGGGCAAGATCGTCGGCGACGTGCACCCGGGGGTGGCCGAGGTGGCCGGCTGGATCTCCCCGAACCCCGGCGGCGTGGGCCCGATGACCCGCGCGATGCTGCTCAACAACATCGTCGAGGCGGCCGAGCGCCGCGCCAGCATCTGACACCCCAGGGACGGCGAGCATGACTGAACCGCGATCGGCCCGGTCCCGCCGCAGGCCGGTCAAGACCACCGGCACCCTGCCGCCCGAGGGCTCGGCCGCGGCCCTCGGACGCGATCACGCCCTGCCGGTCCGGCAGTGGCCGATCACGCTCGTCCTGCTGGTCGTCGGCGCCGGCCTCGCGGTCACCTGGTTCGCCGACTTCAAGGACGGTTTCAAGTACGGGCTGCTGATCCTCGGCGGCGGCGTGCTGCTCGGTGCGGTGCTGCGGCTGGTGCTGCCCGAGGTCGGGATGCTGGCGGTGCGCAGCCGCTTCACCGACGTGATCGTGCTGAGCTTCCTGGGCCTGTCGATCGTGCTGCTGACCCTGGTGGCGCAGCCGAACCCGTGGGTGCAGATCCCGTTGCTCGACAACATCGGCCAGCTGATGGGCCGGCCCCGGCACTGACCCGCGGCCCGTGACGGCCCCCGCCCGACGCCATGGAAATCCAGGGCCCGGGCGGGGGCCGCCTTTCTTCTGTGACGCATCAGCCACGCCGGGACACCAGGCGTACGCTTCCCTTTGCGATAACCTGACGCCGGTCTCTCGACGTCGAGAGAGATCATCCTGGCTCCAGTGCCGGTGTGCCTGGGGCGCCTGGCGATTTGCTGGAGAAGGTAGAAATGACCCGCACCCCCGTCAACGTCACCATCACCGGCGCGGCCGGCCAGATCGGCTACGCGCTGCTCTTCCGCATCGCCTCGGGCCACCTGCTCGGCGCCGACGTGCCGGTGAACCTGCGCCTCCTGGAGATCCCGCAGGGCCTCAAGGCCGCCGAGGGCACCGCCATGGAGCTCGTCGACTGCGCCTTCCCGTTGCTGCGCGACATCACCATCACGGACAACCCGAACGAGGCCTTCGACGGCGCCAACGTCGCGCTGCTGGTCGGCGCCCGTCCGCGCACCGCGGGCATGGAGCGCGGCGACCTGCTGCAGGCCAACGGCGGCATCTTCGGCCCGCAGGGCAAGGCCATCAACGACCACGCCGCGGACGACATCAAGGTCCTGGTCGTCGGCAACCCGGCCAACACCAACGCCCTGATCGCCCAGCGCAACGCCCCGGACGTCCCGGCCGAGCGCTTCACCGCGATGACCCGCCTGGACCACAACCGCGCCGTCGGCCAGCTGTCCGCCAAGACCGGCGCCCTGGTCTCGGACATCAAGCGCGTCACCATCTGGGGCAACCACTCCGCGACCCAGTACCCGGACGTCTTCCAGGCCGAGATCGCCGGCAAGCCGGCCTTCGAGGCCGTCGGCAGCGACCTGGCCTGGCTGGAGAACGACTTCATCCCGACCGTCGCCAAGCGCGGCGCCGCCATCATCGAGGCCCGTGGCGCCTCCTCGGCCGCCTCGGCCGCCAACGCCGCCATCGACCACGTGCACACCTGGGTCAACGGCACCGCCGAGGGCGACTGGACCTCCATGGGTGTCGTCTCCGACGGCTCCTACGGCGTTCCGGAGGGCCTGATCTCCTCCTTCCCGGTCACCACCAAGGACGGCAGGTTCGAGATCGTCCAGGGCCTGGAGATCTCCGACTTCTCGCGCGCCCGCATCGACGCCTCGGTCAAGGAGCTGACCGAGGAGCGCGACGCGGTCCAGGAGCTGGGCCTCATCTGAGCCCGCCCCGCACGGCTCCACCGGCGGCCCGCCGCTTCCTTCCCGGAAGCGGCGGGCCGCCGCCGTGTCCGGACCGGGCTCCGCCGTCGTGCGGGCCCGGGTTCCGCGGCGGTGTCCGAGTCGGTGCTCCGCCGTCGTGTCCGGCCCCGGCCGGTACCGGCCGTCCTACACTGGCCCGCTGTGAACGAAACACTCGGGGACGCCGCGCTCGTCCTCGTCTTCATCCTGCTGGGCGGGTTGTTCAACGTCGCCGAGATCTCGCTGATCTCGCTGCGCGAGGGCCAGATCCGGACGCTGGAGGCGCACGGCACCCGCCGCGCCGCCCGGGCCGCGCACCTGGCCGCCGACCCCAACCGCTTCCTGGCCGCCGTCCAGGTCGGGGTGACCTGCATGGGCTTCCTGTCCGCCGCCTTCGGCGCGGACACCCTGGCCGGCAAGGTCGCCCCGCTGTTCGTCCGGGCCGGGCTGTCCGAGGGGGTGGCCGCTGCGGTGGCCCTGGTCGGCCTCACCCTGGTGATCAGCTACGCCTCGCTGGTGCTGGGCGAGCTGACCCCCAAGCGGATCGGCCTGCAGCGCGCCGAGTCGATCGCGGTCGTCGCCGCCCCGGTGGTGGACGTGATGTCGGTGGTGCTGCGGCCGGTGATCTGGCTGCTCGGCCACTCCACCAACCTGATGGTCCGGCTGCTCGGCGGCGACCCGACCGCGGGCCGCGGCTCGATGAGCTCCGAGGAGCTGCGCGGCCTGGTCGCCGCCAATACCGAACTCGGAAGCGACGAACGGGCGTTGATCGCCGACGTGTTCTCCGCCGGGGAGCGCCAGCTGCGCGAGGTGATGGTCCCGCGCACCGAGGTGACCTTCCTGGACGCCGAGCGCCCGCTGGCCGCCGTCCGGCACCAGGCCGACACCTCGCCGCACTCGCGCTACCCGGTGGTCGAGGGCAGCGCCGACGCGGTGGTCGGCTTCGTCCACGTCCGCGACCTGTACGGCGCGCGCGGCGAGCAGGCCGTCAAGGTCCGTGACCTGGCCCGCCCGGTGAAGCTGCTGCCCGGCACCAAGCGGGTGCTGGAGGCGATGGGCGAGATGCGCCGGGAGGGCCACCACCTGGCCATCGTGGTGGACGAGTACGGCGGCACCGCCGGGATCGTCACCCTGGAGGACCTGGTCGAGGAGGTGATCGGCGAGATCCGGGACGAGTACGACAGCCCGGCGGCCGCCCCCACCCGGCGGCTGGCCGGCGGCGGCATGGAGCTGGACGGTCTGCTCAACCTCGGCGACTTCGCCGAGGAGACCGGCGTCACCCTGCCCGAGGGCCCGTACGAGACGGTGGCCGGCTGCCTGGTCGCCGCGCTCGGCCGGCTGCCCCGGGACGGCGACCAGGTGCGGGTGCCCGTCGAGGGGGGCGGCGGGGTACTGCTGACGGTGGCCAAGGTCGAGGGCCGGCGGATCGCCCGGGTGGGGGTGAGTGCGGTCACACTGGCCGAGCCCGCGGGGGCGGAGGTTTCCTGAGCGGTCGGTGGAACTGGAAGAATGGCCCGCATGGTCAACGCAGCGGTCACTGGTCCGGTCAAGGACCGTCCCCGGGTGCTCTCCGGCATCCAGCCCACTTCCGGCTCGTTCCACCTCGGCAACTACCTGGGCGCGGTGCGCCAGTGGGTCGACCTGCAGAAGGACAACGACGCCTTCTACATGGTCGTCGACCTGCACGCGATCACGGTGCCCCAGGACCCGGCGACGCTGCGCGAGAACACCCGGGTCTCCGCCGCCCAGCTGCTCGGCGCGGGCCTGGACCCGGACCACTGCACGCTGTTCGTCCAGTCGCACGTGCCCGAGCACGCGCAGCTCGCCTGGGTGATGAACTGCCTCACCGGCTTCGGCGAGGCCTCGCGGATGACCCAGTTCAAGGACAAGTCCTCCCGGTACGGCGCCGAGGGCACCACGGTCGGCCTGTTCACCTACCCGATCCTCCAGATCGCGGACATCCTGCTCTACCAGGCCGACGCCGTCCCGGTCGGCGAGGACCAGCGCCAGCACGTGGAGATCACCCGCGACATCGCCGAGCGCTTCAACACCCGCTACGGCCGGACCCTCACGGTGCCGAAGCCGTACATCCTCAAGGAGACGGCGAAGATCCAGGACCTCCAGGACCCGGCCGTCAAGATGAGCAAGTCGGCCTCCTCGCCCAAGGGCCTGGTGAGCCTGCTGGACGACCCGAAGGCCAGCGCCAAGAAGTTCAAGAGCGCCGTCACCGACACCGGCACCGTCGTGTCCTACGACGAGGAGGGGAAGCCGGGCGTCTCCAACCTGCTGCGCGTCCACTCCGCGCTCAGCGGCCAGTCGGTCGAGCAGCTGGTCGCGCACTTCGAGGGCAAGATGTACGGCGCCCTGAAGACCGAGCTGGCCGAGCTGTTCACCGAGTGGGTCACCCCCTTCCAGGAGCGCACCCGGCTGTTCCTGGACGACCCGGCCGAGCTGGACCGGGTGCTGGCGATCGGCGCCGAGAAGGCCCGCGAGGTGGCGTCGGTGACGCTGGAGACGGTGTACGACCGGATCGGCTTCCTCCCGGCCGCCAAGCGGTGAATCCCCTCACACGCCTGCCCGGTGGTGACGGCCTCCCCGAGGTCGTCACCATCGGCGTGTCCGTGAGCGTCCCGGACCCGTACGGCACGGCGATCCAGGACGCCCGGGCCGGGCACGGCGACCCGCTGGCCCGGTCGATACCCACGCACGTCACCCTGCTGCCGCCGACCGAGGTGCCCGCGGGGGAGCTGCCGAAGATCGAGGAGCACCTGGCGGCGGTGGCGGCCGCGCACCGGCCGTTCCGGATGCTGCTGCGCGGCAGCGGGACCTTCCGCCCGGTCTCCCCGGTGGTGTACGTCCGGGTCGAGGAGGGCGCGCAGGAGTGCCGGCTGCTGGAGGCGGACATCCGCTCCGGCCCGCTGGCCCGCGAGCTGGCGTTCCCGTACCACCCGCACGTGACGGTCGCCCACGGTCTGCCGGAGGACGTGCTGGACCAGGCGTACGAGCAGGCGCGCGGCTTCCGGGCGGACTTCCCGGTGCCGGGCTTCGGCCTCTCCCGCTTCGACGCGGACGAGGTCTGGCGGCCCTGGCGGAGCTACCCGTTCGGGTGAACCGGGGCCTGCTCCGGGGCGTGTCCGAGGGTGTGTCCTAGCCCTCCCCGGCCGCCGAGTTCGAGCATCCGGTCGACCACCCGGCGGGCCGCGCCGCCGTCGTCCAGCGCGCAGTGCTCGGCCCGGAAGCGCCGGTAGCGCTCGGCGTAGCCGGGCGGCGGTCCGCCGTCGCCGTCGGCCAGTTCGCGCAGCGCGCCGAGGAGTTCGGCCGACGTGGGCACCAGCGGGCCGGGGGCGTTCGACTCGAAGTCGAAGGAGAAGCCGCGCAGGGTGTCGCGGTAGTGCTCCAGGTCGTAGGTGAAGAAGTACATCGGGCGGCCGGTGATGGCGAAGTCGAACATGATCGACGAGTAGTCGGTCACCAGCACGTCCGCGACCAGCAGCAGTTCCTGCGGGTCGGGGTAGTCCCCGCAGTCGTACAGGAAGCCGTCTCCGGCGCCCGGCAGCGGCTCGCGGACGTGCGCGTGCGGACGGACCAGCAGCACGTGGTCCGCGCCGAGCAGGCGCCGCGCGTGGCCGAGGTCCAGCCGCAGGTCGAGCCGGAACCCGTCGCCGTCGCCGCGCTGCTGGTCCTCGCGCCAGGTCGGCGCGTACAGCACGATCCGCCGGCCCTCGGGGACGCCGAGCCGGCGGCGGACGGCCGCAGCGGCCCGCGGGTCCGGGCGGGCGAGCACGTCGTTGCGCGGGTAGCCGGACTCCAGCAGCTCGCCGCCGTAGCGGAAGGCGCGCCGGAGGATCGGGGTGGCGAACGGGCTGGGGGAGAGCAGCAGGCTCCACTGCGGGGTCTCCCGGTCGAGCGCCCGCAGGTAGCCGCGGTCGGCCAGCCAGGGGCTCTCGACGTCGTGGGCGATCCGCTTCAGCAGGGAGCCGTGCCAGGTCTGCACGACGACCTGGCCGGGGCGGCGCTCCAGGAAGTCCGGGAAGTGGGTGTTGCCGACCAGGTACCGGCAGGTGGCCAGCGCGCGGTACCACTCCGGGCTCCAGCTCCGCACCGGGACGACTCCGGGCGGCAGCGCGGCCTGGGCGTCGTCGACCACCCACAGGTGCTCCAGCCGGCCGTCCCGGCGGGCGAGTTCGGCGTGCACCGCGCGCGGGGAGTCGGCGTAGCCGCGGCCGCCGAACACGTCGTACAGCACCGCCTCGCGCAGCGGCGCGCGGCGGGCGGCCGGGTAGCGTTCGGTGCGCAGCCGGTGCTGGGTCCAGGCGCTGCGCTCGGTGGCGGTGAGCACCGGGGTGGAGTCCACCACCAGGGTGTCGTGCCACCGGCGTTGCAGCAGGATCCGCTTGCCGCCGGCGGTGGTGGCGGCGGGGACGGCGGTCAGCGCGGCGGGGGCGGCGAGCAGCGGCCGGCCGTCCCAGGGGCGGCCGACCGGCTCCAGCGCGGCCTCCCAGACGCCCTTGCGCAGCGGCAGCGCGACGCCGTCCGAGCCGGTCCGGGTGGCGGGCACCCGGGCCCGGAAGCGGCCGTCCGGGCCGGTGCCGACCGGGGTGCGGACCTCGCTCGCGGAGCCGGGGTGGCGCAGCACCAGCTCCAGCGCCGAGGCCGGGCCCGGGCAGTGGCCGGACAGCTCGAAGCCGCCGTCCCGTACGGCGATCCGGTCGACCAGGCCGGCCGCGGGCTGGACGCAGAGCTGGAGCCGGCCGTCGGCGAGGTGCTTGAGGTAGAGCACCCGGTCCGGGGCGCCGGGCAGCGGGTGCTGGCCGGCCACCGGGCCGCCGCGCTCGTCGAGGCAGGGCTGCACGGCGGCGCCGTCGGGGTACAGCAGTTCGGCGTCCCAGTGCTCCAGCCGGCCGCCGCCCCGCCCGTCGGCGGTGAACGGCCGGTACGGCACCCGGACGGTGAAGGTGTTGCCGGTGCGGGCGAGCGGCCGTTCGACCACCGCGTCGCTCTCCCGGTGGCGCAGCCGCAGCACGGTGCCGGAGGGGCAGGTGTCGGCGACCCCGTCCAGGTCCAGGCCGTCGGGGGCGGGGGCGGCCCGGGTGACCAGGACGGCCGGGCGCTCCAGCCGCAGGTGCAGCCGGCCGTCGGCGAAGAACGGCTGGAGCCGGACGTCGTGGTCCACCCAGTGGGCCGGCGGGTACTCGCCGGACCCGCACCAGTACGGGGCGAGGGCGCCGTACCGGCGGCGCACCCGGGCGGGGCGGGGGCGGGTGAAGAGCGTGGCCTCGATCCGCCAGTCGCCGAGCAGCCAGTGGCCCCCGCGGCGCAGCCGGCCGGGGGCTATCAGGGCGGTGAAGCCGGACCAGTCGTGGTTGTGCTCGGACTGGGCGCTGTCGTCGGTGACCTCGGGCATCCGGCGGGGGCGGGAGCGCAGGTGCAGCGGCGGCTGGGAGCGGTTCTGGTGGCGCAGGGTCAGCCAGGTCCAGGCGGAGCCGGGCCGGCCGGTGTCCTGGCCGTCCGGGCGGGCGAAGCCGGTGAGCTCCAGGCCGCGGCCGTGCCAGCGGGCGCGCAGCAGGCCGAAGGCGACGTCCTCGTCGGCGGCGGGGTGGTCGGCGGCCACCCGGGGGGCGGCGTGCGGCAGGACCAGCCGGGTGAGCACAGGCATGGCGGTGGGAGCCCTTCGGGAGGGAGATCCACATCCCATCCAGAAATGGCGCCGGGGTCAATTGCACGCTTTTTCGAATGCCCCGGGGAATCGCGTTTCCGGGAACGCCGGTTCGACATTCGAAATCGGTTTTCCGGTCGTTTCCGGATCCGGCTCCGGAAACGCGCGGGCGCCCCGCCCCCCCCCCCGCCCCGCCCCCCCCCCCCAGGGACCGCGGGGGAAAACAAAAGGGGGCGAAACACCAACACCCCCCCCCGGGGCGAGACC
>NZ_JBSFKI010000011.1:0-246786 GCF_053598475.1 Kitasatospora sp. NPDC001119
GCCGAACTCAACGGCCGCCCACGCAAAACGCTCGGCTGGGAAACCCCAGCCGAGCGCCTGCATAAACTGATCGCGGCTTGATCAACTAACCACGTTTTGCAACGACCCCTAGAAACCGCCCGCGCCGGGGGGCTCCCTTCTGCGCGGGCCTACCATGCAGGGGAGCAACCCCTCGAACGCGGGGCCGACTTGACGATGACCGACGTCGCGGACCGGATCCCGGAGCAATCCCCGCGAGCACGGGGCCGACCCGATGCGCGAAGAGGAGATCGCCCCGGGCCAGGAGCAATCCCCGCGAGCGCGGGGCCGACAGCCGCCTGGCCCGGCACATCAAGATCGGCCGAGAGCAACCCCCGCGAGCGCGGGGCCGACGCGCACTCGCGGTACAGGGCCAGGGCCTGCCGGGAGCAACCCCCGCGAGCGCGGGGCCGACGTGAAACCCCCGTGCACGAAACACTGCATTCGGGAGCAACCCCCGCGAGCGCGGGGCCGACCCGGCGCCGCTGCGGCGGGCCGGGACCGAGGGTGAGCAACCCCCGCGAGCGCGGGGCCGACGGGAGAAGCTCCCGTCAGAAGAAGAACTGACCAGAGCAACCCCCGCGAGCGCGGGGCCGACGGCAGGTCAAGAGGCTGGATCCGCACTGTCTCGGAGCAACCCCCGCGAGCGCGGGGCCGACTTGACGTCGAACTCGATCCGGGTCTCGGAGTAGGAGCAACCCCCGCGAGCGCGGGGCCGACGGCGGTGGTCCCGCTCGCTCACGATCGGGGGGAGAGCAACCCCCGCGAGCGCGGGGCCGACAGCTCCTGGGTCAGGCGCGCGGCCTCGTTCGGGGAGCAACCCCCGCGAGCGCGGGGCCGACGCGGCGGCGGGGACCGCCCACGCGATGGCGGCGGAGCAACCCCCGCGAGCGCGGGGCCGACCTGGCGATCGTGTGCGTCCGGCACGGCTGGACGGAGCAACCCCCGCGAGCGCGGGGCCGACCCGGGGCTGCTATCCCCGTGCCTGGCCCGCTGTGGAGCAACCCCCGCGAGCGCGGGGCCGACCCTGAGACAGCGGACCCGCCAGGGGGAGAAGGAGAGCAACCCCCGCGAGCGCGGGGCCGACCGAAGATGCCGCCCTCGGCGGAGATGACGGCCAGAGCAACCCCCGCGAGCGCGGGGCCGACGGCGGGTTCGGTCTTGTCTGGGGTCAATCGCCGGAGCAACCCCCGCGAGCGCGGGGCCAACCCATAGCTGAGGGTCGCGCCGCCGCCGGCGGGGGAGCAACCCCCGCGAGCGCGGGGCCGACACCTCGTCAATGATTTGCGCCAGCGGCTTCATCGAGCAACCCCCGCGAGCGCGGGGCCGCGGGCCTTGGGGGGAACGGGTGTGTCCTCGCTCAGAGCAACCCCCGCGAGCGCGGGGCCGACGAGATGACCGAGACCAACAGCACCACGGACCTGGAGCAACCCCGCGAGCGCGGGGCCGACGGGCCCGCCAACCTCCCGGTACAGGGCGGCCCAGAGCAACCCCCGCGAGCGCGGGGCCGACCCGAACCCCTCCCCGCCGGAGTCGAGAGCCTCGGAGGAACCCCCGCGAGCGCGGGGCCGACAACCTGGCCGGCTCGGACCGGCGGATCACCCGGGAGGAACCCCCGCGAGCGCGGGGCCGACCCAGCCGTGACCAGGGGGCCCGAGACGCCGATAGAGGAACCCCCGCGAGCGCGGGGCCGACGCCTCGCGCCACGCCCGTGCCCACTGTGGCGAGGAGGAACCCCCGCGAGCGCGGGGCCGACGGCCCACGAGGCCAGCCAGGGCGGTCTGGGAGAGAGGAACCCCCGCGAGCGCGGGGCCGACTGGCACGCGGCGGTCCGTGGCGTGCGGGAGATGGAGGAACCCCCGCGAGCGCGGGGCCGACCAGGGCCTGGCGGGCGATCCACGCCTGCTCCAGGAGGAACCCCCGCGAGCGCGGGGCCGACGAACCCGCCGTGCCGCAGCCGCAGCCGCAGCCCCGCCTCGAGGAACCCCCGCGAGCGCGGGGCCGACTTCTCGGTGAACGGGCGGGTGCTGTCCCAGTCGGAGGAACCCCCGCGAGCGCGGGGCCGACTGGCCGCCGTTCACCGTGCCGCCGATGTTGATGGAGGAATCCCCGCGAGCGCGGGGCCGACGACGCGACAGCCGGCTGTTCGGCCGCGAGATCGGAGGAACCCCCGCGAGCGCGGGGCCGACAGGACGGCGGGTCGGGTGAGTGGCTGGTATCGGGAGGAACCCCCGCGAGCGCGGGGCCGACGCCTCGCGCCACGCCCGTGCCCACTGTGGCGAGGAGGAACCCCCGCGAGCGCGGGGCCGACCAGGAGGGGGACTATCCGGACCCGTACCTGGAGGAGGAACCCCCGCGAGCGCGGGGCCGACTGAACACCGAACCCCGATGGCGTGCAACCCGGGGAGGAACCCCCGCGAGCGCGGGGCCGACGATGCGGGCGGTGGCCCGGGTGACCGACCGCAGGAGGAACCCCCGCGAGCGCGGGGCCGACGGTTCGGTGTCCTCTCGCCACGCGGGGTCGGGGGAGGAACCCCCGCGAGCGCGGGGCCGACAACGGGGCGTGCTTCGCGGGCACCCACGCCGGGGAGGAACCCCCGCGAGCGCGGGGCCGACCGCCCTCTCCAACCACCTTCCCTACCAGCGTAGGAGGAACCCCCGCGAGCGCGGGGCCGACCTGGCCCAGGCTCTGGGGCTACCCGAGGACGAGGAGGAACCCCCGCGAGCGCGGGGCCGACCAGGCGTCGAACGGGCCGACGATCGGCTGGTTGGAGGAACCCCCGCGAGCGCGGGGCCGACCGAACGGCGGGAGGCAGAAGTAGGCGCAGAGCGAGAGGAACCCCCGCGAGCGCGGGGCCGACGCGCTCCTGGCGGTCGGTCAGGCGTGGACGGGGGAGGAACCCCCGCGAGCGCGGGGCCGACCGCTGGGTCCGATCGCCGTCACGTACGCCACGGGAGGAACCCCCGCGAGCGCGGGGCCGACGCCCGGCCACCCAGAAAGGACGAGATCAATGGGAGGAACCCCCGCGAGCGCGGGGCCGACACGAAGGTGGCCCTCATCCGACTCAGGCCATGGGAGGAACCCCCGCGAGCGCGGGGCCGACCTCTCGTATACGAACTCGAAGACATTGTCGGCAGAGGAACCCCCGCGAGCGCGGGGCCGACTGGTGGTCGTTCGCGGACTCCGGGAGCACCAGGGAGGAACCCCCGCGAGCGCGGGGCCGACTGGTCATCTGCGCTCCAGCGGAAGGGGGGCTCAGAGGAACCCCCGCGAGCGCGGGGCCGACCCCCGCCAGGCCTGCCCGACCTGCGGCAGCGAGGAGGAACCCCCGCGAGCGCGGGGCCGACACTTCCTGACCTGCGGTGATCTGCGTCAACTGGCGCCGGTTGATTCAGTTCGATTCGGTTGGCTTCCCATAGCAGACCTCATGCGCCGATCGTTGTCTCTTCGTGAATCCAGGGTGGATTGTCAGTGCCCCGACCTAGGCTCCGAAGCGTACTCGGACATGGAGGTCGAGGCGATGGTCGATGACCGCTGGCAGTGGTACCCGCCTGAGGTAGAGGGCTGGTTGGGTGCCCTGTGGGGCAAGTCTGCCGGGCGGGCCGGAGGGACGGCCAACCTGCTGTTGTCGCACATGCTGGACACCGCTGCCGTGGCGGAGATCGTCTGGGACCGATACCTGCCGCCGGTGACGCAGCGGCGTCTGGACGCCGTCGCGGGCGGGCCGGGCAAGGGGCGACGGCTGTTCGCCTGGCTGTGCGGGATCCATGACTGCGGCAAGGCCACCCCGGTGTTCCAGTGCCTCGACCCCGTTGGCGAGGCCGCGGTCCGCCAGGCGGGCCTGACTTGGGACAAGTACGCGGTGAAGGGGGTGTCCTGGCGGCACGACAAAGCCGGTGCCCGCGTGTTGAGGGCGCTGCTCACCGAAGCGACGTGGTCGAAGGAGCAGGTCGGTTGGGTCTGGCCGCTGGTCGCCGGCCACCACGGTCTGATCCCGACCCTGGGGCAGCTGAGCCCGCCGAAGAGGAACGAGAGGCTGCAGGGAAACAGCCGGCCCTGGAAGCTCGCGCAGTCGGCGCTGGTGGAGGTCTTCTCCCGGGAAC
The DNA here is from genome assembly GCF_053598475.1 of Kitasatospora sp. NPDC001119. Lineage (NCBI taxonomy): Bacteria > Bacillati > Actinomycetota > Actinomycetes > Kitasatosporales > Streptomycetaceae > Kitasatospora > Kitasatospora sp. NPDC001119. Next base: position 4,123 of record NZ_JBSFKI010000011.1, read on the forward strand.
TCGGCTACGAGGGCGGGGCGCCGCTTGCCGCCGTCGAACCTCTGGAGGTGCCGAGCCGAGCGGTGCAGCTCCAGCTGGCCGGCTTCGTGGTGATGGCGGACTGGATCGCCAGCGACGAGCGGCACTTCCAGGGAGTGCCGGACCTGGCGGCGGTGACGATGCCGCAGGCGCGGCAGCGGGCTGCGGCAGCGTGGGCGCGGCTCGGCCTGCGCGGTGGGTGGGGAGCGCTGCCGGTACCTGGTCCGGAGGCGTTCCAGGACCGTTTCGGCCACGGGCCCAGGCCTTCGCAGGAGTTGGTCCTCGACGTGGTGCGCCGGATGGGCGGGCCGGGCCTGGTGATCGTCGAGGCGCCGATGGGGGAGGGGAAGACGAAGGCGGCGCTGGCGGCGGCCGAGCTGATGGCCGCGCGGCACGGCGCGGACGGAGTGTTCCTGGGCATGCCGACCCAGGCGACCGCGGACCCGATGTTCACCCAGGTCCGGTCGTGGCTGCGCGAGGTCGGCGACGGCCTGGAGGACCAGGTCGCGCTGCTGCACGGCAAGCGTATGGTCAACAAGCAGTGGCGCGCCCTCCTGGAGGGCACCGGTGAGTGGGGGCAGGACGCCGACTCCTACTTCTCGTCCGTGGGGGAAGACGAGTTCGGGATGTCGACCGACTGCTTCGACGGCTGCCCCGATGGGGAGCGCAGGGTCCCCGCCGAGTGGTTCCTGGGCCGTCGCCGAGGTCTGCTGAGCCCGTTCGCGGTCGGCACCATCGACCAGCTCCTGTACGCCGCGACCCGCACCAAGCACGTGATGCTGCGTACGGCCGGCCTGATGGGCAAGGTCGTGATCCTCGACGAGGTCCATGCCGCCGACGTCTACATGTCGCAGTTCCTGCTGGAGGGCCTGTGGTGGCTCGGGCAGGCCGGCGTGCCGGTGGTGCTGCTCTCGGCGACTCTGCCGCCCGAGCAGCGGCGTGATCTGGCCGCTGCCTACCTGGCCGGCACGCAGTCCGCGGAGGCCCCGGTGGCGCCGGAGCTTCCAGAGCCGCAGGGCTATCCGAGCGTGACGGCGGTCTGGCCGGGGCGGGACGGGCAGCCGGAGTTTCTCGTGGAGAGCACCGAGTCGTGGCGCCACGATCTCCAGGTACGGGTCGAAGTGCTCCACGAGCAGCCGGCGGAGACGGATGCCCGGGCCGCGGACGACGGCGCCGGGCCGGCGGATGCCGCCGTGACCGACTACCTGCGGGAGCGGCTCGCCGACGGCGGATGCGTGCTGATCATCCGCAACACCGTGGCCCGCGCCCAGGCCACGTTCGACGCCCTCCACAAGGAGTACGGCGCCGACGTGCGGCTCCTGCACGCCCGTCTGCACGCAGGCCACCGGGCGGACCGCACCCAGGAGGTGCTGGAACTCCTCGGCCCGCCGAGAGAAGGATCCGACCGCCCCGGCAGGCTGATCGTCGTCGCCACCCAACTCGCGGAGCAGTCCTTCGACGTCGACGCCGACCTGCTGATCACCGACCTCGCGCCCATGGACCTGCTCCTCCAGCGCATCGGCCGCCTCCATCGCCACGACGGCGTCAAGCGCCCCCACGCGCTGTCCCGGCCCACGGTCGTCGTCACCGGCATCGGCCTCGATGACGACAAGGCGCCGTACATCCTGCGGGCCTCCGAGGGGATCTACGGCCGCTACCTCCTGCTGCGCACGGCCGCCGAGGTCGAGCGGGCGGCGACAGCCGGCGGAGGCGTGTGGAGCATCCCCGGCCGGGTGCCGGACCTGGTTGCCCGGGTCTACGGTACTGACGCCCTTGTCCCCGCCTCCTGGACCGAAGCGCAGGACGATGCCCAGCAGGCATGGGAGAAACGGCAGAACGAGCGCCGCGACGCAGCTGGCGAATACCTGCTCACCCGCGCCGGGGAGCACGGCTCGCAGACCCTGGCCGGCCTCCACTACGGAACCCGAAGCAAGCTCACCGAGGGCCAGTTCGAGGCGCTCGTCCGGGACGGGGACCGTAGCGCGGAGGTCGTCCTGGTGCGCCGCCTCGGGGAGGACGACTTCCGTGCAGTGACGGGCCGCAGCCTCGGCCCGAACGGCGAGGTCGCGGCCGAGGTGGTGGACGACGTGCTCTCCGGCACGGTACGCCTTCCCGCCAGGCTGACCGAAGCGGCCGAGCAGGCGCTCGGGCCGCTGTCGGGCTGGCGGGACCATCCCTGGCTGCGCCACAGCCTGGCCCTGGAGCTCGACAGACAGGGCGAAGCGGTCCTCGGTGACTTCCGGCTGCGCTACGACGACCTGCTCGGCCTCGTGGTGAGCGGAGGCAGACCATGGCGGTAGGGGCCGTGTGGGCGCAGCGGACGCAATGCCGCCCCGCCCACACGCCCCCAACCCCGCGAGCGCGGGGCCGACATACGGTCGGCACGAGGCCGGAAACACGGCCAGGAGCCATCCCCGCGTACGAAGTTCGCGAGGCCGATGGGCAATTCAAGCATTCGCACCCCAACGGTCCTCCACCAGTGCCACGATGAAGCAACAACAAGCTAAACAGGGCCAGTTGGGAGATCAGCGCGTGCCTGGGTACAACCTTGTCGACGAACCATGGCTGGCGGTGCGCCCCGTCGTCGGCGGGCCTCCCATGAAGCTGGGGATCGCCGAGGCCCTGGCCCGGGCCCACGAACTGGAGTGCCTCGTCGTTGAGTTCTCCACCCAGCTGCCGGCCGTCCTGCGCCAGGTTCTCTTGCCCGTCGTCGCCCACGCCACCGGAACACCCCGGGACTTCGCGGAGAAAGGCGAACGGCTCACCCGGAAGGGCGGGTTCACGAAGGCAGAGCTGGGCAGCCTCCGGATCTACCTCGACAAGCACCATGCGAAGTTCGACCTCTTCGACCCGGTCGATCCCTTCGCGCAGGTCGCCGGACTGCGGACCGCCAAGGACGAGACGAAGGGCTCCGCCGCCCTGGTGGCGACCGCGGCGAGCGGCAACAACGTCCCGCTGTTCGCCAACCGCAGCGACGCGGACCCGCTCGACCTGACGCCGGCCCAGGCCGCCCACTGGCTCCTGCACGCCCACTGCTGGGACACCGCCGCCATCAAGACCGGCGTCGTCGGTGACGACCAGGTCAAGGCGGGCAAGACCACGGGCAACCCGACCGGCCCGCTCGGCCAGCTCGGCGTCATCGTCCCCATCGGGCGCACCCTGTACGAGACCCTCCTGCTGAACCTCCCCATCACCCCGCCCGAGGTCCTCGGCGTCCCGCAGTGGATGCGCGGCCCGCACGAACCCGCCTGGAAGCCCCGTAAAGCCGAGGGCCTCCTCGATCTGTGGACGTGGCAGGCGCGGCGGATCCGCCTCATCCCGCACCAGGACGAGACCGGTCAGCCGAGGGTTGCGCGGGTGGTCGTCAGTGCCGGTGACCGGCTCACGCCGATGTCCGAGCAAGAGCCGCACACCGCCTGGACGTTCACCGCGCCCGCCAAGAAGTCCGCCGCCGCCCTGCCCGAGCGCAGGCCGCGCCGTCACACCCAGGGCAAGGCCGCCTGGCGCGGCCTGGACGCCCTCCTCGCGCCCACCCGCCAGAACTCCGACGGCGCCTTCGAGACCAGCGTCCTGCTCGACGAGGTCAGCGCCCTGCGGGAGGACGGCCGGCTCCCCGCCGACTACCCGCTGCAGGTCGAGACCTTCGGCATGGTCTACGGCACCCAGTCCGCCATCGTCGAGGACGTCATCCACGACGCCATCCCCCTGCCCCTGCTCGCCCTCCACCAGGACAGCGAGGCCCACCAGCTCCTCCTGGACGTGGCCGAGCAGGCGGAGCAGCTCGCGAAGGCCGTCAACAACCTCTCCGCCGACCTGCGCCGGGCCGCCGGCGCCGACCCCATCCCCTGGGACAAGGGCCAGCGCCCCGGCGACCTCCTCCTGCACACCCTCGACCCCCTGGTGCGCCGCCTGCTCGCCGGCGTCCGCGACGCCGGAGCCGACGACGAGGTCCTGGAGCGGGGCAGGCTCGCCTGGGAGGAAGTCGCCCACCACCGCGCACGGGACGCGGCGAACGAACTCCTGCTGGCTGCCCCGGCCACCACCTTCACGGGCCGCACCATCACCCCGGCAGGCACGTCGGGCACGTCGGGCAAGTCGCAGACCTACAAGCTCGGCACCGCCGGCGCCAACTTCCGGCACCGGCTCGACGAGATCCTTCCCCGGTACGCCGACGCCGTCCGGGAAGCGGCCGCCGCCCGCGCCGCCGGGACCGGACGCGCCCTCGAACCCGATCCCGCCCCTGGAGCGGACCTTGACGACTGAGCACACCACCACCGCCAAGCAGCGCCGGTACTGGGACGAGCACACCGCCCCCGACCACACCTGGCGACTCGACCCCCGCACCAAGCAGCCGCGCCGGCCCCCCGGCGAGGACCTCGCGGCCATGCGCTCCGGCCTGGGCCGCCCCGTCATGGACAGCCCCAAGATGTGGCCGCTCTACAGCTGCGAGGTCAACGACACCCTCGCCCTGCGCGACGAGGTCTCCGACGAGCAGAAGGCCGAGCACGCCGCCCTCGCCCTCTACGGCCTGCACCAGCAGAGCCAGTCCAGGCCGATGCACCGCCGCGGCGTCAAGCTCGGCGAGGCCCTGCGGGCGCTGCGCCGCAGCGGCAAGTTCAGCGAGGAGGCGCTCGACACCCGCGTCGCCCAACTCGCCGGCGCCACCAGTGTCTCCGCGCTGCTGGTCCACCTGCGCGGCCTGGTCACCCAGCTGCGCACCGTCGGACAGCCGCTGGACTACGACCACCTGATGGCCGACATCCAGGCCTGGCACCACACCGACCGGCGCCCGCAGGTCCGCCTCAAGTGGGCCGTCGGCTACCAGGCTTGGAAGGACAGGGCGCCCGCCGACTGATCGCCCGCCGGCCGATCGCACGCCGCTCAATCGCACGCTGACCGATCACCCGCTGACCGGTCACCCGCCGCCTAATCACCCGCCGCCCAATCGCCCGCCGACCTACGCCCGGACCACCACCCTTCGAGGAGCAGCGCATGACCGACCGCCTCTACATCGACGTGCACATCCTGCAGACCGTCCCGCCGGCGAACCTCAACCGGGACGACAACGGCAACCCGAAGGAGGCCTACTTCGGCGGCAAGCGCCGCTCCCGTGTCTCCTCCCAGGCCTGGAAGCGCGCGACCCGCATCCACTTCGCCGAGAGCCGCGACCGGCAGGACCTCGCCACCCGCACCAAGCGGATCGCCGCCCAGCTCGCCAAGGCCATCGCCGAGCGCACCGGCCTCGCCGCCGAGGACGCGCAGCGGATCGCCGACGCGTTGATCAAGTCGACCGGGATCTCCGCGGGCAAGAAGGAGGGCGACACCGCCTACCTGCTCTTCTACGGGCGCCGCCAGCTGGACGCCATCGCCGCCCTGGTCGCCGACACGGCCGCCGACCTCGCCGCCCTCGACGCCAAGGCCCTCGACGAGGCCGTCAAGGCCCTGCCGGTCAAGGAGCAGCTGCAGACGGGCCACCCGGCCGACGTCGCGCTCTTCGGCCGCATGGTCGCCGACATCCCGGGGCTGAACGTGGACGCCGCGACGCAGGTCGCGCACGCGATCTCGACCCACGCCGCCGAGCTCGAGTTCGACTACTACACGGCGGTCGACGACGAGAACGCGGCCGACGAGACGGGCGCCGGCATGATCGGCACCATCGGCTTCAACTCGGCCACGCTCTACCGCTATGCGACCGTCGGCCTGCACCAGCTGCGGGAGAACCTCGGCGACGACAAGGCCACCGTCGACGCCGTCGACCTGTTCGTCGACTCCTTCGCCCGTTCCATGCCGACCGGTTACGGCAACTCCTTCGCCCACCGCACCCGCCCGAGCCTGGTCGCCGTCGTCGTGCGCGCCGACCAGCCGGTGAACCTCGTCTCCGCGTACGAGAACCCGGTCCCGGCGAGCCGGGGCATCGTCGCGGAGTCCGCGCGCCGCCTCGCGGGGGAGTTCGCCACCGCCACCGAGCAGTGGGGCGACACCCCGCTGTACGTCGGCATCTGCCACACCCTCGGCACCGCCGATGCCGACGAGACCGGGCAGCAGTTGGCGGAGGCCTTCGGCGCGAACCGCACCTTCCCCGAGCTGCGCGAGGGCCTGCGCACCGCGCTCATCGAGCGGGTGAACGACAACTGATGCCCGCCGACCCCATCCCCACGACGGTCCCGAAGGACGAGGCGCAGGCGGTCCTCGTGCTGCGCCTGGCCGGGCCGCTCCAGTCCTGGGGCGACCGCAGCGCGTTCAACCGCCGCGACAGCCGGCCCCAGCCGACCAAGTCCGGCGTCGTCGGCCTGCTCGCGGCCGCCGCGGGCCGCCCGCGCGAAGCGGACATCACCGACCTGGTCGGCCTGCGCCTGGGCGTGCGCATCGACCAGCCCGGCACCCTGCTGCGCGACTACCACACCGTCAGCGACTACCGGGGACGGGCGCTGCCGCAGGCCGGGGTGAACGCCAAGGGCCTGCAGAAGCCGACCTCCCCGGCCAAGGACACCCACGTCACCCACCGCTACTACCTCCAGGACGCGGTGTTCGTCGCCGCCGTCCAGGGCCCGGCCGCCCTCGTCGAGACGCTCGCCGAGGCGATCCGCCGCCCCGCCTTCCCACTCGCTCTCGGCCGGCGCTCCTGCGTGCCCACCCAGCCGATCACCCTCGGCGCCGTGCGCGACGGCACCCTGGAGGACGTCCTCGCCGACGAGCCCTGGCAGGCGGGCGACGCGGCCAAGAGCGCCTACCGGCGGCGGGCCGAGCGAGCCGCGGAACCGTTCTCGCCGCACCGGATCGACCTGGCCGCGACCTTCGACGACCCGTCGGGCGACGACACCCTCCAGGACGTCCCGCGCTCCTTCGACCCCCGCGAACGCGGCTTCTCCACCCGACGGATCCGCCACGCCTGGCTCACCGTCCCCACCGGCCTCGCCCCGTCCTCCACGACCGCGCAACCGTCCGCCGCCTCCGCCGGCCACGACCCGTTCGCCCTGCTGGGCTGGTGACCCGATGACCTACCTCTCCCGCGTCCGCATCAACCCGCTGCGCGCCGCCAGCCGCACCCTGCTCGCCAACCCCCGCGCCCTGCACGGCGCCGTGACGGCCGGCATCCCCGACACCGAGCCCGGCGACCGGATCCTGTGGCGCCTGGACGCCGACCACCCGCGCCGCCCGATGCTGCTGGTCCTCACCCCCTCCAAGCCGGACTGGACCCACATCGTCGAACAAGCGGGATGGCCGGACGCCGACGGCGAGCACTACGCGATCCGCGACTACAGCCCGCTGCTCGGCCAACTCGCCGTCGGCCGCGAGTTCGCCTTCCGCCTCAAGGCCAGCCCCGTCCAGAACACCTCCAAGCCCGAGAAGCCCAGCGCTCACCACACCAAGAGCGCCGCCGAACTCCACCACCGCTCCTACCGCTTGGCCCACCGCACCGCCGCCCAGCAGCTCGCCTGGTTCCTGGACCGCACCGAGCGCTGGGGCTTCACCGTCCCCGAGGCCCGCACCGACCACCCGGCACCGGGCCTCGAACCGTCGGACTCCGACGCCCCCGCCGACGCGCGGCCCGCCCGTGAGGTGCGGATCACCGACCGCAGCCGCTGCAGCTTCACCAAACCCGGCACCCGCACCGCGGTCACCCTCACCACCGCCACCTTCGAAGGCCGCCTGCGCATCAGCGACCCCGGCCTCCTGCAGACGGCGCTCCTCGGCGGCATCGGCCCGTCCAAGGCCTACGGCTGCGGCCTGCTCACCCTCGCGCCGCTGCCCGCCGGAGCCCGCTGACCGATGGCCGACATCTGGTGGAAAGCCCACCCCCACGACCTGCACCGCCTCGCCGACCGGGTCTCCAGCGTCTATGTCGAGCGCAGCCACATCGACCGCGACGAGAACGCCGTCGTCGTCATCAACAAGCGCGAGACCGTCCGCGTCCCGGCGGCGATGGTCGCCGTCATGCTCCTCGGCCCGGGCACCCGCATCACCCACGGCGCCGTCAACCTCCTCGCCGACTCCGGCACCACCGTGTGCTGGGTCGGCGAGCAGGGCGTGCGCATGTACGCCGCCGGCCTCGGCCCCAGCCGCGGCGCGGCCCTCCTCAACCGGCAGGCCTGGCTGGTGAGTCGGCCGAAGGAACGCCTGGCCGTCGCACGGACCATGTACCGCATGCGGTTCCCCGGCGAGGACGTCAGCACCGCCACCATGCAGCAACTGCGCGGCCGCGAGGGCGCCCGCATCCGCAAGCTCTACCAGGCCGAAGCCCGCCGAACCGGCGTCCCCTGGAACGGACGGGTCTACAAGGCCGGCGACGCGCACGCCGCGGGCGACGACCTCAACCGCCTCCTGTCGGCGGCCAACGCCGCGCTCTACGGGATCTGCCACGCGGTCATCACCGGCCTGGGCGCCAGCCCCGGGCTCGGCTTCGTCCACACCGGCCTGGCCACCTCGTTCGTCCTCGACATCGCCGACCTCTACAAGGCCGAGTACACGATCCCCCTCGCCTTCGACCTCGCCCAGCAGGGCCACACCGAGGAACGCGACGCCCGCCTCGGACTGCGCGACCGCATCGCCCAGGACAAGCTGCTGGGCCGCATCGTGAACGACGTCAAGACCCTCCTCAGCCCGGAGGGCACCGAGATGCCCGACGTCGAGGTCAACGAACTCTGGGACGAACGCGTCGGTACCGTCCAAGGCGGCGTCAACTGGTCCGGCACCGAAGGCCCGCCGGTCCCCGCCGCCTCCGACCCGGGCATGGGCGACGACCACCTGGCCATCATCGGCCCGGAGTTCACCCAGGACACGAGCAGCCCATGACCGTCATCCTCCTCATCGCCGCCCCTGAAGGCCTCCGCGGCCACCTCACCCGCTGGATGGTCGAAGTCAGCGCCGGCGTCTTCGTCGGCACCCCCAGCCGCCGCATCCGCGACCGCCTCTGGGACCTCCTCGCCACCCGCATCGGCGACGGCCAAGCCGTCCTCGTAGAGCCCGCCACCAACGAACAAGGCTGGACCGTCCGCACCGCAGGCAAGGACCGCTGGAAGCCCGTCGACTTCGACGGACTGATCCTCTCGGCCCGCTCCCGCCGATAGACCCGCAGGTCACGAAGCATCGGCCCCGCACGCGCGGGGATAGCTCCAGGGCCAGCAGCAGGCCGACACCGCCGAGGGCGTCGGCCCCGCACGCGCGGGGATAGCTCCACCCAGACCGTCCAGCCCTTCCCCGTCTACGCGTCGGCCCCGCACGCGCGGGGATAGCTCCACCTCAAGGTGCGCGACCTGTCCGAGCTGACCGTCGGCCCCGCACGCGCGGGGATGGCTCCCTCGCGGGTGGACGACGTGACTACCCGTGTGGGTCGGCCCTGCACGTGCGGGGATGGCTCCCTTGGGTTTAACCTGACGATCACCCTGCCCAAGTCGTCCCCGCACGTGCGGGGATGGCTCCTTCTGCGACTTCACCGGCCGCCGCAGGTAGGGGTCGTCCCCGCACGTGCGGGGATGGCTCCGCACCGCGCTTCCTCTCGGCCCTCCTTCGGGAGGGCCGAGAGGAAGCGGTTTATCATAGTTATGGGCACTATGGCCGAGCTGTCACCAGCCCTCGCCATGCACCTCGACCGCATGGCGATCGTGGCGCACGACCTGCCCGCCTCGACGCGAGTGTGGATCCCCGGCGCGATCGAGCCGCACTGCACGCCGACGGCGAGGACGGGTCGGTAGGCTGCGGATATGCGTTCCGTGGTGTTCGACATCGGTGAGACCTTGACCAGCGACACCAGGTACTGGGGTGATTGGGCCCGGTGGCTCGGCGTCCCCACTCACACGATGTCCGCGCTGGTCGGTTCCGTGCTGGCCGAGGGCCGCGATAACGCCGACGCGATCCGGATCATCAGGCCGGGCGTGGATGTGGCCGCCGAGTGGCGGGACCGGCAGGCGGCCGGGCAGGGGGACTACCTCGACGAGTCCGACCTGTACGCGGACGTCCGTCCGGCGCTGGCCCGACTGCGCGAGGCTGGGCTGTGGGTGGGCATCGCGGGTAACCAGAACTCGGTGGTGTCGGATCTGCTGCGCGGCCTTGACCTGCCGGCGGATGCCATCGCCACCTCTGCCGAGTGGGGCGTTTCCAAGCCCTCGCCGGAGTTCTTCGAGCGGGTGATCGAGTGGGCGCCCGGTGAGCCTGACGGGATCGTGTACGTCGGTGACCACCCGGCGAACGACATCACCCCGGCCCGGGCGGCCGGCCTTCGGACCGCGCACCTTCGCCGCGGTCCGATCGGGCTCACGACCAGTGCGCCTGCCGCAGACTGGACGGTCAACTCGCTGACCGAGCTGGCCGACGCGCTGATCGGCCAGTAGCAGAACCGCCTCGGCGGCGTGCCCGCCGAGGCGATCCGGTCCGGCGCCGGAGGGGTGCCGGTACCGTTCCGAGTGCGACCACGGAACGGAGCCACTCTGTGCCCGAAACCACCACCCTGGGCCTACGGATCGAAACAGCGCGGCACGCAGCGAAATTGACGCGTCGTCAACTGGAAGCGCTGTCCGGCGTCTCGTACAGCACCATCCGCAAGGTCGAGCGCGCCGAACGGTGGCCAGGCGACGGCATCCTGGAGGCACTGGCCCACGTACTCGGCCGCACCCCGGAGGAGCTCCTGGACGGCCCCGGCCGTACCGACAGCAGAGTGCACGCGGCCGTCCCTGCACTGCAGCGCGCGATCGCCGCGTACGACCTGCCAGAGGACGGCTCGGTCCGCCCCCTTCCGGAGCTGGCGGCGGCCGTCGACCGAGCGGTCGAGGACCGGGTGCAGTCGCAGTACGCCCGGCTCGCTGAGGACGTGCCGGGCCTGCTGGCGGAGCTGTTCCGTGCGGTCGATCAGGCACCCGCTGCCGACCGCGTCCAGGCCGCCCGTTGCCTCGCGTTGGCCATTCGGTCAGCGGACGCGGTGGCTTACAAGTACGGGTACCGTGATCTGTCGGCCAGGCTGGTCGAACTGATGCGGTGGGCTGCCGCGCTGGCCGCTGATCCCGCCCTTGAAGCCGCAGCTGCCTACGTTCGCATGGAAACCTTCTTTTCTGCCAACCAGCTCGACCCCGGCCTGCGGTCGCTCAGGGCCGCTATCGATCGGGTGCCACCGCTCAGTACGGAGCCGCTCATGGCTGCCGCAGCGGCCCTGCACATGCGGGCCGCGGTGGTGGCCGGCCGCATGCGGCGGCCCGACGATGCCCGGGAGCACCTGAGGGATGCCGAGGCGCTGGCCTCCCGGGTGAGGGAGCAGCTGTACGACGGCACCGCCGTGGGCCCGGACAGCCTGGAGATCCACCGCCTGGCGGTGGCGGTGGAGTTGGGTGAGCCGGGTGATCTGCGGGAGGCAGTGGATGCCGCGACACGGTGGGCGCCGCCGTGGGACCTGCCTGCCGAGCGCCGCTCTCACTACTACATCGACCTCGGAAGGGCCCAGGTACAGCTGGGCCGACCGCGGCACGCTGCCGACAGCCTCCTGGTGGCCCGGCAGATTGCGCCGCAGCACGTCCGAGAGCATGGGCAGGTACGGACCGAGCTGGCGACGATGGTCCGGCTGACTCGCGGACGCGATGCCCGGGTGATGGCGCTGGCCCGGTGGGCGCGGGCCGTGTAGGGAGCCGGGGTGCCACAGGTTGTGGCACTTCTGGGGGCAGTGGCCGGGGATCGTGGTCCGTGTGACAGGGACACCGAACGAGATCGCTGTGGACCCGGCCACGATCAGCCCTGCACGTCTCCATGGCGAGGCGTGCGTACGGTGCGGCTCCCCTGAGCCGCCGCTGATCGCGGCCGGTCACGTCTACACCCCGACCAGTGCTACCTCGGCTCCGCTCGGCTGGGCCGTAGTTGCGCACCTGAGCTGCATGGAGGAGCAGTGACCTTCCACCTGCCCACCGTTCAGCCCGCAGCCGCTCGTCGTCCGCCCCGCGCGGCGCCCCCGAGCGACGCGGACGCGACCTGGGCCCGGATGCGGCGAGACGAGCACCGGTCCGTCGCCGGCGGCTGCCCCCGCTGCGACGTGCCGTGGCCGTGCCCCGCCGCCGCGGACGCGCGGGAGCGCATGATGGAGGACCAGTGACGGAGCAGACACAGAGCCAGGTCGACACCCAAGCCCCGGCCGACCCTGGCGAACGGGTGTGCGGTCACTGCCGCACCTGCGGCCGGTACGGCCTCGGTACCTACGACGGGCAACTCGGCGCGAGCCTCTACGACTGGATCGCCGACCACGTCGGGTGCCTGAAGCGAGACACGGAGGCGAAGTGGTGACCGGCGACGCGGATGCGTCCTCTGCCTGGATCACCGCAGAACTCGACCAGGCCCGGGCCGTACGGAGGGACGGGCGGCGGACCCTGGACTTGGGGGGCAACGTTCCCGTCCACGCCGGTCAGGAGCTCTGGCTCCGAGCGGTTGCCGCAGCCATGGTGATCAACGAGGACAACGAGTGAGCGCCGTCGGTGGGATGCCTGGCGGGGCACAGGATGAGTGGGGGTTGTGCACTGGCTGCTGGACATGGGTCAGGGGCCCGGTCCTGAGGGATATCACGGCGTACACCTCCGAGGTGGCCCACTGCCAGCCGGACGCCTCCCCTGATCCGAGTGGTGGGACCGTACCCACGACGGTGTCGAGGGGTGCCACGATGTCGGCCTCCCGTGTGAGGGGATGACTTCCTCTACGAGACGCCAGTACGCGCGGAAGGCTCCCTCACACCCGGCACCGTCACGGGTGCGTACAGGAGGTCTGCCGTCACTGCCCGCAGGGCCGGCCAGCGGACCTCCTCCGGGGCGACCTGTTCGGTGAACGTCAAGGCTGCGACCGTGCGGCGGTGGTCGCCGAGGTGGTGTCACATGCGCGCGCAGTCCCTGCCGTACCGGGCTCGGCGCTCTGGTGTCGGCAGCCGCCCCGGGGCGATCCGTGCCGCGTACGGGACACCTCCATCCGGGGTGCCCACAGAGTGCGTCATGAGTGCAGCCCTGCCCGACCGCCCCGAGAAGCAGAACCCGGACCAGGGCACCCTGCAGCCCGGTAACCTGCCGCACGGCGACCAGCCCGGTGTGCGGGTCGGGCGCCATTTACCAGACCATGGACGGCCGGTGGGCTGCACCCAGTGCGGCTCGACCTGAGCCTGAGCGAGCAGGAGGGCGGCAGCATGCCGATCTGCGCCGAGTGCTGCACAGCGGATGCAGTCATCGAGGACCTGGACGTGGACCCCCCTCGGCCGTGGTGCCTGGGGTGCGCCACCGCCCTGGTCGCCGCAGGTGACCCGGTGATCAACTACCGCTCCCTGACAGCCTCGGCAGCCGACTACTCGCGTACCCTGACCGCCCGCAGCACCGCGGTACTGCCGTTCGGGTAGCTGCCGACCGACCACACGACGAACGCGTCCCCGCCCGGCCGACGGCGGGCGGGGGCAGGGTAGTTCAGAGGCGGAGCACAGCGAGGATAGCCGCCAGCGCGGCCAGCAGCCCCGAGGCGATCCCGACGACGCTGCACCCGTTGCGATCGGCCTACCGCACTTCGTCGGCCACAGCCCGGGCTCGACCAGGCGCCGCTCGTGGTCGGCGAGCGTGGGGCCGACGGCGGCCACGACAACGGCGTCTTCGTCCTCTAGGAGCAACCCGCGCGAGCGCGGGGCCGACTCGGACGGCGGCGGGTTCGGCGGGGGCGGCGTCGAGCAACCCCCGCGAGTGCGGGGCCGACGATCTGGAGAAGTCTGCCGGGTCCACCGACCAGGAGTAACCCCCGCGAGCGCGGGGCCGACACCATCAAAGCCGACATGATCACGATCCCTCAGGAGCAACCCCCGCGAGCGCGGGGCCGACGACGCGCAGCACGGTGTCGTCCTCGCCGTCCGGGAGCAACCCCCGCGAGCGCGGGGCCGACTGCCCGCCGACGTCCGGGCGGACGGCGCCCGCAGAGCAACCCCCGCGAGCGCGGGGCCGACTCCGGCCCCGGCCCGCTGGTGCACATCGAGCAGGAGCAACCCCCGCGAGCGCGGGGCCGACCCGGTCGTGGGCACCTGCGGCCCGCCGTCCGCGGAGCAACCCCCGCGAGCGCGGGGCCGACACGGCCGAGCGAAACATGGCGAACGTGGCCAGGGAGCAACCCCCGCGAGCGCGGGTCCGACCCCGGAGCGCGCCGAGACCACGGTGGCGATGGCGAGCAACCCCCGCGAGCGCGGGGCCGACATCAGCATCCCACCGGGCGCGCCGACGCTCCGGGAGTAACCCCCGCGAGCGCGGGGCCGACCGGGCCGCGCGGGTCGTGGATCAGGTGCACTGGGAGCAACCCCCGCGAGCGCGGGGCCGACCACTCGTCCGCCTTCGGAATGGGGAGCCAGCGGGAGCAACCCCCGCGAGCGCGGGGCCGACGGAGGCTGAAGCGCCAGTTCGTCTCGGACTGGGGAGCAACCCCCGCGAGCGCGGGGCCGACATCCGCGGCGTCGAGCACGCGGGCCGCTTGGAGGAGTAACCCCCGCGAGCGCGGGGCCGACAGCCCCGACGACGTCGAGCGGCTGCGGACCGGGGAGCAACCCCCGCGAGCGCGGGGCCGACGTACGGCGAGTCGTTGCGGTAGCCGTCGGGCCAGAGCAACCCCCGCGAGCGCGGGGCCGACCAAGGGGGTGAAGGTGAGCGAGAGCAGGTAGCGGAGCAACCCCCGCGAGCGCGGGGCCGACATCGCGGCGGCCGGCGGTGTCGCCGCCGCGCTGGAGCAACCCCCGCGAGCGCGGGGCCGACGAGAAGGTCGAGTTCGTCACCGACCGCGACCTGGAGCAACCCCCGCGAGCGCGGGGCCGACGCGCCGGAGTCGCGGAGCCAGGCCGTCAGGGTGGAGCAACCCCCGCGAGCGCGGGGCCGACTTGGGGTGGTGGCGGGGTCGATGGCTGGGCTGGGAGCAACCCCCGCGAGCGCGGGGCCGACGTCGGTGGGGCGGGCCGGGCCGGTTGGGGATGGGAGCAACCCCCGCGAGCGCGGGGCCGACGCTTGCTGACCTGCGGTGATTCGCTTCAGCGAGCGCTATTTGATTCAGTTCGATTCGGTTGGCTATCCATAGTAGAGCTCATGGGTTGTTGGTGGTGGAGCCGGCTGGCTTTGTGGTGATGGTGGACTGGATGGCAAGTGGCGAGCGGGACTTCGCAGGCGGGCTGACGCTGACCAGGGGCACGGTGGAGGTTCCCGGGTCGAAGACGCTTGGGGACGGCGGGGTGAGGAGGTGCCCCGGTGTGCGGTACAACCGCGCGCCGGGGCACCTCTGGGCTGTCCAAGTGGTGTGACAAGCCGGTTAGTTGTCCACGTCGTAGGCCACGGTGACCGGGGCGTGGTCGGACCACCGCTCGGCGTGGGTGTCGGCGCGTTCGACGCGGGCGTCGGTGGCGCGGGCTGCCAGCGTGGGGGTGGTGACCTGGAGGTCGATGCGCCAGCCGGAGTCGTTGTCGAAGGCGCGGCCGCGGTAGGACCACCAGGAGTAGGGGCCGGTGCGGTCGGGGTGGAGGGCGCGGACGACGTCGACGTAGCCGGCCTCGTCGTAGACGCTGGAGAGCCAGGCGCGTTCTTCGGGGAGGAAGCCGGCGGACTTCTGGTTGGCCTTCCAGTTCTTGAGGTCCTCGGGGCGGTGGGCGATGTTCCAGTCGCCGCAGACGACGACCTCGCGGCCGTCGGCGGCGGCGCGGGCGCGCAGGGCGGTGAGGTGGACGAGGAATTCCGCCATGAAGCGTTCCTTCTCCTCCTGGCGCTCGGTGCCGACTTCGCCGGAGGGGAGGTAGAGGCTGGCGATGGTCAGGCCGGGCAGGTCGATCTCGACGTACCTGCCCGAATTGTCGAATTCGTCCGAGCCGAATCCGATCGCCGTGCGCTGCGGCTCCGCGCGGGAGAGGACGGCGACGCCGGCCCGGCCCTTGGTGGCGGCGGGGGCCCAGACGGCGTGCCAGCCGTCCAGGTCGCGCAGTTCGACGGGTAGCTGCTCGGGTTCGGAGCGCACCTCCTGGAGGCAGACCACGTCCGCCTCGGTGCCGGCCAGCCATTCGACGAAGCCCTTCCTGGCCGCCGCCCGGATTCCGTTCACGTTCACACTCGTCACCACGATCACCCGAGCAGCCTACCGACTGGGCGTTCCCGGCCCGAACCGTGACGCGCGGGGTCGGCCGGGTCCCGCCGGAGAGTGTCGACGGTGGTGACAGCGGCTGACAGGAGCTGTCGTGAACGCGGCATGAAGATGTGCGGCAGTCCCATCGAGCCCCGCCATTGGTCTTGACCATCTCCGGACGGAGCACCTAGGGTCACTTACTGCAAGGACCTTTAATAAAGAAGGACGGATAAAGGCCCGCTCTCCCACCTGCCGCGACTGCGGACAGTGGGCTCGGGATCCGCCCTCCTTGTCGCAGGGCGGACAAACTCACGGGTGGAGGACGCGGTGGGGACGACAGGACAGCTTTCGGCGGTGCCGGAGCCGAAGTACTGGCACCTGCGCACGGTGCTGCTGCGGGCCATCGACTCGGAGTTCTCCACCGGTCAGGTGCTGCCCAACGAGCGCGAGCTCTCGGCCCGCTTCGGCGTCGCCCGGGCCACGCTGCGTCAGGCGCTCGACCAGCTGGAGCTGGAGGGCCGCCTGGTGCGCCGCCGGGGGATCGGCACCCTGATCGCCGCCCCGCGGGTCGGCGTCCCGGTCAACCGGCAGGAGGAGGGCTGGCCCGGCACCGCGCGCAACCAGGCCTGGCGGACGGTCGACTGCACCACCGCCCCCGCCTCCGCGCAGCTGGCGAAGGGCCTCGGCATCGTTGAGGGCGCCACCGTGCACACCGTGCGCCGGGTCCGCCTGGTGGAGGGCCGCGCGGTGGCCAGCGAGTCGCTGCACGTCCCGGCCGCCGCGCTGCCGCACCTGCCGGGCTTCCGCGCCGAGAGCGACCGCGCCCGTTCGGTGCTGCGCCAGCTGGAGCGCCTGGAGGTGGACGGCGAGTCCCGCTCGGTCGAGCTGGGTGTCGCCGAGGCCGAGCAGGCCGCCCTGCTGGAGCGCCCGCCGGGCGCGCCCGTCCTGGTCATGACCACCCAGTACGCCTCGGCCGGCCGGCTGGTGGCGCTGGCGGTGGCCACCTATCGGGCGGACACCTGCAAGCTGACCTTCGGCGAGGCCGGACTCGTGGAGGTCACCCCGGTCGGTGCGACGGCCGAGGTCCGTACCGCCTCCTGACGCACCACCCGTGAATCCCTGAACCCCTGAACCCCTGAACCATTTTCCGGAAACCCTCAGGTCGAGGCCCGGGCGCCAACTGGCGTCCGGGCCTTTGCCGTTGGGGCGCTGCCGTAAACCGGGCCGGGTCGCCTGGTAGCGTCCGCGTGGCAGTGGCACAGCCGCGCAACGGATGAGGACGGGGGGCGACCGGTGAACGCGCTCCTCGCATCGTGGGCGAGGTCGGAGGTGCTGGCCTTCGACTGCCTGTTCCGGGCGGACGGCACGGCCCGGGAGGCGGAGATCGACGGGCCGGAGCACCTCCGGCTGGAGCTGGGCGGGCCGGTGGACGTGGCGGCCCTGGTGGCCGATCCGCCGTGGGACGCGGGCAGCGTCGAGGTCATCGACGAGGTCGAACTGCCGGACGGGCTGGGCTACGTGGTCCACGGTGACAGCGGCCTCGGGCACCTTGGCTTCATCGGTTGGCTCGGACCGGTCCGCGGACTGCGGTGGCTCCTGACCACGTCGACCGGCAACCCGTTCGTCGGGGCGTCCGTCGACTGGCCGTTGGCGCACTTCGTCAACGACTGGGGCAGCAGGCTCACCCTCGACCTGACCGAACCGGACTTCGCGCTCTGAGGTGACCCCCGCTCCTTGAGCGCGGCGTCAGGCCCGGGGCGGGTCGACGGCGAAGAGCTGCTCCTCGACGTGGTCGAGGGCGACGCGCAGGGCGCCCATCGCCACGACCTCCGAGCCGAGGGCCGCCAGGGCGACCTCGGGGGCGCGCAGGGTGAACTGGGCCAGGCGTTCGCGCAGCGGGTCCAGGACGCCGTCGAGGCCGGCCGCCCAGCCGCCGATGACCACCAGCTGGGGGTCGATGGCCAGGACGAGTGCGGCGACGCCCTGGACGAGGCGGGTGAGGAAGCGGTCCATGGCGACCTTGGCGACCTCGTCGCCCTCCCGGGCCAGCCGCAGTACGCGGGCCACGGCGGCCTCGTCCAGCGGGTTGAGGGGCTTTCCGGTGGTGGACAGCAGGCGCTCGGGGGTGACCTCCTGGCCGAGCAGGTGCAGGGCGCCGATCTCGCCGGCCGCGCCGCCGAAGCCGCGGTGCAGCCGGCCGCCGATGAGGGAGCCGGCGCCCGGGCTGAGGCCGGCCATCACGAAGACGACGTCGTCGGCGCCGACCGCCGATCCCTGCCAGTGCTCGGCGATGGCGGCCAGGTTGGCGTCGTTCTCGATCAGGACCGGGCAGCGGAACGAGCGCCGCAGCTTGGCGCCGAGGTCGAGACCGGTCCAGCCGGGCATCGCGGTGCCCAGTTGGACGGTGCCCTCGCGGTCGACGATGCCGGGGGTGCCGATGCCGACCGCCCACAGGTTGTCGCGGGAGATGCCGGCCTTGCGCAGCACCTCGGCGACGGCGGTGCGGACGGCGGCGAGCCGGTCCTCGGCGTCGAGGGTCTCGTCCACCGGCTTGAAGTGACTGCCCACCACCTCGCCGGTGAGGTCGGCGAGGATGACCCGGATGTCGTGCACGCCGATCTCGATGCCGAGGATGTGCCCGGCCTCGGCGCGGAATCGGAACCAGCGGGCGGGGCGGCCGCGGCGGCCGGTGCCCGGCTGGCCGTCCTCCCTCGGCTGCTCGACCTCGGCGACCAGTCCGGTCTCGACCAGGCCCTCGATCACGCCCTCGACCGTCGGGCGGGAGAGCCCGGTCTCGCCGACGAGCTGAGTGAGGGTCACGGAGTGGCCGTTCCGCAGCGCCCGAAGCGTGACCGCCGCGTTGATCCGCCGCAGCAGCGAGGAGTCTCCTCCGGTGAGCCGATCCGCCAATGCGATGCCCTTCGCCGTTCGCGCGACTGCCCTGGCGCGCGGTGTCGAGTGCGCGGTGCCCACCGAATGGCCCGCGGGGGTGCGCCCCCGGAGAACGCGGCAGGGCGGCAGGGGGCCGCCTGCGCGAGGGCCGGAGGACAAGCGGAGCCTACCCGGGGACGGGCCCGGGCGGCGAGGATCTCCGCAGCTCATCCAGGCTTCGGTATCGAAATGGTACGGATCGGGTGGCGGTGCGTGATCCGGACTTCACCGCCCGGCCACGGCGGGCCGGTAGGGGAGCCGCCGGGACAGCACCGACCGGAGGGAACGTTCCGACAGCAGCGGGCCGAGGCCGCGCCGGGAGCCGGCCGACAGGACGCCGAGGGTCGAGCAGGCCGAGCCGATCGAGCCGAGGGAGAGGACGGAGCCGATCGAGCCGATGGACAACACCGACCCGATCGAGCCGATGGATAACACCGACCCGATCGAGCCGGTCGACAGCACCGACCCGATCGAGTCGATCGACCGGAAGGACACGATCGAGCGGAGGGAACCGATGGAGCCGACGGACCCGCGGGCGGGCCGGGCCGGACGCGCGGAAGTGGTCATGACTTTTGAGCGTAGCCAGCCACACCCCCGCCCGCCCGTCAGTCCACCCGGGCCGCGAACAGCCGCTGCCCCAGCAGCCCCATCGGGTGTCCGTCCTCCGGCAGGGTCAGCACCGTCGGGCAGCCCGCGGCGGTGAGCGCCGCCCGCCACTGCTCGGCCGGGCGGGCGGTGAGGCCGTGGGCGTCGCCGGTGATCAGCAGGTCGAGCTGTTCGGTGGTGGGGGTGAGCAGCAGGAGCCGGCCGCCGGGGGCGAGCAGCCGGACCAGCGCCGGGACGTCCCGCACCGGTTCCACCGCCGGCCCGCCCGCGCCCGCCACCGCGCCCGCCACCGCCGCCCCGCCCGCGCTCGCGATGACGACGTCGTAGCGCCCGCCGTCGGGGGCCGAGTGGTGCTCGGTGTGCGGCCGGGGCCGGGTGGCGAGGGCGCGGGCGACGGCGGGCTCGCCGCCCTCCGCGTCCAGTTCGAGGACGCGCAGCGGCCCGGGGCCCTGGTGGGCCTCGGCGGTGCCGCGCACCAGCGCGCCGAGGGCGGCGCCGAGGAAGCCGCGGGAGGCGGCCCAGCGGACGGGGGAGGCGTCCGGCCGGGGGGCCTCCTGGCCGGTGATCAGCCGGGGCAGCCGCAGGGCGGCGCGCCGGACCCGGTCCAGGGCGGCGGCCGGGCCGAGCCCGTCGGCCCAGGTCTCGGCGGCGGGGCGCCAGGCCTCCCGGACCTCGGCGGCGTCCGGCCCGGGCCGGCCGTGGAAGACCGGGCCCTGGGCTCCGCCGTCGTGCCGGGTGAGCAGGCCGTGCCGGGCGAGTGCGTCCAGCCAGCGGACGACCCGGGGGCGTTGGGCGGGGGTGACCATGGCGGCGGCGAGGACCTCGGCCTCGGGGTAGCCGCGGGCGGGGTCGGTGAGCACGCCGTTCTGCTGGAGGGTGTGCAGGAGGGCGGCGAGTACGGCCCGGTCGAGCTGGGCGCCGAAGTCGTGGACCTGCTCGGCGGTGACGCCGATGCCGTACTTCCAGGCGGCGGCCGAGGCGTTGGCGGCGTCGGCGCGCAGTCGGCGGTCGGCGGCCTCGGCGTTGCTGTCCGGGGCGCGGACGTGGGCGAGGACGGCGCCGAGCGCGTCGACGGCGGCGTACACGTCCTCCTGCCGGGGCTCGGGGCCGACGTGCAGGACCAGGCGCAGCGCGGCGAGGTCGTGGGCGGCGAGCCCGGGCTGTCCGCTGAGCCGCCAGAGCAGGGCGGAGGGCAGGCTGAGGTGGGTGGCCCGGGCGGTGGCGACGGCTTCGAGCTGCTGCTCGGGCCGCTGGTCGGGGTCGCCGCAGTGGACGGTGCCGCCGGCCAGCAGGGTGGCGAGGGCGAGGTCGACGGCGAGGTCGGTGACGGGGTGCAGCACGGTGTGCCGGATCGGGGGTGCGCCGAGGACACCGGCCCAGTAGCGCAGCCGCTGTTCGGCGGCCCGGGCGGCGGAGGGCGGCAGGGCGGCGTGCTCGGCTATGCGGCGGGCGAGGGCCTGGGGGAGTCCGCCGGGCGGGGAGACGCCGAGCAGCAGGCCGATGCCGCTGATCGCGCGCCCGTCGGCGACGACGGCGGGTCGGTCGCCGAGTTCGCGCAGCGCGCTGACCAGGGCGGGAGTCGTGGGCACGGTGATCACTCCGGGGTGCGGGACAGAAACCGCACTACTGAACCATGGGGGCGGGGCGGTGAAGGGCGGAAGCAAGTCAAACTTCTGTAATGATTTTCATATCGGCTAGCCAAGCTCTCGACACGAAGTCGCCGCGAAGCGGTTGGAACTTCACATTCCGGAAGGTCCGCGCGATCCCTTGACAGGTGGTTCGGGTACTGGATCAATGGAGCGCAGGGGGGCTGACCGAACGATCGGTCGGCGATCTCGGCCTGGGCGTCCTCGATGCGGGCGAACCTCGGCAGAGCAGCGAAATCGGCAGAGCAGCGCGAAATCGGCAGAGCAGCGAAGGAGCGACGATGACCGGCACCGCACCCGTCCCGCGCCGACACCTCGGGGAGCCGCTACCGCCCGAGCTCCTGGACGCCGGCGAGCGGATGGGTCCGGACCAGCTGCGCGCCCACCAGCTCACCCGGCTGCGGGCCACCCTGCGGCACGCGTACGACAACGTCGAGCTCTACCGCCGCAAGTTCGACGCGGCCGGCGTCCGCCCCGAGGACTGCCGCACCCTGGACGACCTCGCCCGCTTCCCCTTCACCACCAAGGCCGACCTGCGCGAGGGCTACCCCTTCGGCATGTTCGCCGTCCCGATGGAGCGGGTCCGCCGGATCCACGCCTCCAGCGGCACCACCGGACTGCCGACCGTGGTCGGCTACACCGACAACGACCTCTCCATGTGGGCCGACGTGGTCGCCCGCTCGATCCGCGCGGCCGGCGGCCGGCCCGGCCACAAGGCGCACATCGCGTACGGCTACGGCCTGTTCACCGGCGGCCTGGGCGCGCACTACGGCGCCGAGCGGGCCGGCTGCACCGTCATCCCGGCCTCCGGCGGCATGACGGCCCGCCAGGTGCGGCTGATCCTGGACTTCGAGCCCGAGATCATCATGATCACCCCGTCCTACCTGCTGACCCTGCTCGACGAGTTCGAGCGGCAGGGCGTCGACCCGCGGAGCACCTCGCTGCGGATCGGCATCTTCGGGGCCGAGCCGTGGACGGAGGAGATGCGGCGCGAGATCGAGGAGCGGCTCGACCTGCACGCCGTCGACATCTACGGCCTCTCCGAGGTGGTCGGCCCCGGCATCGCCCAGGAGTGCGTGGAGACCAAGGACGGGCTGCACATCTGGGAGGACCACTTCTACCCGGAGGTCGTCGACCCGTTCACCGACGAGGTGCTGCCCGAGGGGGAGGGCGGCGAACTGGTCTTCACCTCGCTGACCAAGGAGGCGCTGCCGATCATCCGCTACCGCACCCGCGACCTCAGCCGGCTGCTGCCCGGCACCGCGCGGCCGGCGTTCCGGCGGATGGAGAAGGTCACCGGGCGCAGCGACGACATGATCATCCTGCGCGGGGTGAACGTCTTCCCGACCCAGATCGAGGAGATCCTGCTGCGCACCCCGGGCGTCGCGCCGCACTTCCAGCTGCGGCTCGGTCGGCAGGGGCGGCTGGACACCATGACCGTCCGGGTGGAGGCCCGGCCGGAGGCCTCCGCGGAGCAGCGGGAGGCGGCGCGGGCGGAGATCGTCCGGGCGGTGAAGGACGGGGTCGGGATCACCGTCGCGGCCGAGGTGGTGGACCCGTACACGCTGGAGCGCTCGGTCGGGAAGATCAAGCGGGTGGTGGACGAGCGGGGGTTGAGCGAGAGGGGGTGAATCCGGCGGTCGGGCACACGGGCGGGGGCGTCCCGCCGGGCGGGTGGCGGGGAGCACCCCCGCGCGGGCCCTATGCTGCGGACATGCCGAGTGAGCTGCGCACTCTCCGATCCGCTCTCCCGCCCGCCCTTCAGCCCGATCCCCAATCCGATCCTCGGACCGCCGAGGACCTCGCCTTCATCCGGCGGGAGACCGAGCTGAAGCCCGTCCCCTTCGTGCCCGAGATCAGCCTCCACATGGCCGAGGACGCCATCGCCCTGTGGGAGACCACCGAGCGGGCGCGTGGGCGGGCCGGGCTGCCGCCGCCGTTCTGGGCCTTCGCCTGGGCGGGCGGGGTGGCGGTCGCCCGCTACGTGCTGGACCACCCCGAACTGGTCGACGGCCGTACGGTGTTGGACGTCGCGGCCGGCTCCGGGCTGGTCGGGGTGGCCGCCGCGCTGCGCGGGGCGACGGAGGTGCGCGCCGCCGAGATCGACGCCTACGCGGTGGCCGCGATCGGGCTGAACGCCGAGGCCAACGGGGTCCGGGTGGACGGCGCCCTGGTGGACCTGGTGGACGGCGACGGCGGGCCCGCCGAGGTGGTGCTGGCGGGCGACGTCTTCTACGAACGGGCCATGGCCGCCCGCTTCCTGCCCTTCCTGGAGCGGGCCGTGGCGCGCGGCGCGACCGTCGTCGTCGGCGACCCGGGCCGGGCCTACCTGCCCCGGGACCGGTTCACCGCGGTGGCGGCGTACCAGGTGCCGGTGGTCGCGGACCTGGAGGACACCGCGGTCAAGACCACGACGGTGTGGCGACTGGGCTGACCGCCCGAGGGCACCGGCATCACGGACGACGGGCTGAAACGGGTTCCCGGTCCGGACGGCGGGCCGGAGCGCGCCCGCCGTCCGGACGGCCGCCGAGCGCTGGCGGCCGGGTCCGGGGCGTGGTCGGCTGGGGCCGATGCGTGTGCGAACGGCATCGTCCGGCCGTGTCCGGCGCCGTTCGGCACCCTTCCGGCACCCTTGCTGGCGCGCTGCCGGACCCGCCCACCCGACAGGGGACCCACCATGACCATCACCGAGAACGGACTCAGGATCGCCTCGCCCCAGGCGATCGCCGACCTGCACGCCGGCCTGCCCGACTTCGAGCAGGCCCTCGCCTTCTACCACCAGCACCTGGCGCCGGACACCGCCGTCGACCTGTCCGTCGCGGAGAACGTCCTGCTCTACCACGACTCGATGCAGCGGGACGTCTTCGAGAAGATCCGGCTGATCCCCGAGCTGAACATCAAGTACATGGCCCCGGTCGGCATCCCGTGGCTGCGTCAGCAGGCGGCGGACCTGCTCACCCGGGCGTTCGGCCGCACGGTCGTGATGGAGGACGTCTTCGGCTGCGCCGGGGTCTCCTCCGCGCTGGAGTGCATCGCCTACGGGCTCATGCGGCGGCAGGGGACGGGCGGCGTGCCGCTCAAGCCGGGGGACGAGGTGCTGATCCCGGCGCCGTACTGGCAGGGCTTCAACTGGTCGTTCCAGGAACGGCCCAAGCTGAAGTGCGTCCCGGTGCACCTGCCCACCCACGGGGAGGACCGCTACCGGCTCACCCTGAACCTGATCGTGAACGCCTACGAGGCGCGGAAGGAGGCCGGGCACAACCCGCGGCTGCTCGTCCTCACCAATCCGCACAACCCGCTGGGCGTCAACTACCCGAAGGAACTGCTCGACGAGATCTACGGCTGGGCGCTCGCGCACACCGACCTCCACATCATCTCCGACGAGATCTACTGCCACTCCCAACTCGACACCGGGACGACGCCGTTCACCAGCGCGGTGGCCCTGGATGCGTACCAGGAGCACGCCGACCGGGTCCACGTGGTCTGGGGCTTCGCCAAGGACTTCGGGCTGTCCGGCTTCCGCACGGGGTTCGTCATCTCCAAGAACGAGGCCGTGCACCGCGCCATGCTCGGCAGTGACGACCCGGCCGAACAGACCCGCGCGCTGCCCTGGTTCACCCCGTTCGACTCGCTGAAGACCTACGTCATCGGGGAGCTGTTCAAGGCCACCGTCGACGGGGAGCCCTACCCGGTGTACGCGATGCGCGAGTACCGCACGCTGCTGAGCGCGAGCTTCCGCAGGACCAAGGACGCCCTGGACGCCGCCGGGATCGAGTACGTCCACCAGGACGGCGACAACGCCGCGATGTTCTTCTGGCTCGACCTCACCAGGTACCTCGGCAAGCGCGCGCCCGGCGAGCACGTGAACGGGCTGCCGGCCATCGGGCCGGACGGGCTCGACCCGAACGAGGAGTGGCTGTTCCGCTACCTCGCCGCCAAGCCCACCGAGGTCTCCCTGCTGCCCGGCGGGACCATGCACAACGCGGAGCCGGGCTTCTTCCGGCTCTGTTTCACCAGCCGGATGCCCGACGACGTCGAGGCCGCCGTGCGGCGGGTGGGCGTGGCGCTGCAGCAGCTGAAGTAGCCGGAGCGGCTCAGGTAGTCGTACGGCGCGAGCGGCACCGGGTGCGCCCCGGTGCCGCTCTTCCGCTGCTCAGCCGCGCAGCCGGGCCAGCCAGGCCTCGACCTCGTCGGAGCGGCGCGGGAGGTCGGCGGAGAGGTTCTCGTTGCCGTCCTCGGTGACCAGGATGTCGTCCTCGATCCGCACCCCGATGCCCCGGTACTCCTCCGGCACCGTCAGGTCGTTCTCCTGGAAGTAGATGCCCGGCTCGACGGTGAGCACCATGCCCGGCTCCAGCGGGCCGTCGACGTGCTCCTCGGTGCGGGAGTGGGCGCAGTCGTGGACGTCGATGCCCAGCATGTGGCCGGTGCCCGCCAGGGTGAAGCGGCGGTGCAGGCCCAGCTCGTACACCTTGTCGGCGCTCAGGTCGCCGAACAGGCCCCAGGCGGTGAGGTGTTCGGCGAGCTCGCGCTGGGCGGCGTGGTGGAAGTCGCGGAACCGCCCGCCCGGCCGGACGGCCGCGATGCCGGCCTCCTGGGCCGCGTACACGGCGTCGTAGACCTTGCGCTGGAGCTCGGTGAAGCGGCCGCTGACCGGGAGGGTGCGGGTGACGTCGGCGGTGTAGAGGTGGTTGGTCTCCACGCCGGCGTCGAGCAGCAGGAGGTCGCCGGGGCGGGCGTGGCCGTTGTTGCGCACCCAGTGCAGGGTGGTGGCGTGCGGGCCGGCCGCGGCGATGGTGCTGTAGCCCACGCTGTTGCCCTCGACCCGGGCGCGGACGAAGAAGGTGCCCTCGATCAGCCGCTCGGCGGTCTCGGAGTCGGTGCCGAGGACGCGGACCACGTCCTCGAAGCCGCGGGCGGTGGCGGCGCAGGCGAAGCGCAGCTCCTCGATCTCGAACGCGTCCTTGACCAGGCGCAGCCCGGACAGGAAGACCTCGAACTCCTCGTCCCGCTCGGCCGTGATCCGGTCCGCGAGGGCCTCCTCGACGCCCGCGTCGTGGCGGCGCAGCACGCGGGCCGGGCCGGTGGCGGCGCGCAGGTCCGCGCGGGCGGTGCGCACGTCCCGGCAGGGCAGGCCGAACAGCCGCTCGCTCTCGGTCAGGCTGTTGCGGCGGCCGTCCCACAGCTCGCCGTGGCCGTCCAGCCAGAACTCGCCGTTGTCGGTGCGGGAGCGGTCGCGCAGGTAGAGCACGGCCTCGTGGCCGCTCTCCCCGGTCGGGGCGAGCACCAGGACGCCGTCCTCGGACTGGTCGCCGGTCAGGTAGGCGTAGTCGGAGGAGGGGCGGAACGGGTAGTCGGTGTCGTTGGCCCGAACCTTGGGGTTGCCGGCCGGGACGACCAGCAGCTCGCCGGGAAAGGCGGCGGACAGCGCGGCGCGGCGGCGGGCGGTGTGCGCGGCCTGCGGGACGGGCTCCAGGGCGGTGCGCTCGGTGTCGGCCCAGCCCTGCTTCATGCTCTCCGCGAGCTCGTCCGTGACCCCGCGGGTCAGGCCGTTCTTCCGGTACTTGATGGTCTCGGCGGGCTCGGTGGTCTCGGCGGGCTCGGTCACTGCGGTCTCCTGGTGAGGGTGAGGGCAGCGGGGTGTTTCGCTACGCTGCCCCGTCCGTCGGTGTGCGTCCCGTACGGTATATCGAACACTGCCGCAAGAGAAGAGGCCCAGCGTGAACGACGCCGAGGAATCCGTCCGGGGCGTCCTCGCCGCCAACCTGAAGCGGGTGCGGGCCCAGCGCGGACTGTCGCTGTCCGAGCTGTCCCGGCGGGCCGGGGTGGGCAAGGCGACGCTCTCCCAGCTGGAGTCCGGGGCCGGCAACCCCACCCTGGAGACGGTGCTCGGGCTGTCCCGGGTGCTCGGCGTGCCGATCTCCGACCTGGTCGAGGCCCGGCCGGCCGGCGAGGTGACGGTGGTGCGGGCGGCCGAGGCCGAGGTGCTCAGCGGGCGGGGCGTCGACCTGCGGCCGCTGCGCCGGATCGAGTCCGGGGACACCGTGTTCGAGCTCTACGACCAGGTGGTGCGCACCGGCGCCGCGCAGGAGTCCGGCGGGCACACCGGCACCGAGCACACCGTCGTCCAGGCCGGCCGGCTGGGGGTCCGGGTCGACGGCCGCGAGATCGAGTTGGGACCGGGCGACTACATCGGCTTCGACGCCGCGCTCCCGCACGCCTACACCGCGTTGGACGGCGAGCCGGTCCGCTCGGTGCTGGTGCTGCAGTACCGGGCCGAGCAGCACGGCCACCTCGCCGAGGCCTCGCCGGTCCGGCC
Source organism: Kitasatospora sp. NPDC001119 (assembly GCF_053598475.1). NCBI lineage: Bacteria > Bacillati > Actinomycetota > Actinomycetes > Kitasatosporales > Streptomycetaceae > Kitasatospora > Kitasatospora sp. NPDC001119. The sequence continues at coordinate 31,711 of NZ_JBSFKI010000011.1, forward strand.
GGCCGCGTGGGGGCTCTGGCACTGACGCTCCGGCGCTGGGGCTCCGGTATCGGACGGCCTGGCGGGCGGTTCGGTGGCCGGCTCGGCGGGCGGTTCGATGGACGGTCGGATCGTTCGGAATACCGAACGAGCGGATGGGTGCGGCAGGATGATCATCATGACGGACGCACTCACCTGGCTCGCCGAACCCGAATCGATCGCCTACGGAGGTTACAGCGTCGTGCTCGCCCGCGGCCTGGAGCCGGAGGAACTGGCGGCCCGGCTCGCCGAAGGGCTCCCGGAGCGCACGGCGCGGCCGCTCGACGAGCTCACCGCCGAGGACCTGGTGGAGGAGTACGAGCTGGAGTTCGCCGGCGGCATCGAGGACATCGCGCTGCACCACGGGCGCAGCGGCGACCTCGTCTTCGCGGTGGCGTACGGCTACTGGCAGGGGGAGCTGAGCGTCCGGCCGGAGGTCTCGCGCGGCGGCGCCGAGGTCTACCACCTGGAGTTCGAGGAGGAGAACGGCAAGCCGGTGCCGCCGTTCTTCAGCGCCCACCGGGACGGGCGGGAGGTCTGCTCCCTCAACCTCCACCTGGACCCCTCCTGGGGCCCCGGCGACGTCCAGGGTGAGCCGGCCACCGCCGCCGCCCTGACGGCCGAGCTGGCCGCCGTCGGCCTGCCCGACCACGACCGCGCGGGCGACGACCTCCACCGCACCTGCCTGGAGGTGCTCGGCCGGCACTTCGGCCTCACCCTGCCGCGTGATCTGGTGCGGGAGGCCGAGCTCCCGGCCCTCCTGCTGGAGACCGACTGACGGGGGCGGCCGGCCGAGGCTCCGGCCGGCGCGCCCCCTGCCCTGACCCTGATCCCCCCGGCGGCCGTGGAGGCGGCGCGCCGGGCGGGGTGGGGTGCGGGGTCAGGGCCGTTCGTCAGCCGAGCGTCAGCGACCGGGAGCGGGTCCGCCGGGCCTTGTCATCGGCGCGCTTGAAGGAGCGTGACATCGCTGATCAACTCCCCTCTCCGATGGGTGACTGGCGGGCTCCCGCGCTCACCTGGGTGCCTGACGCCGATTCTGTGCGAGGTCGATGGGCGAGGAGAATCCCAGAAATCTGGGACATGTCCGTGCCACCCTTCGCCGTGAAGACCCGTTCGGGCGCGAGGGCGGTCGGCCTGGACTCCGAGGTGTGCGGCCCGAAGCCCGAGCCGGGGCGAACCGGCTCGGGCCGGGCCCCGGGTGCGTCAACCCGCCGTGCGGATGTCCGCCCTGGGGCGCGAACTGCGCGGGAACGGCCCGTGAATTGTTCCCCGGTCGGGTGACGGTGCGGCCGGTCGGTGGGGCCCTGCGGGCATCATGGGCCGCGACACGGGACGTCGCGGAACAGGGAGTCGACCGATGGGTAGGCCGATGGCGGAGTTCGGTTGCGCGAAGTGCTACGGCGAGGACGAACGGGCGGTGTGGGGGCGGCAGCGGGAGGGCTTCGAGCACGAGGCGGAAGTGGTGGACGGCTCGCGCTTCGCCGTCAACCTGCGGCGCTGCCTGGGGTGTTCGCAGCGGTTCGTGTGGATCTTCACCGAGGTCGTCGACTGGATGGGCGGGGACGACGCCCAGTACGTGACGATCATGCCGGTGACGGCCGAGGAGGCCACCGGCCTGAGGAGCGGCACCCTGCGCCCCCACGCCCTCGGCGCCCTCGGCCGCGACCGCCGCCACCTGAACCACGACTGGCCCACCGGCGGCCCGGCCCGGTTGCACTGGCGCTCCGGCCGCTTCCTCGTCGCCGGGGCCCGCTGAGCAGTGGTGCCGCCGCCCTGCCGAAGCGGCAGGGCGGCGAGGGAGTCAGACGCTCCCGAACTCGCCGGACTTGACGCCCGCGATGAAGGACTGCCAGGCGTCCGTACCGAAGGCGAGCTGCGGGCCGTCGGGGTCCTTGCTGTCGCGGACGGGGAGGACGCCCGGGAGGCCGGGGGCGACCTCGACGCACTGGCCGCCGCCGTCGCTGTACGAGGACTTCAACCAGGAGGCGGGCTTGACCGTCGCGATGGGGAACATGGCTTGGATCTCCTTGAGGCGGGTGCGGATGAGCGCCAGCGAGTCCGCACATGAGAGGGCTTGGGCCTGGAGCCAATCGTAAACCCTTGACAGGGAACGGATCTTGTCCTCGTCGTCCCGCTCGACGTAGCCCCGTTGGATGGTTTCGAGGTAGGCCATCCAGTCCCCGTCCGGGGAGGTCAGGAGCGTGAACGGCTTGCTCGAGGGGAGGTTCTCGCCCAGGCTGGACGGCGCGATCTGCAGCATGACGTGGGGAAGGCCGGCGACGCTCTCCAATCGACGGAGCTGCTCGGCCATGACGAAGGGGCCGCCGACGGGCCGCAGGCAGCTCTCCTCCATGATGATGTGGACGGAGGGGGCGGGGTCCCGGTACAGCAGGGCCTGCCGCGCCATCCGGACATTCAGGCGCTCGATGGCCTTCTCCTCGGGGATGTCGCCCCGCCGGGCCGCGGCGTAGATGAGCGCGGAGGCGTAGGCCCGCGTCTGGAGCAACCCGGGGATGACGTTCATCTCGTAGATCTTGAGGGCGGTGGCCTTGCGCTCGTGCTCGATGTAGGCGAGGAACCCGCCGATCAAGGCGCTGCTCTTGGCCGTCCAGTACAGGAGTTCAAGCGCCTGGCAGGTGTCGAGTTCCTTGTCGCACCGCCGAACGAGGGGCAGCGGCGCGGGGCGGTCGCCGTTCTCGATCATGGAGATGAGTGAATCGCTGTAGTTGGTCCGCCGCCCGAGCTGGACCTGCGTGAGCCCCCTGGCCTTGCGGAAGCGCCGGAGCTGAACGCCGATGGCCGCGTCCGGCGACGAGGTGGGGTCTACTTCCCGATGGGGCATGGTGATTACCCGATTCCACAGTGCTCGCTGTCAAAGTGAAGCTCTTCCGATGCTAGCCGTGATTGGCCACTCTTGGTGAGGGGATAGCAACAGAGAGGAACTAATCGGTGGATATGACGAACAGTCAATGCGGCGAAAGCCTCGTCCTGCGGCGGAACTTCCCGCCGTGCCGATGCGCGCAGTGCGGCGACGCCATCCCCGAGGCGCGGATGAACGCCTCCGCCATGACCCCGGCGGCGCCGCCCGTGCGACGGGTGGCGCCGCCGACCACCCCCTACCGGCCCTCGACCGTCGGCGAGCGGGTCTTCGACGTCCGCTCGGGCCGCTGGGCCGCCTTCATGGGGTGGCAGCACGGCCGCGCCTACCTCCGGCCGCTCGGCGGCGGCGTCGAGTGGGACACCGAAGCGCGCTGGCTCACCGACACCGAACAGTGAGATGCCCCATGAGCAGCATGATCGACAAGATCACGGCGGAGGACCGTCGCGCCGCGGCCGACGTCCTCGACGACCTCCAGGCCGTCCTGAACGCCGCCGACGTGAAACTCCCGTCCCTCGGCATCGACTGGCGCTCGGCCAAGGCCACCGGCGTCATCCTGATCGACCTCGGGGCCGCCCGGCCGGACGTCATCGAGCGGCTGGTCGTCGTTCTCCGCAGAGGTATGCGGCCGTAGCCGGAGCCGGCGTCATCACCGCCGGAAGCCTCGTGTTCGCGGCATCGGTCCTCCTGCTGATTCCCGAGCGCGTGCCTCCGGTGGCGAGCGCCTTGGTGTTCGTCCTCGTCTTCCTCGCCGCCTCGACGGGCGCGTTCATGCTCGTGGCGGGCTGGATGAGAGTACGTGCATAGCAGCGCGGGCTTCGAGTCGTCTCGAAGCCCGCGCCGAATTCCCCGTCCCTCAGGTGCCGTTGAGGGCGTAGCTGCGGAACGTGGCGAGCAGGGGCAGGACTTCGGTCTTGCTCGGGTCCTCGGTGACGGCCCGCATCGCGTCGATCACCGTGTGGGCGATGATCTTGATGACGGGGAGGCCCTCCGCCGGCGCCAGGGTGCCCCAGGCCTTGAGGGTCTGGGTGAGCAGGGCGCTCATCCGGGCACCGATGTTGGAACTGACGGCGTCGGAGATCTCCGCGATCTCCTCGTCGCTCATGGTGGCGCGCAGCCCGAACGCGAGCGCCATCAGGGTGTCCATGGCGTGCTCGCCGTACGCGGCGACCAGCGCCGGGAGCGGCCGTTCACCGGGCCCGCTCGCCGCCAGGGCGGTCAGTGCCTCGTCGTCGTCCTTGAACGCCGCCTCCAGGGCGGCCAAGGCCCGCAGGGCCTCGTCTGCGGTGAGCCCGTCTGTCATGGAAGGAACGGTATTGAGCCATCCCGGCTTCCGACAGTGGCGGAAGCCGGGATCACCCCTTCGAGCGAAGCGGGCCCCATTCGGGCCGGTACGCGCCCTCGAAGTGCTCCGCATCCCAGCCGCCGCCCAACCCGGGGCCGGCGAGGCGTACGCGAGAGCGGCGAAGTCCTCGGCGAGGCACGGCCGTTCCGCCAGAATGATCGACATGACGATCCGTGGAGTGCTGTTCGATGTCGATGGAACCCTGTACGACTACGAGAAGGCCGAGGAGTTCGGTCTTCACGAACACCTGGTGGCCGAAGAGCTCTCCGACCGGTTCGAGTCGCCGGCGGAGGCGCTGCGTGTGTGGCGGGAAGTCAGGGAGGAGGAGTACCCGCGCTTCCTGAGCGGCGAGTTGACGTTCGCCGCCCAGAAGGCCGCACGAATACGGCGATTCCTCGCCCAGGCCGGGGTGGTCGGCGCACTCGAGGTGACGGACGAGGCGGCTACGGCGTGGTTCGCGAGCTACGCGGTACGGAGGGACGCGGTCCGGCGGGCGTTCGACGATGCTCAACCGACGCTGGGCGCGTTGGCGGGTCGATTCCGACTCGGCGTCGTATCGAACTCGGTGACCGCGCACCAGCGCGCGAAGCTGGAAGCGATCGGGCTGCTCGGCTACTTCACGGAGCCGTTGGTCTGCTCCCAGGAGCACGGTGCCGCCAAGCCGGCGGCGAGCATCTTCCTGGCGGGCTGCCAGGCCCTGGGATTGGCGCCCGCCGAGGTGGCCTACGTGGGTGACGACTACGAGAAGGACGCGGTCGGAGCGCGGGACGCAGGGTTGCGGGCCATCTGGCTGGACCGCTCGGTTTCCCGAGGGCCCGGTGCCGTGGGCGCAGGTATCCGGGTGATCGCCTCGTTGACGGAACTGACGGGTTTGTGATCGGGCAGGTGGCGCACTGGGTCGACAGCCGTACGGTGGGAGGTTCCGGGATCGGCTTCGCGCCCTCGACGAGGCCCGGCCTAGTCGGGCCGGTGGGCGTGCGCGAACTGCTCGGCATTCCAGGTGCCGCCGAGTGCGGGGGCGAGTGCGGTGACGGCGAGGGCGGCGAAGTCCTCGGCGTGGCCCGCCCGTTCCGGGAGGGCGCCGAGGAGGGGGGCGCCGGCGGAGCGGGGGAGGTCGGCGAGGTTGCAGCGCTCGGCGAGGCCGGGTTCGGCGGGCCAGGAGCCGACGAGCACGCCCGCGAGGGGGAGTTCGCGGGCCGCCAGGGCCTCCGCCGTCAGGGAGACGATGTTGAGCGTGCCGAGACCGGCGGAGGCGATCAGCAGCACCTCGGCCGGGAGCCCGGCGTCGAGTACCGCCCGGGCCTGGTCGGCGAGCGTGCGGCCCTCGTCGTCGTAGCGGACCAGCAGTCCGCCCGCGCCCTCCACCAGTACCAGGTCGTGGGTGGCGGCGAGTTCGGCGACCTCGGTCACCACCTCGGCGGGGGAGAGGTACGGCATCCCGGCCCGTCGGGCGGCGGTGTCGGGTGCCAGCGGCTCGGGGTAGCGCACCAGTTCACGGATCGTCAGTTCGCCTGCCAGGCGTCGGACTTCGGCCGCGTCCCCGGGCTCCTCCGGCGAGACGCCGGTCTGCCCCGGCTTGAGCACCGCGACCTTCCGCCCGGCCCGCAGCGCCGCCGAGGCGACGGCCGCGGTGGCGACGGTCTTGCCGACGTCGGTGTTGGTCCCCGTCACGAACAGGATGCGCGCGTTCATCCGGACACCGCCGCGGCGGTCACGGCGGCGGCGATGCGTGCCACGTCCTCGTCCTCCGTCACATAGGGGGGCATGGTGTAGATCAGGTCCCGGAAGGGCCGCAGCCACACGCCTTCGCGCGCCGCCGCCTCGGTCGCCGCCGGGACGTTCACGGGGTGGTCCAACTGCACGACGCCGATGGCGCCCTGGACCCGTACGTCCCGTACGCCGGGCAGTCCGGCCGCGGCCGCGAGGCCCTCGGCCAGTCCGGACTCGATGCGCTTGACCTCCACCGACCAGTCCTGCCCGAGCAGCAGCTCCAGCGAGGCGTTGGCGACGGCGCAGGCCAGCGGGTTGCCCATGAACGTCGGCCCGTGGGCGAGCACCGGCACCTCGCCGCGGCTGATCCCGTCGGCGACCTCGCTCGTGCACAGCGTGGCGGCCAGCGTCAGGTAGCCGCCGGTCAGCGCCTTGCCCAGGCACATCACGTCCGGCGAGACGCCCGCGTGGTCGGCGGCGAACAGCGCGCCGCTGCGCCCGAAGCCGGTGGCGATCTCGTCGAAGACCAGCAGCACCCCGTACCGGTCGCACAGGTCGCGCAGCATCCGCAGGTAGGCCGGCGAGTGGAAGCGCATCCCGCCGGCGCCCTGGACCACCGGTTCGACGATGACGGCGGCCAGCTCGTCGGCGTGCCGGGCCATCAGCTCCTCGAACCGCGCCGCGTACGCGGGGTCGAGCGGGGCGTCGAACCCGGCCGGCGGCTCGGGGGCGAACAGCTGGCCGGGCAGCACCCCGCCCCACAGGTGGTGCATCCCGCCGTCCGGGTCGCACACCGACATCGGGTGGAAGGTGTCCCCGTGGTAGCCGCCGCGCCAGGTGAGCAGCCGGCGCTTGGCCGGACGGCCGATGGACTGCCAGTACTGGAGGCACATCTTCATCGCGACCTCGACGGCCACCGAGCCCGAGTCGGCGAGGAAGACGTGCCGCAGCGGCTCCGGGGTGATCTCCACCAGCGTGGCCGCCAGCCGGACGGCGGGCTCATGGGTGAGCCCGCCGAACATCACGTGGCTCATCCGCCCCAGCTGGTCGCGCACGGCCTCGTCCAGCACCGGGTGCCGGTAGCCGTGGATCGCCGCCCACCAGGACGACATCCCGTCGACCAGCTCGCGCCGCCCGCCCGCGACCGGTTCGGCCAGGCGCAGCCGCACCCCGGAGGCGGACTCGACCACGTACGGGGTGACGGTCCCGGGCATCGGCCCGTACGGGTGCCAGACGTGGGCGCGGTCGAGGGCGAGCAGCGTGTCGGTGGACGGCTGGGGCATGGTGGTGCGGTTCTCCCGTGGGGTTCAGGCGTCAGGCGTCAGGCGTTGGGCGCGAGTTCGGTGCCGGCGCCGCGGCGGCGGACCTTCACCAGGTCGCTGCGGAGCTCGTCGTCCGGGGCCTCCGCGGCTTCTGCGGTCTCCGCGGCCTCTGCGGCCGACGAGGAGGGGGCGTGGGCGTGCCCGCCGCACGGCCCGCAGCCGCCGCCGCTGCCGCACGCGGAGGCCGCGCTGCCGCAGCCGCCGGAGGCGTGGCCGGCCTGGGCGGCCTCGGCGACGTCCGCGCGGTGGCGCGGCAGGGTGGCCTCGCCGGCGCCCTCGACCTCGAAGCCGGCGTCCTTGATCATGTCGAGGTCGGTCTGCCCGGCCTGGCCCTCGCTGGTCAGGTAGTCGCCGAGGAAGATGGAGTTGGCGATGTGCAGGCCGAGCGGCTGCATCGAGCGCAGGTGCACCTCGCGGCCGCCCGCGATCCGTACCTCGGTGTCGGGGTTGACGAAGCGGACCATCGCCAGGATGCGCAGGCAGCGCTGCGGGGTGAGGTTCCACTCCTTGGCGAGCGGGGTGCCCTCGAACGGGATCAGGAAGTTGACGGGGACGGAGTCCGAGCCCAGCTCGCGCAGCGCGAAGACGACGTCGACCAGGTCCTCGTCGCTCTCGCCCATGCCGGCGATCAGGCCGGAGCAGGCGGACAGCCCGGCGCCGTGCGCCTTCTGCACCGTGTCGACCCGGTCCGCGTAGGTGTGGGTCTTGGTGATGGTCCCGTAGGTGCCCTCGGAGGTGTTGAGGTTGTGGTTGTAGGCGTCGGCGCCGGCCGCCTTGAGCCGCTCCGCCTGGTTGTCGGAGAGCAGGCCGAGGCAGACGCAGATCTCGACCTCTGGGTCGGCGTCCTTGATGGCGGCCATGGTGTCGGTGACCCGGTCGATGTCGCGGTCCGTCGGGCCGCGGCCGCTGGCGACCAGGCAGACCCGCTTGGCGCCGCCGGCCACCCCGGCGCGGGCGGCGTCGGCGGCCTGGTCCGGCTTGAGCCAGGTGTACTTGAGGATCTCGGCCTTGGACCCGAGCCGCTGCGAGCAGTACGAGCAGTCCTCCGGGCAGAGCCCGCTCTTCAGGTTCACCAGGTAGTTGAGCTTGACCCGGCGGCCGAACCAGCGGCGGCGCACCTTGCCGGCGGCGGCGACCACGTCGAGCAGCTCGTCGTCGGTGGTGGCGAGGACGGCCAGGGCCTCCTCGCGGGTCGGGACTTCGCCGCGCAGGCCCTTGGCGGTGAGGGTATCGAGCAGATCCATGGGGCGATCCTGCCTGGTGGCGATCGAGCGGCGCCAGAGCAAACCCGCCAGAAGATCGGTGTGAGGATGTGCCGATTGCCACAGTGTCGAAGGTCACGGCTCCGCCGCTGGTCACGAGCTTGACGCGGGGCCGGACCTCCGGTTACCGGCCGGTAGCGATCGGGATGGCGAGCGGGGTGCCGGACGGCCGGCGGCCGACCGGCGGCGGGCCGGTGGCGGGCTCCGGCGGACGATGATCCACAACCCCCGACCCCGTGATCCACGCCACGCCGGGGGTGCTTAGACTCTGCGCCATGACCACGCAGGGGGAGCACACCCCGACTCCGGGAGAAGGCCGGGACGACCGGGCAGGGCAGCGGACCGGCGGGGGCGCCGACACCGACGGGGGGACCGACCTCAGGCGGGGCCGCCGGCTGACGGGCCGTCGAGCGGCCGGCTGGATCGTCGTCGTCGGTGTGGTCGCGGCCGGCGGATGGCTCATCACCCGCCCGATGCCCGGCGACTACATACCCGGGCTCGGCCCGTCCACCAAGGACTCGTCCGCGACGCCGCGCGTGGTGGGCGCCCCGCCGCCGCGCACCGACCCCGAGGCCCTCAACGTCGACAACCTCTTCCCCGCCCAGCGGCCGGTCGAGGTCGGCGCCTTCAAGGCGCGGCGCAACGGCGTCCGGCAGGGCGAGAACTGCGTCGAGGTGCTCCAGGACCGCGGCCAGGACCCGCTGAAGGACACCGGCTGCCAGGGCTACCTGACCGTCAGCTTCAGCGGCCAGGACCACCCGGTGCTCAGCAGCGTCACCCTGCTGCGCTTCCCCGACCAGCCCTCCGCCGCCAGGGCCGCCGACGCCCTGCGGACCAAGCCCGGGGCGGTCGCCTTCATGCTCGCCGACACCACCACCGGCCCCGTCCAGGCCCCGGGCGCCAAGCAGGGCGGCGACCCGCGGGTCGAGGCGGTCGGGCACTACGTGACCGTCACCAGCTCGCGGCCCGGCGACGGCCGCCCGGCGGGCTCCGCCCCGAGCGGCACCGGGGCGCCGACCACGCCCGGCCAGCCGGCCACCGGCGCGGCGCCCAGCACCGAGCAGACCCTGGACGAGGCCACCCGGGCGCTCTCCTACGCGGCGGGCTCGCCGTTCGCCTGGATGTGACGGCGCTCCCCGGCCGCGACAGCGGCCCGTTCTGACGTGACGACGCCCCCGGAAGCCGAAGCTTCCGGGGGCGTCGACGTACAGCCGGGTCGGGCCCCGTCGCCGGCTCAGCCGCCGAGCCGGTCCACCGAGGTCACCCGCAGCACCGCGCGGCCCTCCTCGTCCGAGCCGTACAGGTCGACCTCGGCGCTGATGCCCCAGTCGTGGTCGCCCTCCGGGTCGTCGAAGATCTGCCGGACCCGCCAGGAGGAGTCCTCCTCCTCGATGAGCAGCATCTTCGGGCCGCGCGCGTCCGGGCCGGTGCCGAGGTCGTCGTACTCCTCCCAGTACCCGTCCATGGCGTCCGCCCAGCGGTCCGCGTCCCAGCCGTACTCGCCGTCCAGGTCGGCGAGCTCCTCGTAGTGCTCCAGCGCGCACAGCTCGACCCGGCGGAACATCTCGTTGCGCACCAGGACGCGGAAGGCGCGGGCGTTGGCGGTGACCGGCGCCGGCTTGTCGTCCAGCCGCACCTCGGCGGCCTGCGGCTCGGTCGGGTTGGCCAGCTGCTCCCACTCGTCCAGCAGGCTGGAGTCGACCTGGCGGACCAGCTCGCCGAGCCAGGCGATGACGTCCTTGAGGTCGTCGGTCTTCACGTCCTCGGGGACGGTCTGCTCCAGCGCCTTGTACGCGCCGGCCAGGTAGCGCAGCACGATGCCCTCGGTGCGGGCCAGCTCGTAGAAGCCGACGTAGTCCGAGAAGGTCATCGCCCGCTCGTACAGGTCGCGGACCACCGACTTCGGCTGCAGCTGGTGGTCGCCGATCCACGGGTGCGCCCGGCGGTACACCTCGTAGGCGTGGGTGAGCAGCTCCTCCAGCGGCTTCGGGTAGGTGATCTCCTGGAGCCGCTCCATCCGCTCCTCGTACTCGATGCCGTCGCGCTTCATCTCGCCGACGGCCTCGCCGCGCGCCTTGTTCTGCTGCGCGGCGAGGATCTGGCGCGGGTCGTCCAGGGTCGCCTCGACGATGGAGACGACGTCCATCGCGTACGAGGGCGAGGTCGGGTCGAGCAGTTCGAAGGAGGCCAGCGCGAAGGTGGACAGCGGCTGGTTGAGCGCGAAGTTCTCCTGGAGGTCCAGGGTGAGGCGGACGATCCGGCCCTCGGCGTCCGGCTCCGGCAGCCGCTCCACCACGCCGCCCTCCAGCAGCGAGCGGTAGATGGCGATCGCGGTGCGGATGTGCCGGCGCTGCGCGGCCCGGTCCTCGTGGTTGTCGGTCAGCAGCTTGCGCATCGCCTCGAAGGCGTTGCCCGGGCGGCCGATCACCGACAGCAGCATCGCGTGGCTCACCTTGAACCGGGAGACCAGCGGCTCCGGGTCGGCGCCGATCAGCTTGTCGAAGGTCTCCTCGGTCCAGCCGACGAAGCCCTCCGGGGCCTTCTTCCGGACGACCTTGCGCTTCTTCTTCGGGTCGTCCCCGGCCTTGGCGATCGCCTTGTCGTTCTCGATCACGTGCTCCGGCGCCTGGGCCACCACCTGGCCGACGGTGTCGAAGCCAGCCCGGCCGGCCCGGCCGGCGATCTGGTGGAACTCGCGGGCGCGCAGGATGCGCACGCGCTGCCCGTCGTACTTGGACAGGGCGGTGAACAGCACCGTGCGGATCGGCACATTGACGCCGACGCCGAGCGTGTCGGTGCCGCAGATGACCTTCAACAGGCCCGCCTGGGCGAGGCGTTCGACCAGCCGGCGGTACTTCGGCAGCATGCCCGCGTGGTGCACGCCGATGCCGTGGCGCACGTAACGGGACAGGTTGCGGCCGAACTTGGTGGTGAAGCGGAAACCGCCGATCAGGTCGGCGATGGCCTCCTTCTCCGCCTTCGAGCACATGTTGATGCTCATCAGCGACTGGGCCCGGTCCACCGCCTCCTTCTGGGTGAAGTGCACGACGTAGACCGGCGCCTGGCCGGTCTGCAGCAGCTCCTCCAGGGTCTCGTGCATCGAGGTGCGGCGGTACTCGTAGAACAGCGGCACCGGGCGGGTCGCGTTGCGCACCACCGTGGTCGGCCGGCCGGTGCGGCGGGTCAGGTCCTCCTCGAAGCGGCGGACGTCGCCGAGCGTCGCGGACATCAGCAGGAACTGCGCCTGCGGCAGCTCCAGCAGCGGGATCTGCCAGGCCCAGCCGCGGTCCGGCTCCGCGTAGAAGTGGAACTCGTCCATGACCACCTGGCCGATGTCCGCCCGGGTGCCGTCGCGCAGCGCGATCTGGGCGAGCACCTCGGCGGTGCAGCAGATGATCGGCGCGGTCGGGTTCACGCTCGCGTCGCCGGTCATCATGCCGACCTGTTCGGTGCCGAACATCTTCACCAGGTCGAAGAACTTCTCCGAGACCAGCGCCTTGATCGGCGCGGTGTAGAAGGTCCGCTTCCCCTCCGCCAGCGCGGCGAAGTGCGCCCCCGCCGCCACCAGGCTCTTGCCCGACCCGGTCGGCGTCGCGAGGATCACGTTGTTCCCCGACACCAGCTCGATCAGCGCCTCCTCCTGTGCCGGGTACAGCGTGATCCCGCGCTCCTCCGACCAGGCTGCGAACGTCTCGTACAGCGCGTCGGGGGTGGCGGGCTTCGGCATCAGATCAAGGAGGGTCACCCGGCTATCTTGCCTGCTCGCCGCCACCCCGGGCAAAGCCCGGTGCCGCGAGGGGAGGGCCGGACGGGATTCCGCGGACGTCGATCAGGCGGTGCGGGACGGCGGCGGGGCGTCCGTCCCGCTCCGGGGCGTCGCGGCGGACCGGCGGTAAAGCGCGCGGTGGACCAGGGGGAAACCGGTGGGAAGCCGGCGGGAAACCGTGCGGCGGACCGGCGGGAAAGCGGAGGGAAACCGGCGGGAACGGGGGAAACGCCGTGGTCGGCCGCGGTGTGCGGCTCGACGGGGAACGGGTTCGTCCGGAAACGAGGATACCGGGAAGGAAGTGGGCGAAGACGTTTGAGCGTGCGTCAACTGTCTTTCCAGTACGACACGTTCACGGAATGCGGCGCACGGCATTGTGGACCCGGGGATGGGTTAACCTCCTTCTGGCATGCTCACGTCCCGATCTCGAATTGGGGGATCCCATGGCAATCGGACGACGACAACTCCTCGCCTCCGTCGCGCTCACCGCCCTCGCCGCACCCGTCCTGACCAAGGCGACGGCGACCCGCGCGGCCGCGGCCGAACCCGGAGCCGCAGCCGTACCCGGAGCCGCGGCCACCGGCTCCGGACCGCTGTTCATGCAGATCGTCGCGCACGAGGACGACGACATCCTCTTCATGAACCCGGACCTCTCCAACGCCCTCGCCGACGGCACGCCGTCCGTCACCGTCTTCGTCACTGCGGGGAACGCGACCGGCGACCCCTGCTCCACCGTCTGCTGGGACACCGCGGGCGAGCCGCTGCGCACCTGGAACCGGCAGATGGGCGCCGTCAACGCCTACTCCCGGATGACCGGGGTCGGCGACACCGACCCGGCCACCGACGAGGTCGGGCACTGGACGGCCGAGGCCTGGACGGTCGACGGCAAGCAGGTCGAACGGTACGTCCTCAAGGGCCGGCCGGTGCACCTGATCTTCCTCAACCTGCACGACGCCCGGCTCGGCGGCGTGCTGAACGGCGGCACCGACACCACCGTCGTCCCGAAGGACAGCCCGCTGTCCGGGCCGTCCACCTACACGGCCGCCGACGTCGTCGAAGTACTGCGCCAGCTGATGGCGACGTACCGGCCGACCGTGCTCCGGGCCCAGGACGAACTCCCGGACCGCCGCTACTCCGGTGACCACTCCGACCACGTCGCCGCCGCGAAGTTCGCCGGCCAGGCCGCCGGCCTCTACGGCGGCAACCTGATCCAGGTGAACTACCGGGACTACAACATCGGCGACGCCCCGGTGAACCTCGACCCGGCGACAGCCGGCGCCAAGGGCGTGTACTTCTCCGAGTACGCCGGCCACGACCACTCCGACGGGAACTACTCCGCCCTCTGGTTCTCCCGGATGTACTACCGCTGGTCGCGCGGCACCTCCTGGGCCGGGCTCAACCAGGACGGCCGCCCGCAGGTCTTCGTCGTCCGGGCCGGCGCCCTCCACACCTACTGGCGCCAGGCCGACGGCAGCTGGGGCGGCCCGCTCCGGATGGCCGACCCCGGCGGGCGGATCGCCCCCGGCATCGCCGTCGGCACCAACGCCGACGGCCGACTGGAGGTCTTCGCCCGCCGCCTCACCGACCACCACCTCCTCTCCCTGCCGCAGGCCGTGCCCAACGGCCGCTGGTGGGACAGCTGGGCCGACCACGGCAACCCCAACACCGGGCTCGGCAACGAGGACCAGGTCGGCGTACCCGCCGTCGCCAACTCCCTGGACGGGCGGCTGGAACTCTTCGTCAAGAACGGCGGCGGCGGCCTCAGCGGCATCCGGCAGACCACCCCGGGCGGGGTGTGGACGGGCACCTGGACGGACTTCGGCGGCACCGACCTCCAGGACCCGGTCACCGCGATCCGCAACGGCGCCGGGGCGATCGAGGTGTTCGCCGCCACCCGCACCGCCGTCCTCGGCTGGCACCAGAACACCCCGAACGGCGCCATCACCGGCCCCGACCCGATCCCGGACGCCCGCCCGGCCAGCCCGCCCAAGGCCGCCCTCGACCAGGACGGCCGCATCGAACTCGCCTACCGCGAGGTCGGCACCGGCGCGGTGCTGGTCAGCTACCAGACCCGGCCCGGCGGACCGTGGAGCCGGACCCCAGCCCCCCTCGGCGGCCACGGCGGCGTCGGCGAACCGGCCACGGCCACCCTCGCCGGCCGCGTCGTCCTGTTCGAACGCAACGCCGCCGGCGGCGTCAGCACCACCGCCCAGACCGCCCCCGACAGCGGCTACGGCCCCTGGCAGGACCTCGGCGGCACCGTCCTCGACCACCCGGCCGCCCTCACCGACGGCACCGGCGTCCTCCACCTCTTCGCCATCGGCACCGACGGCCGGGTGCACCTCCGCACGGCCACCACCCCCACCACCTTCGACCCCTGGCAGAGCCTGCCGCTCTGACCGCCTCTTCCGGCGGCTGTTCGGGAGCACTCCCGAACAGCCGCCGGAGCGGATGACCGGCGACATCACCCGAGGAAATCGCGACAGGATCAGCCCGTTGATATGTGCCGATCCGCACATTGCCCGACGCGCGGCGGCATGCCAGAGTGCCGGGCATGAACCATCCGCTCGCGGCCGAGCCGCGCCCCTCCGTCCTCGCCGCTCCTGCCCCCGCGCACGTCTTCGACTGGCTTGACGAGACGGCCGCGATGCGGGCGGAGGCCGGGCTGACGCGGACGTTGCGCAGTCGGGGGGCGGACGACGCGGTGCTGGACCTCGCGGGGAACGACTACCTGGGGCTGACCAGGCATCCGGTGGTCGCCCGGGCGGCGGCGGACGCGGCGCTGCGGTGGGGCGGGGGCTCGACGGGGTCGCGGCTGGTGACCGGGACGACGGCGCTGCACAGCGAACTGGAGGAGGAGCTGGCCGAGTTCTGCGGGGTGGAGGCCGCGCTGGTGTTCTCCTCCGGGTACACGGCCAACCTCGCGGCGCTGACCGCGCTCACCGACCCGGACACCCTGATCGTCTCCGACGCCTACAACCACGCCTCCCTCATCGACGGCTGCCGGCTCTCCCGCGCCGACGTCCACCGGGCCCCGCACAGCGACCCGGCGGCCGTGGCCGAGGTGCTCGCCGGGCGGGCGCAGCGGCGGGCGCTGGTGGTCACCGACTCGGTGTTCTCGGTGGACGGCGACGCGGCCCCGCTGCCCGCGCTGTCGCAGGCCGTCCGCGCGCACGGCGCCGCGCTGCTGGTGGACGACGCGCACGGGCTGGGCGTGCTCGGCCCCGGCGGCACCGGGGCGCTCGCCGCGGCCGGGCTGGCCGGGCAGCCGGACACGGTCGCCACCGCCACCCTGTCCAAGTCGCTCGGCTCGCAGGGCGGCGTCGTCCTCGGCCCGCGCCGGGTGATCCGGCACCTCACCGAGACCGCCCGCACCTTCATCTTCGACACCGGCCTCGCCCCGGCCGCCGCCGGGGCCGCCCTCGCCGCGCTGCGCCTGCTGCGCGCCGAGCCGGCCCGCGCCGAGCGCGCCCGCGAGGTCGCCCGCACCCTGGCCCGGCAGCTCACCGCCGCCGGGCTGCAAGCCTGCGAGCCGCAGGCCGCGGTGGTCTCTGTCCGCGCCCCGGGCCCGGAGGCCGCCGTCGCCTGGGCCGCCGACTGCCGCCGCGCGGGCCTCGCCGTCGGCTGCTTCCGCCCGCCGTCCGTCCCGGACGGCATCTCCCGCCTGCGCCTGACCGCCCGGGGCGACCTGACGGACGGGCAGATCGCCGAGGCCGTCCGCATCGTCGCCGAGCTGGCGCCGGTGGGTGCGCGGGGCTGAGGCGCCGGAGCGGACGGAGCGTCCTACTTCTTCTTGGCCCGGCTCGGTTGCACCCGGGTGGGTTCGCCGGCGGCCTTGGGGTGGTCGGGCGGGTAGGGGAGTTCGCCGAGGCCCTCGTCGTGGAGCTGCTTGTCGTACAGCTCCAGCAGGGGCTCCAGGCGGAAGGCCTGGCCGTCCATCCCGGCGTTGAGGTCGCCGAGTTCGGCGAAGCGGGCGGGGACGGTGCGCAGGTCGAAGTCCTCGGGGGCGGCGTCGTCCAGTTCCTCCCAGCGCAGCGGGGCGGAGGCGGTGGCGCGGGGCTGGGCGCGCAGGGAGTAGGCGGAGGCGATGGTGCGGTCGCGGGCCATCTGGTTGTAGTCGACGAAGATCCGTTCGCCGCGCTCCTCCTTCCACCAGGCGGTGGTGACCTTCCCGGGCATCCGCTGCTCCAGGACCCGGCCGAGGGCGATCACCGCGTGCCGCCCGTCGGTGAAGGTCCACTCGGGCACCAGCGGCACGTACACGTGCAGGCCGCGCCCGCCGGAGGACTTGGGCCAGCCGCGCAGCCCGTACTCCTCCAGCAGGCTGCGCAGTTCGTGGGCGGCGCGGACGGCGTCGTGGAAGTCGGTGCCGGGCTGCGGGTCGAGGTCGATGCGCAGTTCGTCGACGTGGCCGGTGTCGGAGCGCCGCACCGGCCAGGGGTGGAAGGTGAGGCAGCCCAGGTTGGCGGCCCACAGGACGGCGGCCGGCTCGGTGGGGCAGATCTCGTCGGCGGAGCGGCCGCTGGGGAACTCGATCCGGGCGGTGGGCAGCCACTCCGGCAGGCCCTTGGGCGCGCGCTTCTGGTAGAAGAACTCGCCGTCCACCCCGTCGGGGAAGCGCTGCAGGGTGGTCGGCCGGTCGCGCAGCCCGCGCAGCACCCCGTCGGCGACGGCCAGGTAGTACTGCGCGACGTCCAGCTTGGTGAAGCCGCGCTCGGGGTAATACACCTTGTCCGGGTTCGACAGCCGGACGGTGCGCCCGGCGACTTCCAGTTCCACGGCTGAGCCCATGCCCTTCACGCTAAGGGCCGGGCGCCCGGCGCGCGCCCCGGGGCGAAGCGGGCGAGGATCGTTCGCATGGACCTGCCCGTGATGCCACCGGTGGCGCCGATGCTCGCCAAGTCGGTGGCCAAGATCCCGCCCGGGATGCAGTACGAGGCCAAGTGGGACGGCTTCCGTTCGATCGTGTTCCGCGACGGCGACGAGGTGGAGCTCGGCAGCCGCACCGGCAAGCCGCTGACCAGGTACTTCCCCGAGCTGGTCGAGGCGTTCCGGCGGGAGCTGCCGCCGCGCTGCGTGCTGGACGGCGAGGTGGTGATCGCCCGGGACGGCCGGCTGCGTTTCGAGGAGCTGCTGGAGCGCATCCACCCGGCCGCGAGCCGGGTGAAGCTGCTCGCCGAGCGGACCCCGGCCTCCTTCGTCGCCTTCGACCTGCTCGCCCTCGGTGACGACTCGCTGGTGGACGAGCCGCTGTCGGTGCGCCGCCCGGCCCTGGAGGCCGCGCTCGCCGACGCCGCCGACCCGGTGTTCACCGCCCCCGCCGCCACCGACCTCGACCTCGCCCGGACCTGGTTCGCCGAGTTCGAGGGCGCCGGGCTGGACGGGGTGGTCGCCAAGCCGCTGGACCAGCCGTACCGGCCGGGGGAGCGGAGCATGTACAAGATCAAGCACGAGCGCACCGCCGACTGCGTGGTGGCCGGCTACCGCGAGCACAAGAGCGGCCCGGTGGTCGGCTCGCTGCTGCTCGGCATCTTCGACGACAGCGGCCGACTGCAGCACGTCGGCGTCTGCGCCGCCTTCCCGATGGCCCGCCGCCGCGAACTCGCCGAGGAACTGGCCCCGTTGCGGATGGACGACCTGTCCCGGCACCCGTGGGGCGGCTGGGCGGACGAGGCCGCGCACGCCGAGGGCCGGCTGCCCGGCGCGGTCAGCCGCTGGACCGGCGGCAAGGACCTCTCCTGGATCGCGCTGCGCCCCGAGCGGGTGGTCGAGGTCGCGTACGACCACATGGAGGGCACCCGGTTCCGGCACACCGCGCAGTTCCGCCGCTGGCGCCCGGACCGCACGCCGGAGAGCTGCACCTACGCGCAGCTGGAGGAGCCGGTCTCGTACGACCTCGGCAGGGTGCTGGGGATCTGAGGACCGGGGATCCGAGGACGTGACGGAGGCCCGACCCGGTGAGCCGGGTCGGGCCTCTCGTACGGTCGGAGCGGGTGGGTCAGGAGATGTGCAGCGTGGCGGTGGCGCCCGCGGTGGGCGAGGCCGTCGGGGACGGCGAGGCCGTGGGGGAGGCGGTCGGGGAGGCCGTGGGGGAAACCGAGGGCGAAGCGGTGGGGGAGGCGGTGGGAGACGCGGACGCGGAGGCCGAGCCCGAGGCGGGCGGGGTGGGCAGCGTGTAGACGTTGTTCGGCGAGACGATCTGGGTGATCGCCCGTGCCACGAACGTCGAGGGCTCCGAACCGTCGTGCAGGATGTCGGTGTTGAGCATGATGGACAGGCTGGCCTGCGCCTGCGGCAGGTAGAGCACCACGCTCTCGTACCCGGGCAGTGAGCCGTTGTGGCCGATCCACCCGTGGGTGGTGAACACCCCGAAGCCGTAGCCGAGGTCGGGGGTCGGTCCGGTGGCCTTGGTCTTCAGCCGCTCCGCCTGGGTGGCGGGCTTGAGCAGCGGTTCGCCGGTGGCCAGCACCTTCGACCAGGTCCGGAAGTCGGCGATGGTGGAGATGGCGGCGCCGGCCGCCCAGCCCCAGGACGGGTTCCAGGTGGTGGCGTCCTCGACCGCGCCGGTGAGCGTCTGGTTGGTGTAGCCGTGGGCGTGCGGGTCGGGGAAGGCGGCGTCGGTCGGCAGGCTGGTCTTGGTGAGCCCGGCGGGGGTGAACACCTGCTGGTTCAGGAAGTCCTGGAGCGGTTGCCCGCCGACCTTCTCGACGACCAGGCCGAGCACGATCAGGTTGGTGTTGGAGTACTCGAACTGGGCGTCCGGCTGGAAGTTCGCCGGGTGCTTGAACGCGTACGCGAGCAGCTGGTCCGGGGTGAAGGGGCGGCTCGGGTCGTTGAAGAAGGCCTGCTGGAAGTCGGAGTCCAGGGTGTAGTTGAACAGGCCGCTGCGCATGTCGCCGAGCTGGCGCAGGGTGATGCCGTCTCCGCCGGGCACGTTCGGTACGTACTTGGAGACCGGGTCGTCCAGGCCCAGCTTGCCCTGGTCCACCAGCCGCAGGACGGCGGTGGTGGTGAAGGTCTTGGTGACGCTGCCGATCCGCATGTACAGGTCGGGGGTCATCGGGGTCCCCGCGTCCTTGTCGGCGACGCCGAAGGCGCGCTGGTAACTGCCGTCGGGGGTGGCGTAGTCGACGATCACCCCGGGGATGGCGACCTGGCCCATCACCTGCTTGATCGCGTCGTCCAGCTGGGTCGTGACGGCCGTGGTGAGCGGCACCACCCCGCCGGAGGGGCTGCCGCCCGGCGTGGCGGAGGGGCTGAGCGCGGCCGGTTCGGCGGTCACCGCCGGACCGGCCTGCCGTGCGGGCTTCGACTCCCCGGAGCAGGCGGAGACGGCGAGCAGGCCGGTCAGCGCGAGGGCGGCGGAGGCCACCCGTACGGCGGAGGCCGCCCGTACGGCGGAGGCCCCCCGGACGGAGCGGGGGACGCGAACGGAGCGGGGAACGGACGGTCGCGGCCGTCGGGTGTCGGTCATCGGCGCAGGCGCCTCTCTGGGGCGGACGGCCCCGTGGCGAAGGGCCCCGGAGCGCGGCTCGGCCGGGCCGGAGCGCTGCTCCACGGGGCCGTGGGGGAACGTCGTCACCGTAAGCACCCGCCTCGTACCGCCGCGCGCGGGTCGGCGGCCGACTGGACCGAACGGGAGCACCGTCAGCCGAGTGCCCCGCCCGGCTGGCGGCCGGTGGTCGTCCACTCCGAGGGTCGAGTACGGGCCCGGGGCGGGTCGGCCGGCCGGCCGCCGCGCGGGGTCGCGCCGCCGGGCCCGCGCTCGGCCGGACGGGTGAGCACCGGCACGCCGCGCCCGCCCGCGCACCCGCCGCCGACCACCGCTCGGGCACGATCGTTCAGCCCAGCTGTGGCCGCCCTTAAGAATTCCTCGATGGACCGCACCCCCTCCGACCAGGCAGATTTCTGCCTGCCCGGAGCGCGTCCGCCAGGAGCGGCCGAACCGGGCCTCCTCGGCCTGCCCCCGTACCCGCAGGCCGTCCCACCCGCACGTCAGGAGCCGCCGTGAAGGCACTCGTCAAGCAGCAGGCCGAGCCCGGGCTCTGGCTGATGGACGTCCCCATGCCCGAGATCGGCCCCGGCGAGGTGCTGATCAAGGTGCTGCGGACCGGCATCTGCGGCACCGACCTGCACATCCGCAAGTGGGACGGCTGGGCGCAGCAGACCATCAGGACCCCGCTGGTGCTCGGCCACGAGTTCGTCGGCGAGGTCGCCGAGCTGGGTGCCGGCGTCACGGACATCGCGGTCGGCGACCTGGTCAGCGGCGAGGGCCACCTGGTCTGCGGCAAGTGCCGCAACTGCCAGGCCGGCCGCCGCCACCTGTGCCGCAACACCGTCGGCCTGGGCGTGAACCGGGACGGCGCGTTCGCCGAGTACGTGGCGCTGCCCGCCTCCAACGTGTGGGTGCACCGGGTGCCGGTCGACCTGGACGTGGCCGCGATCTTCGACCCGTTCGGCAACGCCGTGCACACCGCGCTGTCCTTCCCGCTGGTCGGCGAGGACGTGCTGGTCACCGGCGCCGGCCCGATCGGCATCATGGCCGCCGCCGTCGCCAAGCACGCCGGCGCCCGCAACGTGATGATCACCGACGTCTCCCCGTACCGCCTCGACCTGGCCCGCAAGGTCGGCGTGACGCTGGCGCTGGACGTCTCGCAGCACACCATCGAGGAGGGCCAGCAGAAGCTCGGCCTGCGCGAGGGCTTCGACGTCGGCCTGGAGATGTCCGGCCGCCCCGAGGCGATGCAGTCGATGATCGCCAACATGACCCACGGCGGGAAGATCGCCATGCTCGGCCTGCCCGCCGAGCAGTTCCCGGTGGACTGGGCCTCGATCGTCACCTCGATGATCACCATCAAGGGCATCTACGGCCGGGAGATGTTCGAGACCTGGTACGCGATGTCCGTGCTGCTGGAGGGCGGCCTGGACCTCGCTCCGGTGATCACCGGCCGCTACGCCGCCACCGACTTCGAGGCCGCCTTCGACGACGCCGCGAGCGGCAACTGCGGCAAGATCATCCTCGACTGGACCGCCTGAGCCCGGCTCAGCCCCGCCGAAGCTCCCCCGCCGAACCCGCCGAACCCGCCGAACCGCCCCGCCGAACTGATTGAGGAGACCGCAGTGTTCGACAATGTGCGTGCCGACGTCGCCGCCACCCTGGACGAGATCCGCGAGGCCGGGCTGTTCAAGCCCGAGCGGGTGATCGGCACCCCGCAGAGCGCCGCCGTCACCGTGACCGCCGGCGGCCTGCCCGGCGAGGTGCTGAACTTCTGCGCCAACAACTACCTCGGCCTGGCCGACCACCCCGAGGTGCTCTCCGCCGCCAAGGACGCCCTGGACCGCTGGGGCTACGGGATGGCCTCGGTCCGCTTCATCTGCGGCACCCAGGACGTCCACAAGGAGCTGGAGGACCGCCTCTCGGCGTTCCTCGGCCAGGAGGACACGATCCTCTACTCCTCCTGCTTCGACGCCAACGGCGGTGTCTTCGAGACCCTGCTGGACGACCGGGACGCCGTCATCTCCGACGCGCTGAACCACGCCAGCATCATCGACGGCATCCGGCTCAGCAAGGCCCGCCGCCACCGCTACGCCAACCGCGACCTGGCCGACCTGGAGAAGCAGCTCCAGGACACCCAGGACGCGCGCCGCCGCCTGATCGTCACCGACGGCGTGTTCTCGATGGACGGCTACGTCGCCCCGCTGCGCGAGATCTGCGACCTGGCCGACCGCTACGACGCCATGGTCATGGTGGACGACTCGCACGCCGTCGGCTTCGTCGGCCCGAACGGCCGCGGCACCCCCGAGCTGCACGGCGTGACGGACCGCGTGGACATCATCACCGGCACCCTCGGCAAGGCGCTCGGCGGCGCCTCCGGCGGCTACGTCGCCGCCCGCCGGGAGATCGTCGCCCTGCTGCGCCAGCGCTCCCGCCCGTACCTGTTCTCCAACTCGCTGGCCCCGGTGATCGCGGCCGCCTCGCTCAAGGTGCTCGACCTGGTCGAGAAGTCCACCGAGCTGCGCGAGCGGCTGGCGGCCAACACCGCGTTGTTCCGGGCGAAGATGACCGAGGCCGGGTTCGAGATCCTGCCCGGCGACCACCCGATCGCCCCGGTGATGATCGGCGACGCGGCCAAGGCGGGCCGGCTCGCCGAGCTGCTGCTGGAGCGCGGCGTGTACGTGATCGGCTTCTCCTTCCCGGTGGTGCCGCACGGCCAGGCCCGGATCCGGGTGCAGCTGTCCGCGGCGCACTCCACCGAGGACGTCGAGCGCGCCGTCGCGGCCTTCGTGGACGCGCGCGCCGCCCTGGAGGACTGACCTCCACCCAGGCCGCCCGTGGGCCGGACCGCTCGGAATCGGACCGGCCCACGGGCTCACCAACCGCCGTGCGGCGCAGGCGAATCGATCCGCCCCGTGCCGTAGGGACCAGAGACCACCTGCCCCACCCTCCCGCTGCGGGGGCGGGACGCCGGCCCGGCCGACGTCCCGCCCCCGTCGCGGTTTTCGGGCAGCGGCCGGTCAGTCGTCCCAGCCCTCGCCCTGACCGTCACCCTGGTCGTCGCCCTGGCCGTCGTCGTCCTGGGCGGCGTCGAGGCCCTGGTGGCGGCCCGCGGGCTTGGCGAACACCTGGGTGTTCTCCTCCGCCGCCGGGCCGTCGGCGCCGGCGACCAGGTTGCCGCTGGTCGAGTCGAACAGCACGGTCCGGCCCGAGGCGGCCACGACCGGGTCCCGCGACGAGCCGTTGCCGAACGAGCCGTCCGGCGCGGTGGAGACCCGCTCGGTGCGGCCGGTGCGCAGGTCCTGGCGGTAGACGTCCCAGCCGGGATGCTGCGGGCCCGGCACCAGGTTGTCGGCGGCGGACGAGAAGTAGACCCAGCGGTGGTCGGCGGTGATCGAGCCGTGGCCGGAGGAGCCGACCGAGCTGGTGCCGGGCAGGCCGCCACTGACCCGTGTCACGGTGCCCGTCCGCAGGTCCCGGACGTGCAGCACGGTGTGGTAGCGGTGCCCGCTGGTCGAACCGCCGGGCTCGGGCAGGGCGTAGACCGCGTACCGTCCGTCGGGGCTGATGGTGGCGTCGAAGGCCGCGCTGGTGAGCTTGCCCTCGGTGTCGTAGCTCGCGGGCGAGATCTTCCGGGAGGCCACGTCGTACGTGTAGTAGGTGGCGGTCGTCGGGCGGGCCAGCAGCGGCTGCGCCCCGGCGGGCTGGTCGGCCTCGGCGCCCGGGGGCAGGTCCACGTCGCCGGCGCCGGGGGAGGCGGCGAGGGCGGGCGTCTCCTCGGAGGGCAGCAGCGCGGAGCTGGAGCCGAAGCCGATGGTGCGGCCGTCCGTGCTGATCGTCGGACGGAAGGACGTGTTCTCGCCCGCCCGGCCGTTGTAGTCGCGGGTGACCAGCCGAGTGGTGTGGGTCCAGCGGTCGGTGAGGTAGACGTTGATCTTCCAGGTGTAGGGCCTGGCGAGCGAGGGGGCGGTGCCGGAGTCGGGCTCCGGCTCCTCCACGACGGTCGGGTCCAGGTCCTTCCGGGAGGACACGAAGACGACGTACCGGCCGTTGCCGCTGACCTGCGCGTTGTACGAGCCGTGGTACTGGTCGGCGTCGGTGTTGGTGGGGCTGTCGCTGACCAGCTCGGTGCGGCCGGTCCTGCGGTCCCTGATGTACACCTCGGTGCGGTTCTTGACCTGCGCGCCGGGCGCCACGTTCTCGTCCTCGCTGTCGAAGACGACGTAGCGGCCGTCGGCGCTGATCCCGGCCTGGTCGGTCGAGCCGCTCAGCGCCCCGCCCGCGTCGGACAGGTTGACCTGTTCGAGGCGGCCGGTGCGCAGGTCCTTCACATAGGCGTTGCTCCAGCCCACCGGGGGGTTGGGCAGCAGGTTCGTGGCCCGGGAGGTGAACAGGGCGTAGCGGCCGTTGGCGCTGATGCCCTGGGTGGTCGACAGGTTGTCGGGCGCCGCGCCGTTCGGCCCGACGCTGACCTGGGTGGTGCCGCGCGGCAGTGGGGCGGCCTGGGCCGGGGCGGCGGTGACGGCGAGCACGGCGGCCGCGGCCAGGATGCCGCCGCCACCGGCCAGCCACCGGTTGCGGGTCGTCCGGGTGGTACGGGACATGAGGTCTTCCCCCCTCTGATCGCCCGGCCGGGCTCCCTCCCGACGGCGGGCTTTCGCAGAGCCAACCGTCGGGAGGGCAGGGGGGTCAACGCCCTCGGGTGATCTCGGCTGAAAATACGTCAACAGACGTATGCCGCAAGGGAATCAGGCCATCAGGGGCGGCGCAGGAAGACGTCCGCGGCGCCGTTGGTGTCGCCCGGCACCAGGTTGCCGTCACCGGCGGTGAAGAGCACCGTGTCGCCGGCGAAGTCGACGAACGGGGCCGTCGAGCCGGTGGTGCTCTGCCCGCCGTCCCGGGTGAGGCTGACCCGTTCGATCGCCCCGGTCCTCAGGTCGCGGCGGAAGATGTCGCTGACGCCGTTGGTGTCGCCGGGGACGAGGTTGTCGGCGCTGGAGTCGAAGTAGACCCAGCGGCCGTCGAAGGTCATGGCGGGGTAGTGGGCGCCCTCGGTGGTCGTGGTGCCGGGCAGGAAGGCGTTGAGCCAGGTCAGCTTGCCGGTGGCCAGCTCCCGGGCGTACAGGTCCATCCGGTAGCGGTAGGAACCGGGCCGGCCGATGTGGACCGGCAGGCCGAAGAGGGCGTAGCGGCCGTCCGGGCTGAGCCGGGGGCCGATGCTGGTGCCGCGCAGGTAGCCCTGGTCGTCCACGCTGGCGCCGGAGACCTTGCCGGTGTCGGCCTTCCAGGCGAAGTAGGGGTAGAAGCGGGGCTTGGCCAGTCCGGGCGCACCGGCGTCGGTGCCGTCGGTGCCGGCGTCCGGTTCGGTGGCGGCCGGGTCCTGCGGGAGCAGGTTGCCGGCCCGGGAGCTGAAGCCGACGGTGGAGCCGTCCGCGCTGATCGTCACACCGTAGGAGGAGTTGTTGGGGGCCTCACCGTCCGCGCCGGTGGTGACCACCCGGGTGGTGCCGGTCCAGCGGTCGGTGACGAGGACGCTGAAGTAGCGCGGATTCGAGCCCGGGGCGAGGTCGGTGCGGTTGGAGGTGTAGGCGATGTAGCGGCCGTCCCGGCTCAGCGAGGGCTCGGCGGAGAACGCGCCGTCGGGGGAGCCGCCCGGGCCGACCGGCTCGGTGTGCCCGGTCCAGCGGTCGCGGACGAAGACGTCGCTGCTGCGCACCACCTGGCCCGGCACCACGTTGGTGGCGCTGGTGCTGAAGGCCACGTACCGGCCGTCGGCGCTGATCGAGGCCTCGCTGGTGGGCGCGTTCAGCCGGGAGCCGTCGTCGGCGACGCTGACCTTCTCGACGTGCCCGTTGCGCAGGTCGCGGACGTAGACCTCGTCGGAGTTCGGGGTGCCGGGTTCCGGCAGCAGGTTGGTCGCGGTCGAGGTGAAGAGCGCGGAGCGGCCGTCCTCGCTCAGCCCGAGCGCGACGGAGTCCCCGTTGAGCTGCTCGCCCTTGGCGGTCTCGCTGATCCGGGCGGTGTCGCCCTTGGGCGGCTTGGCCTCGGCGGCGGGCAGCGCCGCGCCAGCGGCCACGGCGGTGGCGGCCAGCACGGCGGCGGCGCGGGCGAGCCGGCGTCGGGCGGGTGTGTGCGTCATGGATCGTCCTCCCCTGGTGGCGGTCCCGGGCCCACGACCCCCGCGGCCCGGTTTGAGGAGAGCCAAGCGTCGTACGGATCATCGGTCAACGACCGGCGGCGATCTCGGGCGGAAATACGCCACCGGTCGTACGCCATAAGGGAGATGAGTGGCGGTCAGGCCGTCACAGGCGGCGGAGGAAGGCGTCCGTGACGGCGTTGGTGTCCCCCGGGACCAGGTCGCCGTCGTCGGCGGTGAAGAGCACCGCGTCTCCGGTGGCGTCCACGGACGGACTGTAGGCGGGGGAGGTGGTCGGCGCGCCGTCCCGGGTGAGGCTGACCCGTTCGATCCGGCCGGTCCACAGGTCGCGGCGGTAGACGCTGCTCTGGTTCCTGACGTCGTCGGGGAGCAGGTTGCCGGCGGAGGAGTCGAAGTAGACCCAGCGGTCGTCGGCCGTCATGACGGCGCCGGAGGAGGACCCGTTCGCCGTGGTGCCCGGCAGGCCGGCGCTGACCTCGGTGACCTTGCCGGTGGCCAGGTCGTGGACGTACACGTCCAGCCGGACGCCGCCGTGGCCGGGCAGGCCGGTGCCGTAGACCGCGACGCTGTAGACGGCGTAGCGGCCGTCGGGGCTGATCCGGCCGTCGCTGCTGCCGCTCAGCTGCCCGGTGCCGTCCACGCTGCCGGCGACGATCGTGCCGGTGGCGGCCTTCCAGACGTAGGAGGGGTGGTGCATGGGCCCGCCGGTCACTCCCGGCGACCCGGCGTCGGAGCCGGTCTCGTCGGAACCGGGGCCGGCGGGGGCGGCCGGAGCCTCCGGGAGCAGGTTGCCGGCCCGGGAGGTGAAGGCGACGGCGGAGCCGTCCGCGCTGATCATCGGATCGAGGGAGTAGTTGCTGGCGGGCTCGCCGTCCGCGCCGACGGTGACCAGGCGGCTGGTGCGGGTCCAGCGGTCGGTGACGTAGATGTTGTTCCTGCCGCGCCGCACGGGGCCCGGGGCGAGGTCGGAGCGGTTGGAGACGTAGGCGACGTAGCGGCCGTCCCGGCTGATGCTGGGGCTGGTGGATCCGAAGCCGCTCTGGTCCTCGGCGCCCGGCAGGGCGGCGGCGGTGACCAGTTCGGTGTGCCCGGTCCAGCGGTCGCGGACGAAGACGTCGCTGGGGTGGGCCGGCTGGCCGGGCACCACGTTGGTGGCGGTGGTGCTGAAGGCCACGTACCGGCTGTCGGCGCTGATCGAGGCGTCGGTGGTGGGGGCGTTCAGCGGGGAGCCGTCGTCGGCGACGCTGACCTTCTCGACGTGGCCGTTGCGCAGGTTGCGGACGTAGACCTCGTCGGAGTTCGGGGTGCCTGTTCCGGGCAGCAGGTTGGTCGCGGCGGAGGTGAACAGGGCGGAGCGGCCGTCCTCGCTCAGCCCGAGTGCGGTCGAGGGGCCATCGAGCTGCTCGCCCTTGGCGGTCTCGCTGATCCGGGCGGTGTCGCCCTTGGGCGGCTTGGCCTCGGCGGCGGGCAGCGCGGCGCCGGCGGCCAGGGCGGTGGCGGCCAGGACGGCGGCGGTCCGGGCCGGCCACCTGCGGGTGCGTGCGGTGGGCATGAGGTCTTCCTCCCCTGGGATCGCCCGGCCGGGCTCCCTCCCGGCGGCGGGCTTTCGCAGAGCCAACCGTCGGGAGGGCCGGTGGTCAACGGCCGGGGGTGGTCCCGCCGGGAAATACGCCAACGGGCGTATCCGGCAAGGGAGTCAGGGCGTCACCGAGGGAGTCGGGGCGTCACCGAGGGAGTCGGGGCGTCACAGGCGGCGCCGGAAGACGTCCGTGAGGTCGCTGTCGACGACGGGCGCCAGGTTGCCGTCCTGGGCGCTGAACAGCAGTGTCGTGTCGTCGGCGTCGACCTGCGGGAAGGAGGCGGAGGTGGTGCTCTGGGAGCCGTCGTGGGCGAGGGAGACCCGCTCGGTGTGCCCGCTGCGCAGGTCGGTGCGGAAGACGTCGGCCTGCTCGTTGGTGTCGCCGGGCACCAGGTCGGCGACGTCGGAGACGAAGTACACCCAGCGGTCGTTCATCGGCATCACCGGGTCGTAGGAGGAGTCGCGAGGGGTGGTGCCGGACAGCGGCTTGTTGACCTTGGTGGTCGTGCCGGTGGCCAGCTCGCGGACGTAGACGTCCTGGTGGCGGCCGTGCGAGCCGGGGCGGCCGCCCTCCTCGAAGACGGTGTAGGCCGCGTAGCGGCCGGAGGGGCTGATCCGCCCGTCGTTGCCGCTGTTGACGAACTCGCCGGCCTCGTTGTAGCTGGCGCCGGTGATCTTCCCGGTGCGGGCGTCCCAGACGTAGTACGGGTAGGCGCGGATGGCGGCCAGCTCGGCGCGGGCGGAGGCGGTCCGCAGGGCCCGCGCGGCCTCGGCGAGGTCCGTGCCGTCAGCGGGGTCCGCGGCGGAAGCGGCGGCGAGCGCGGGCGGGGTCTGCTCGGCCGGGAGCAGGTTGCCGGCCCGCGAGGTGAAGCCGATGACGGTGCCGTCCGCGCTGATCGTCGGGCGGAAGGAGTTGTTGTCGGCCGGGGTGCCGTCCGCGCCGGTGCTGACCACCCGGGTGGTGTGGGTCCAGCGGTCGGCGAGGAAGACGTTGAACTTGCCGCGGTGCACGCCGGGGGCGAGGTCGGTGCGGTCGGAGGAGTAGACCACGTAGCGGCCGTCGGCGCTGATGGCGGCGTTGAAGGCGTTGCGGATGCTCTGGTCGTCGCCCGCGCCGGAGACGCCGTCGCCCGCGGAGACCAGCTCGGTGCGGCCGGTCCAGCGGTCCCGGACGAAGACGTCCGAGGGGTGCTTCGGCTGCCCGGGCACCGCGTTGGAGGCGTAGCTGCTGAACACCACGTACCGGCCGTTGCCGCTGATCGCCGCGTCGTTGCTGCCGTTGTCCAGGGCGGAGCCGTCGTCGGCGACGCTGACCCGCTCGGTGTGGCCGTTGCGCAGGTCCCGCACGTAGACGTCGCCGAGGACCCCGGCGCCGCCCGGCAGCAGGTTGGTCGCCGCCGAGGAGAACAGGGCGTAGCGGCCGTCGCCGCTCAGCCCGAGCGCGAGGGAGGTGCCGTTCAGCGGCTCGCCCTTGGCGCCCTCGCTGACCCGGGCGGTGTCGCCCTTGGGCGGGCGGGCCTCGGCGGCGGGCATCGCGGCGCCGGCCACGGCCACGGCCACCAGGACGGCGGCGGTACGGGCCAGTCGGCGGCGGGTGCGTGCGGTGGTCATGGATCATCCTCCCCTGATGACGGTGCCGGGCCGCCGACACCCCCGTGGCCCGGTTGGGGAAGAGCCAAGCGCCGTGCGGGTGTCCGGTCAACGGACAGGAGCGATCTCGTCCGGAAATACCTCACCGGTCGTATCTCCGGCCGAAATCTCCCACGCCGGTACAACCGTCCCGCCGTACGGGGCGGGTGGCCGACGAACGGGAGCCGTCCCGACCGGCCCGCGCGGCCGTCGGCGGACCCGGTGGAACCGTGCTCCGGTCGGGTGCGCCGTGCCGCGCTGGCAGAATTGGTCCGTGATCGACGCACGACGGCTGCGGACCCTGCGGGCCGTGGCGGACCACCGCACCGTGACCGCCGCGGCGGCCGCCCTCTACCTGACCCCCTCCGCGGTCTCCCAGCAGCTGGCCGCCCTGGAGCAGGAGACCGGCCACCACCTGCTCGCCCGGGAGGGCCGGGGCGTGCGGCTGACCGCCGCCGGGGAGATCCTGCTCGGCCACGCCGACGTGGTGCTCGCCCAGCTGGAGCGCGCCGAGGCCGACCTCGCCGCGTACAGCGCGGGCGTCTCCGGGGAGGTGACGGTCGCCTCCTTCGCGACCGCCATCGCCTCCGTGCTCGCCCCGGCCGTCGGCCTGCTCGCCGGGCGCGCGCCCGGGGTGCGGCTCAAGGTGCTGGACGCCGAGGGCGACGCCAGCCTGCCGATGGTGCTGGACGGCCGGGCCGACCTCGCGGTGGCCGTCGAGTACCGGGGCGCCCCGCGCGCCGACGACGCCCGGCTGACCAGGGTGCCGCTGTACGCCGAGCCCTTCGAGGCCGTGCTGCCGCTCGGCCACCGGCTGGCCGCCGAGTCCGGCCCGCTGGCCGTCGCCTCGCTGGCCGACGAGCCGTGGATCGGGCCGTACCCGGGCAACCCCTGCCACGACGTGGTGCTGCTGGCCTGCGAGCACGCCGGGTTCCAGCCCCGGCTGCTGCACTCCTCGGACGACTTCCGGGCCGTGGTCGCGCTCGCCTCGGCCGGCCTCGGGGTGGCGCTGGTGCCGCGCTCGGCGCTGCGCGGCGTCGACCTCGGCGAGGTCGCGGTCCGCCCGGTGGACAGCGAGCTCGCCACCCGCCGGGTCTTCGCCGCCGTCCGGGCCGGCGCCGACGGGCACCCGCTGGTCCGGCCGGTGCTGGACTCCCTCGCCGAGGCGGCCGCCGCGGGCGCGTGAGCCGGGCGTCTCAGTCGCGGTCCGGCGTCATCGGTCCGTCACCGGGCCGCCGTCGGGGCGGACCCCGGCGAACTCGTCCAGGACGGCCACCCGCAGTTCGTGGGCGCCGTCCGCGCGGCTCTGCTCGTAGTAGAGGTACCAGCGGCCGCGGGCCGAGACGAGGTCGGCGTACCGGACGTCCAGCCAGGGGCCGTCCGGGGTGAGGCGGTGCCAGGCGCGCAGGTCGGCGGAGGCGGCCAGGCCGCAGCGCTCCTCGTAGTTGCCGGCGGCGTCCGCCGAGCCGTCGTAGAGCGCGAGCCAGCCGCCCCGGCCATCGGGGAGGACGGTGGTGATCCGGGACTCGTAGCCGTCCCAGGCGCCGGCCGGGCCGACGTCCAGGGCCTCGGCGGCGCGGCCGGGCGGGGCGGTGAAGCGCAGCCCGTCCGGGGAGAGCGCGAGGGCGGTGGGCTGGACGGTGAGGCCGGTGGTGTGGATGTCGGCACTCGCGTGGGCGCGGGCCCGCTCCTCGGGGGTGAACGGCCGGGCCCGGGAGACGGTGGCGAACAGGTGGACGCCGGCGTCGGTTTCGAGCAGGTACGGGTCCTTGACGCCCTCGGTGCCGGTGGTCGCGGCGGTCAGGACGGGGGTGCGGGCGCCGAGGTCGAAGGAGTCGGGGGTGTCGGCGCTCAGGGCGTCGATGCGCCAGCGGTTGTCGGCCGGGTCGACGTGGCTGAGGTGGAGCAGGTAGCCACTGTCGCGGCGCAGCAGGGCGAGGCGCTCCATCGAGGGGGAGCCCAGTTCGTCGCTCCGGACGGACCACAGGTCCCGGAAGGCGATGCCGTCGGTGCTCTCGGCGACGGCGCAGCGCCAGCCGCGGTCGGGCCCGCCAGCCGCGCCGCGCGGGCGGCGCTCGCGGTAGGTGAGCAGGAAGCGGTCGCGGTCCGGCTCGTACCGGACGCCCGGGCAGCCGGCCCAGTAGCCGGGTTCGGGGCGCTCGGGGGCGCGGACCAGGTGGGAGGCGCTCAGGTCGGGCGCGGCGGGCAGGGCGGCGGGGTGCGGCACGGGACCGTCCTTCGGAGGGGTCGGGAGGGGATGAGAAGAGTTTCTATCAGATCGATCAAAAGTCCGAGCGGCTCGCGGTAGGCCGGGCCCGGTCGGCTGGCCTGCGTCTTCCCGTTCCCACCTGCCGGATGTCTGTGAAGCCGATGTTTCGCCCGATGGCGATCGCACGACACCGACCGGCTGGGCCTTGACCGGCCCCCGGAGATCACGGCTAGCTTCTTCTCAGAGTCGATCAAACGCCGCCGACCCCGACCCGAGGAAGCCCCGCCCCGATGACCGCCCCCACCACCGACGCGCCCGGCTACGCCGGTCTGGGCCTGTACGTCGGCGACCTCCACAACCACTGCGGCATCAGCTACGGCCACGGGAGCATCGAGGACGCCTACGCCAACGCCCGGCTCCAGCTCGACTTCGCCAGCGTCACCGGCCACGGCTGGTGGCCCGACCTGCCCGAGCGCACCCCCGAACTGGCCAGCCTGGTCGACTACCACACCGAGGGCTTCGCCCGGCTGGCCCGGCTCTGGGACCACGTCCAGGACGTCACCGCCGCCGCCCACGAGGACGGCCGCTTCGTCACCTTCCAGTCCTTCGAGTGGCACAGCCTCGCGTACGGCGACCACTGCGTGTACTTCGACGGCCCGCGCGGCGAGATCATCCGGGCGGCGGACCTGGAGCGACTGCGCGCCCGGCTCCGGGAGCTCGCCGCCCAGGGCGTACGGACCTGGGCCCTGCCGCACCACATCGGCTACGGGCCGGCCCGCCGCGGCATCGACTGGGCCTCCTACACCGAGGAGTTCGCCCCGGTGGTGGAGATGGTGTCGATGCACGGCTGCGCCGAGTCCGACGAGGCGCCGCGCGGCTACCTGCACACCATGGGCCCGCGCGCCGCCGCCGGGACGGCCGTCCACGGCCTGCGCCTGGGCCACCGCTTCGGGCTGATCGGCTCCACCGACCACCACAGCGCCTTCCCCGGCAGCCACGGGCACGGCCGGGTCGCGGTCTGGGCCCCGGAGCTGACCCGCGACGGGATCTGGACCGCCGTCCAGCGGCGCCGCGCCTACGCGATCACCGGCGACCGCATCCTGCTCGCCACCTCCGTCAACGGCGCCCCGATGGGCGCCGAGGCCCCCTCCGCCGACCGGCGCCGGATCCAGGTCACCGTCCAGGGCCGGGACGCGCTCGACCACGTCGAACTGCTGCGCAACGGCGTCCCCGTCCACCGGGTCAGCCGCCCCGAACTGCTCGCCCGCACCGCCGCCGAGGACACCTTCACCGGCACCCTGGGCTTCGCCGTCGGCTGGGGCCGGCGCGGCGAACCGGTGCACTGGGACGTGGAGCTGCGGGTCGAGGGCGGGCGGCTGCTGGACGTCCAGCCCCGGCTGCGCGGCCCGGAGACGGTCGCGCCCGCCGAGGCCGAGCCGGACACCTACCGGCCGTCCCACTGGGAGCGCACCGGGCCGGGGGAGGTCCGGCTGCGGACCGTCACCGACGGCAACCCCAACACCGCCACTGACAGCACCCAGGGCTTCTCGCTGCGGATCGAGGGCGACGAGCGGACCAGGCTGGTCGCCGTCGTGAACGGCGTCGAGACCGCCCACGCCGTCGGCGAGCTGCTGGCGGGCGCGCGGACCGGCTTCACCGGCGGGTTCGTCTCCGGCGCCTACCGCTTCGACCGGGCCGTGCCCGACCGGGAGACCACCGCCGAGTTCGAGCTGACCGACGAACGCCCCGGCGGCGACGGGGACTTCTACCACGTGAGGGTACGACAGGTGAACGACCAGTGGGCCTGGTCCAGCCCGACCTGGGTGGGACCGGCCGGCTCCTGTCGCTAGGGCCGGTTGATCCCGTCAGCCGGCC
The DNA here is from genome assembly GCF_053598475.1 of Kitasatospora sp. NPDC001119. Taxonomy (NCBI): domain Bacteria; kingdom Bacillati; phylum Actinomycetota; class Actinomycetes; order Kitasatosporales; family Streptomycetaceae; genus Kitasatospora; species Kitasatospora sp. NPDC001119. The sequence continues at coordinate 64,956 of NZ_JBSFKI010000011.1, forward strand.
CCGACCACCGGTCGCCCGTACCCGAACCCGAGATGGAGAAGAACCCGTGTCCCGACTCCCCGGCCGCCTCGCCGGCGCCGTGCTCACCGCCGCCCTGGCCGTGACCGCCGCCGCTCCCGCCCACGCCGCCGCCCCCGCACCCGCCCCCGCGGCCGTGACCGCCGCCACCGAGGTCTTCGCCGACGACTTCGAATCCGGCACCCTCGCCGCCTGGACCCGCCAGCGCGTCGACGGCAACGGCAGCATCACCGTGGCCCCCGCACCCGCCGGCGGCACCGGCCAGGCCGCCCGCTTCAGCGTCCCGAACGACGGCGCCTCCTACCGCTCCGAGGTCGCCGTCAACTCCCTCGGCTGGGGCAGCTACCGCTTCGCCCTCGCCGACTACCTGCCCGCCGACTGGGTGCGGACGTCCACCGAGACGATCCTCGCCCAGTGGCACGGCTACCCGCTCGCCGACGGCAGCGACACCAAGCCGCCGATCGCGCTGACCGTCAAGGACGGCAGCTGGCGGCTCAAGGTGCACTGGCTGACCGACCCGAGCACCGTCCAGGAGGCGGTGATCCCGCTCGGCGACGTGCAGTTCGGCCACTGGAACCAGTGGGCCTTCGACATCACCTGGTCCACCGACACCACCCCCGGTGCCGTCACCGTCTATCGGGACGGCGCGCAGGTCGGCGCGTACAGCGGCCTCAACAACTACCACCAGAACCAGTCGCCGTACTTCAAGACCGGCATCTACCGGGCCAACTGGAACCCGGCCAAGAACATCCCCTACCCGACCGGCGGCCCCGACGTGGTGGCCTGGAGCGACAGCGTCGTCGTGACCAGGTACTGACACCGCACCCGCCGACCGAGACCCCGAGAACCGAAGAGGTAGCACCACCATGAGCGACGCGGCCCGCCACCACGGCCTGCCCCGAAGAGGCTTCCTCGGCCTGAGCGCCGGAGCGGTCCTGCTGGCGGCGGGCTGCCGCTCCGCCACCGAGGACGCCGCCGGCGGGGCCGCGGCCCCCGCCACCGCCTCCGCGCCGGACCTCCAGATCGTCTACGGCGCCGCCCCCGACCCCACCCAGCTGCTCCACCGCGGCCCGGACACCCCGGTGTTCGTCAACCTGGTGCTGGACCGGCTGGTCGACCTCGACCCGCAGACCCTCCAGCCCGTGCCCTGGCTCGCCACTTCCTGGGAGTGGAGCGCCGACCGCACCAGGCTCGTGCTCAAGCTGCGCGAGGACGTCACCTTCCACGACGGCCGCCCGCTCAGCCCGGACGACGTCGTCTTCTCGCTCACCGGCGCGGCCAAGTCCTCCCAGGTCAAGCCGCTGCTGGAACGGCTCGCCGACATCCGGGCGAGCGCCCCGAACGAGGTCACCCTCACGCTCGCCAGGCCCACCAGCAACCTGTTCGACGCGCTCGCCTTCAACCCCGTGGTGGACGCCCGCAGTTACGTCGACGGCAAGGCCGCCGACAGGGTCAACGGCACCGGGCCGTTCACCTGGCAGGCGTTCAAGGGCGGCAACCAGCTCGACCTGGCCCGCTACGACCACTACTGGCAGAGCGGTCGGCCGCACTTCGAGCGGATCACCGTCCGGTCGGTGACCAGCAGCCAGGCCGCGCTGTCCGCCCTCCAGTCGGGGCAGTCCCACCTGATCGGCGCGGTGCCCGGCCGCGACCTCAAGGTGCTCGGCGGGAACCCGGCCTTCACCGTGCAGTCCGCCAGGTCCTCCTACCAGCAGGCCTTCCTCGGCGTGAACGTCACCAGCGGGCCCTTCGGCGACCGCCGGGTGCGCCAGGCCCTCCAGTACGCGGTGGACCGCGACCGCATCGTCGCCCAGGTGTACGGCGGCCACGCCGAGGCGAGCAGCCTGCCCTGGCCCTCCAACACCCCCGGCGTCACCCCCGACCAGGTCACCCGCTACCCGCACGACCCGGAGAAGGCCCGCGGGCTGCTCCGGGAGGCCGGCGCCGAGGGCACCCGGGTGCCGCTCACCGCCGCCAACTCGCCGGTCTTCGCCTCCCTCGTGGAACTGGTCAAGTACGACCTGGAGCAGGCCGGGTTCGGCGTCGACGTCCAGCTGCTGGACAACGCCGCGCTCCAGCCGAAGATCCAACAGGGCACGCTGGACGGGCTGTTCATCGCCAACCACGGCATGGTCAGCGTCTCCCCGCTGAGCGGGATCACCGTCTCCGGCCCGCTCCAGGTCGGCCGGAACACCTCGCACGTCACCGACCCCGCCTACGCCGAACTCCAGTCCCGCGCCTTCGCCGCCGCCGACGAGCAGGCCCGGGCCGAGGTCAACCACGACCTGTCCGAGTACCTGCTCACCGAGTCCTTCCACATCACCCTCGCGCACGCCTGGGAGACCTACGCCCTGGCCTCCTCGGTGCGCGGCGTGGCCACCAGCGCGCTCGGCTACCTGCGGCTCGACGACACCCGGCGCACCGCCTGACACACCGCCTGACACACCGCCGGACGTACCGCCGGGCGCCGTCGCCGCGCCGCACCGTCGGACGCACCGCCTGACGGCCGTCCCAGGGCGACCCCCACCGCCCTGGGGCGGCTCCTCCGACCCCCTTGGAGTACCCCCGTGCCCTACTGGACCAGAAAGGCGGCCGGCGCGCTGGCCACGCTCTGGCTCGCCTCCGTCGCCGTCTTCCTGCTGCTCCGCCTCGCCCCCGGCGACCCGGTCTCCGCCGCGCTCGGCGCCGAGGCCGACCAGGAGCAGCGCGACCGGCTCGCCGGCAGCCTCGGCGTGGACCGGCCGATGCCCGTCCAGTACCTGGGCTGGCTGCACGGACTGCTCACCGGGGACCCGGGCAGCTCCTTCCACTACCGGGAGCCGGTCACCCGGCTGATCGGCCAGAGCGTCGGCAGCACCGTCCAACTCGCCCTCGTCGCCGGGCTGCTGATGCTGGCCCTCGGCCTGCTGCTGGGCGTCGCGCTGGCCGCCGAGCGCCGCGGCCGGCTCGCCCGGGTGCTCGACCCGCTGGCCACCGCCCTGCTCGCGCTGCCGGTGTACGTCACCGCCGTGCTCTTCGTCTTCGTCTTCGCCGTCCTGCTGCGCCTGCTGCCCGCCGGCGGCGAGCGGGACCTGTTCACCGCGCCGGACCTCGCCGTCCAGTACCTCGCCCTGCCCGCCGTCGCGCTCGCGCTGCCGGGGGCGGCGGTGCTGGCCCGGCTGCTCGCCACCGAGCTGCGCCGCACCCGCCAGGAGGAGTTCGTGCTGACCGCCGTCGCCAAGGGGGCCTCGCCCCGGCGGGTCCTGGCGCGCCACGTGCTGCCCAACAGCCTGGCCCCGTTCTGCGTCGAATTCGGCCTGCACCTGGGCGAGTTGCTCGGCGGCGCGGTGGTCGCCGAACAGCTCTTCGCCCGGCACGGCCTGGGCCAGCTGCTGCTGGACGCCATCAACCAGCGGGACTACCCGGTCGCCCAGACCCTGATCATGCTCGCCGTCGCCGTCGCCGTACTCGTCCAGCTCGGCTCGGAGCTGCTGGTCGGCCGGCTCGACCCGCGGATCGCCCGCGCCGGCACCGGGGAGGACCGGTGACCAGCACCCTCGCCGTACGCCGCCGCCGGCTCGCCCTGCCCGCGCTCCCGGCCGCGCTGCGCACCCGGCGCGGCCGCACCGGCGCGCTCCTCGTCCTCCTGGTGGTGCTGCTGGGGCTGCTCGGCCCGCTGCTCGCCGCCGACCCCTACCGGCAGGGCCCGGACGCCCTGGCCGGGTCGTCGGCGGCCCACCTGCTGGGCACCGACGAGGTCGGGCGCGACCTGCTCGCCCGGGCGCTGGCCGGGATCCGCACCGAACTGCTGGTCTGCCTGCTGGCCGTCCCCGCGGCCGCCGTGCTCGGCACCGCGCTGGGCCTGCTCGGCGGGCTGAACCGGGTGCTGGGCGAGGCCGTCCAACGGCTGTTCGACCTGCTGCTCGGCCTGCACGGCGTCCTGCTCGGCCTCGCGCTCGCCCTGCTGGTGCGCCCGGGGCTGGGCACCGTGGTCGCCACCATCGTGCTCAGCGCGCTGCCCTCCTTCGGACGCCAGGCGCGGGCGGCCCTGCTCGCCCAGCTGGCCCGCGACCACGTGGTGGCGGCCCGGGTGCTCGGTGTGCCGCGCGGCCGGATCCTGCGCCGCCACGTGCTGGCGAACGTCGTCGACGCCACCACCGCGCTGCTGGCCGTCGCGATGGCGCACGCCGTCAAGACCGAGGGCGGCCTGAGCGTGCTGGGCCTCGGCATCCAGCCGCCCGCCCCCTCGCTCGGCACGATGATCAACACCGGCTCCAAGTACCTCTTCCTCCACCCGGGTTACGCCCTGGCGCCGGTCGTCCTGCTCGGCCTGCTGGTGTTCGGCCTGACCCTGCTCGCCGACTCGTTCAACCGGGAGAGACTGCGGTGACCACGACCGATGCCATCACCACCGTCGAGGCCCCGACCGCCGCACCGGTGCCGGGCCCGCCGCTGCTGGAGGTGCGCGGCCTGCGCGTCACGGCGGGCGGCGGCGAGGCGGTGCGCGGGGTGGACCTCACCGTGCGGCCGGGCGAGATCCTCGGCCTGGTCGGCGAGTCCGGCTCCGGCAAGACGCTCACCGCGCTGGCCGTCAACCGGATGCTGCCGCCGGGCTGCCGCACCACCGGCGGCACCGTCCGCTTCGACGGCACCGACCTGCTGGCCCTGCCCGAGCCCGCCGTGCGCGCGGTGCGCGGCCGGCGCATCGGCATGGTCTTCCAGGACCCGCTGGCCCACCTCAACCCCCGGATGCCGGTCGGCCGCCAGCTCGCCGAGGCCGCCCTGGTGCACGGCGCGAGCCGCCGCGAAGCCCGGGCCCGGGCGCTCGAACTCCTCGACCTGGTCGGCATCGCCGAGCCCGCGCGCCGCTACCGCGACCGGCCGCACGAGTTCTCCGGCGGCATGCGCCAGCGCGTGCTGATCGCCATGGCGATGGCCAACCGGCCCGAGCTGCTGATCGCCGACGAGCCGACCACGGCGCTCGACCCGAGTACCCGGGTGGAGATCCTCGACCTGCTGGTCCGGCTGCGCGACGAGACCGGCACGGCCGTCCTGCTGATCACCCACGACCTCGGCGTGGTGGCCCGCAGCTGCGACACCGTCCAGGTGATGTACGCCGGACGGATCGTCGAACGGGCGCCCACCGCAGGCCTGTTGGCCGCACCCCGGCACCGGTACACCGCCGGGCTGCTGGCCGGCGTGCCCCGGCTGGACGGCCCGCCCGGCGCGCCGCTCACCGTCATCGGAGGACGCCCGCCGGCAGCGGGGGAGGTGCTGACCGGCTGCGCCTTCGCACCGCGCTGCGCGGCCGCCGCCGACCGCTGCACGACCTCGGCGCCGGGTTGGACCGACACCGGCGACTCCGGCTTTTCCTGCCATCTCCCGGTGGCACAGGCGGTGGTGACGGAACGTCAGATCGTCGAGGCGCGACGGGCGGAGCGGGCCGCCGAGCCCGTCCTGGTCGCCGAGGGCCTCACCGTCCGCTACGGCCGCCGCCGGCCCCCGGCGCTGGACGGCGTCAGCCTGAGTGCCGCGCCCGGCCGGGCGGTCGGGGTGATCGGCGAGTCCGGCTCCGGGAAGTCCACCCTGGCCCGCGCGCTGCTCGGGCTGGTGCGCCCGCAGGCCGGGACGGTCCGGGTGGACGGCCGCTCCTGGGCCGGGGCCGACCGCGCCGAGGAACGCGAACTGCGGCGCCGGGTACAGCTGGTCTTCCAGGACCCGTACGCCTCGCTCAGCCCCCGGATGACGGTGCGCGAGGCGCTGGCCGAGCCGCTGACGACCCACGGGCTGCGCGACCGCGACCCGCGCGGACTGTGCGAGCTGGTCGGCCTGCCCGAGGCGGTGCTCGACGCCCGGCCGCACCGGCTCTCCGGCGGCCAGCGCCAGCGGGTCGCGATCGCGCGGGCGCTGGCCGTCGGCCCGCAGGTGCTGGTCGCCGACGAGCCGACCTCCGCGCTGGACGTCTCGGTCCAGGCGCAGATCCTCAACCTCTTCGCCGACCTGCGCGAACAGCACGGCGTGGGGCTGGTGTTCATCTCGCACGACCTCGCGCTGGTCCGGCACCTCTGTGACGAGGTGCTGGTGCTGCGGCACGGCCGGGTGGTCGAACGGGCGCCCGCCGCCGAGCTGTTCGCCGCGCCCGCCCACCCGTACACCCGGGAGCTGCTGGCGGCCGCCGGCGCGCCCGAACCGCCCTGCCCATGACCGGACCCTGGAGCCCCATGCCTGCCGTGAACCCCTCCCGCCGCCAACTCCTGCTCGGCACCGGCGCGGTGGCCGCGCTCTCGGTGCTCGGCCCGCCCGCCGCCGTGGCGGCCCCCGCCGCGCCCGCGGCCCGCGAGCCCGAGGTGACCGGACTCGGCCCCGGGAACAGCGACTTCCCCCTGATGAGCGCCACACTGGTCGACGACACCCTGTGGATCGGCTCGCGCAACCTCGCCCCCGCCCGGGTGATCGGCTACCACCTGCCGACCGGCCGGGTCACCGCCACCGTCGAACTGCCCACCGGCAACTTCGTCCAGGGCTCGGCCGCCCATGGCGGCGTGCTCCACCTCGGCGTCACCGACGCCCCGGGCGCGGCCAACCTCTACCGCTACGACGGCACCCTCACCGCGCTCGGCAGCGTCCCCGGCGCCGACGTCCGGGACGTGGCCGTCGCGCCCGACGGGACGGTCTACGCGACCGGACGGCAGAAGGGCCGGGCCGCCGGTCCCGGCCTCTACGCCTGGAGCCCGGCCACCGGCGCCGTCACCGAGGTCGCCTCCCCGGCGCCGAACGCCACCCAGGGCCGGGCCGTCGCGGCCACCGCGACCCACGCCTACCTCGGCGTCGGCAGCAACCTCGCGGGCGGCGGCGGGGCGACCCGGGCCGGCCTGTACGCCGTCGAGCGGGCCACCGGCGCCGTCAGCGACATCACCCCGCCCGACCTGCGCGGCGACACGATCGTCCGCCGGATCACCGTCCTCGGCGACGACCTGCTGGCGGTGTCCACCGAGGGCGCGCCCGCCCACGTGGCGCTGCTCGACCCGGCCGACCACCGGGTGCTGCGCTCCTTCGCCGTCCCCGGCACCAAGAGCGTCACCAACTTCCAGCGCCGGGGGGACACCCTCTGGTTCACCTCCACCGAGCACGGCGTGCTGTGGCGCCACGACCTCGCCACCGGCGCGCTCGACCAGCTCGCCGTGCCGGTGCCGGACGGCAACTCCTGGGGCCTCGGCCGGCTCGGCGACACCCTCGCGGGCGTCACCGAGGGCGGCACCGTCTGGACCCTCGACCTCGGCACCGGGGCCGTCGCCACCCGGGACCTGGTCGAGGCGGGCGCCCCCGCCGCCGCCCAGCTCGGCATGTCGGTCGCGGCCCGCGCCGGGCGGGTCTACGTCGGCGGCAACGGCTCGCTCGCCCTCCACGACCTGGCCGCCGGGACCGTCCGCAAGCTCCCGGTGCCGGGCGAGGCCAAGGACACCGTGGTCCTCGACGACGGCACCCTCTACCTGGGCGTCTACTCCTCGCAGGGCATCTGGCGCTACCGGCCGGGAAGCGACCCGGCACCCGTCAAGGAGGCCGCGCTGCCGCAGGAGCAGAACCGGCCGCAGGTGATCCGCCGGGACCCGGGCAGCGGCCTGCTGCTGCTCGGCGTCCAGGCCGACACCACCGGCGGCGGCTCCTTCGTCACCTACCGCCCGGGCAGCGGCCGGCCCACCGTGCACACCGACCCGCTCGGCCCCGAGCAGCTGGTGCGCGCCGTCGCCGCCGGGCACGGCCAGGCCTTCCTCGGCGGCGACAACGCCCGGCCCACCGGCCCGCGCGGCGACCTGGCCGCCTGGGACCCGGTGGCCGGCCGCGAGCTGTGGCGCACCGCGACCGACCTCGGCGCGGGCGTCAGCAGCCTCGCCGTGCTCGGGAACACCCTGTACGGCCTGACCGTGAACGGCCGGGCGTTCACCGTCGACCTGTGCGGCTCGCGGCGGGCCGGGTTCGTGCCGGTGATCGGGCGGCGCGCCGACCTGGGGGCCGTCTCCGGCGCCAACCCGCGGCTGCTGGCGCTCGGCGGGGCCCTGTACGGGGTCAGCGAGCGGAGCCTGTTCCGGCTGGACCGCGACACCCTGGCCGCCACCGTGCTGGTCGGGCTGGACGCCGAGTGGTACAGCGGCGCCCGGCTGGCCGCGGACGAGCACGGCGTGCTCTACACGCTGCGCGGGCGCGAGCTGATCGCCGTCCGGCCGTAACGACCGCGAGGGGAGGGGCCGGCCCGGGCGGGCCGGCCCCTTGCGCGTCAGCGCGCGGCGTGCGGCACGAAGCGCGCGAACGGGTCGGCGACCTCCGCGCAGTGCCCGGCCAGCAGGCCCCGGAAGCGGTCGAGCAGCGCCGCGTGCCGGGCGTCGACCGCGAGGTTGACCAGCTCGCCGGGGTCGGCGGCGAGGTCGAAGAGCTGCTCCCGGTGGTCGCCCCAGGCGTAGCAGACGTACTTGTGCCGCCCGGCGCGGACCATCCGGCCCAGGGCGTTGTTGAAGCCGGGGATCTCCCAGCGGGTCTCGACCACCACGCTGTCGTGCGGCCGCGGCGCGCGGACGCTGCGGCCGGGCAGCCCACCGGGCCCCTCGATCCCGGCCAGGTCGCAGAGCGTCGGGATGAGGTCCAGCCCGGCCGCGACCAGCCGCTCGTCGACCGCGCCGGCGGCCACCCCGGGGCCGGTGACCACCAGGGGCACCCGCACGCACTCCTCGTACAGGGCCCACTTCTGGTTCCAGCGGTGGGCGCCCGCGCCGTCGCCGTGGTCGGAGCTGAACACCACCACGGTCTCCCGGTCGCCGCCGCGCTCCGCCAGCGCGGCCAGCAGCAGGCCGATGTGCCGGTCCACCCGCTCCACCAGGGCGTAGTAGGCGTGCCGGTAGCGGCGCCAGTCGTCCTCCCGCCAGTGCTCCGTCGGGTGGGTGTGCGGCTGGGCCAGCCGGGCCAGCCGGGGCAGCGCCGGATCGTACGGCCCGACCGGGAAGTTGGCGGGCAGCGGCGGGAGTTCGGGGACGGGCGGCGCGGGCGGGAGCGGGCCGGTGCGCGGGTCCTGGCCGCGGGCCCACTCGCAGATGCCGTGCGGCTCCAGGAAGGAGGCGACCAGCAGGAACGGCCGCTCGCGCGGCGCGCGGACGAACCCGGCGGCGGCGCGGGCGAGTCCGGCGTCGTCCCCGCCCGCCGGGTGGATCCGGCGGAAGCCCCGGTCGGCGGGCAGGTCGAGCTCCGGCAGGTGCCACTTGCCGCCGTAGCCGCAGTCGTAGCCGGCCTCGGTGAACAGGCGCCCGAGCAGCGGGTCCTCGGGGCCGCCGGTGTTGCCGGTGACGCCGACGGTGCTGGGCAGGCGGCCGGTCATCAGGCTGGCCCGCGAGGGGGTGCAGAGCGGCTGGGCGCAGTAGGCGTTGGGGTAGCGGGTGCCGGCGGCGGCCAGCGCGTCCATCGCGGGGGTGCGCAGGTACGGGTTCCCGGCGGCGCCCATCGCGTCGGCGGTCTGCTGGTCCGTCAGGACCAGGACGACGTCGGGGCTCTGTGGATCCGGCACGGGTCAGGCCATCCGTTCGTAGGTGTGCGGGTCGAGCGCCCGGCGCAGCGGGGCCCCGTCCAGCCAGCGCTCGAACTCGCCGACGACCAGGTCGCCGAGGCGGCGGCGCTCCAGCCCCCGGCTGCCCGCCAGGTGCGGGGTGACGACCACGTTGGGCAGGGTGAACAGCGGTGAGCCGGGCAGCGGCGGCTCGGGGTCGGTGACGTCCAGCACGGCGAAGAGGTCCGGGCGTTCGGCGAGGACGGCCAGCAGCGCGGGCTCGTCCAGGACGGCTCCGCGCGCGGTGTTGACGAGGGTGGCGCCGGGCTTCATCGAGGTCAGCAGCCGCCGGTCGACGAGGCCGCGGGTCGCCGGGAGCAGCGGGGTGTGCACGCTCACCACGTCGGCGGCGGCGAAGAGTTCGTCCAGGCCGACGGCGCGCACCCCGGGCGGCACCGGGGCGTACGGGTCGTGCGCGAGGACCTCGACGTCGTAGCCGCGCAGCATCTCGCAGACCAGGCGCCCGGCCGCGCCGAGCGACAGGACGCCGACCGTGGAGCCGTACCCGCCCGGGGTGCGGGCGGCCGGGACGGCGGCGCGGGCGGCCCGGGCGTCGAGGACGTGGCGCCAGCCGCCCTTGAGGGCGTAGACGATCTGGGCCACGGCGAACTCCGCGACCGGGACGGCGTTGGCGTGCGCGGCGGTGACGATCGGGACGCCCGCCGCCCAGAACGCCTCGCCGGCGATCCGGCGCACCGAGCCGGCCGCGTAGAGCACCAGCCGCAGGCGGGGGAGCCGGGCCAGGGCGTCGGCGTCCAGGACGGGCCCGCCCCAGCCGGTGAACAGCACCTCGACGGCCCGCAGCGCCTCCGGTGCGGCGGCGGCCAGCCGCTCGGCGCTCCACACCCCGTCGGGCGAGGCCGGGTCGGCCAGCACCTCGGCCCGGGCGGCGACCCGGGCGCGGGCCCGCGGGCCGTAGACGTCGGGGAAGCGCTCCGGGTCCATCGCGAAGGCGGCGGTGGGCATCCGGTTCTCCTCGGGTCGCTGACGCACAAGGAGTTTCTATCACAGTGAGAAATAGTGGGAGGAGGCGGTAGGGCTGGTCGGCCCCGGTCCTCAGCGGGTGATGAACGTCGCCCCGTCCGCGAGCCGGACCGCCGCCGCGGCCGCGCCGACCAGCTCGGTGGTGGTGCTGTGCACGACCACCAGGCGCGGCAGGACCGGCACCCGCCCCTGCAGCCGGCTCTCGATCGCGGCCGGCAGCTCGCCCCCGCTCTCCCAGAACAGCCGCCCGCCGAGGGCGATCAGCTCCGGCGCCAGCACCGTGCTCAGGTTGGCCACCAGCAGCGCCAGGTCGTCGGTGAGCTCGCCGATCAGCCGCACCGCAGCCGGGTCGCCCTCGCGCCCCAGCCGGAACAGCCCCGCCACCCGCTCGGCCGGGGTGCCGGACACCGTCAGACCGGCCTCGGTGATCCGCCGGTCCACCGCGTGGTCGCCGATCCTCGCCTGGGTGTCGCCGGTCCGCCCGAGCGGCCGGTCCAGCGCCGCGTGCCCGGCCATCAGGTGGCCCAGCGCCCCGGCCGCGCCCAGCCGGCCGCGGTGCAGCCGGCCGTCCAGCACGATCCCGGCGCCGACCTCGATGCCCACCACGACGGCCGCCAGGTCGCCCACCCCGGCCGCGGCGGGCGACTCCCGCACGGCCAGCGCGACCAGGTTGACATTGCTCTCGACCGCCACCGGGACGCCGTAGCGCTCCTGGAGCAGCACCCCCAGCCGCAGCCCGGGCCAGTCCAGCGCGGGCGCGAACTCGACCAGCCCGGTGCGGTCCCGGACCACCCCGGGCACGCCCACGACGAGGGCGCGGGGGGCGCCCGCGTGCCGCCCGGCCCAGTCCCGCAGGCCGTCCACCAGCGCGAGCAGCGGGCCGGTCAGCTCGTCGGCGGTGATCTCCCGCGGCCGGTCCGGGCCGGGGAACGCCCAGTGGTGCTCGGCCTCGTGCAGCACCGTGCCGTCCAGCGCGGCGACCACGCCGACGATCCGGCGCGGGCGCACCGCGATCGCCAGCACGGTCTGCGCGCGGGCGTTGTACCGGATCAGCTGCGGCGGCCGGCCGCCGCTGGACGGCGCCCGCTCCGTCTCCACCTCCACCAGCCCCTCGGCCCGCAGCACCTCCACCAGCCGGTGCACGGTCGCGGTGCTCAGCCCGCTCTCGGCGGCCAGCCGCTGCCGGGACAGCGTGCCGTGCCGCCGCAGCACCTCCAGCAGGACGGTCTGGTTCACCTGGGCGACGGTCTGCGTCGTGGCGGTGGCGGGGGTACGGCTCGGGGGCATCGCGCGCTCCTCGGACCGGGCCGGGCCCGGACGGTCAGGACTTTGTCTCAGCTTGAATATATCCTTGGCCCGGCCCGCTCCGCCCTCCTCGCCCGCGCGGGTCGCCCTGCCCGCCCTGCCCTGCCCGCCCTGCCCTGCCCGGGGCGCCCGACGAACGACGGAGCCGCCGTGCCGCTCGCCCTCTCCACGCTCGGCCTCCCCGGGCTCCCGCTGGCCGGGGCCGCCCGGCTCGCCGCCGAGCACGGCTGGGACGGGCTCGAACTGCGCTGCGCCGAGGGCGAGTCCGTCCACCCGGCGATGACCCCAGGGGAGTGCCGCAGCGCCGCCCGCGTGCTGCTCGCCCACGGCCTCACCCCGCTCGCGCTCGCCTCCTACGTCGGCGTCGCCGCCCCCGGGTCGGACCGCCCGGTGACCGACGCGCTCCGCGCCCACCTGCGGCTCGCCGCCGACCTGGGCGCGGCCGGCCTGCGGGTCTTCCCGCGCGGCGGCGACGGCCCGCGCGCCGAGGCCGACGACCGGGCCGTCCGGCGGCTCGCGGAGGTCGCGGAGGAGGCCCGGCGGCTGGGCGTGCGGGTGCTCGTCGAGACCCACGACTCCCACCGGGGCGGCCGGGCGGTGGCCGGGCTGCTGGCCCGGGTCGCCCACCCGGCCGTCGGCGCCCTGTGGGACCTGATGCACACCCACCTGGCCGGCGAGACCCCGGCCGGGACCCACGCGGCGCTCGCCCCGTACCTCGGCCACGTCCAGGTCAAGGACATCGCCGGCCCGCACGACCGCACCCCGCTCCCGCTCGGCGCCGGCGTCCTGCCGATCGCCGACTGCCTGCGCCTGCTGCCGCCCGACACCTGGGTCTGCTGGGAGTACGAGGCGCCCTGGCACCCGGCCGCCGCCCCGCTGCCCCCGCTGCTCCCCTCGGGCGCGGCCTTCCTCGCGGCCCTGCACCGCCCGTCGGGCTGAGCACCCCGCCCGCCGGGGCACACGGGTGCGGGGCGCCGGCCAGGCCGACGCCCCGCACCCGCGGCGCCGCCGCCAGCCGCTCAGCTGTGCATCACGTCGTACTTCGAGGCCTCGACGAACTGCGGGGCCCACTTCTGCTTCAGGCGCAGGCAGTACCGGTTGAGCAGATCGGCGAACGGCCCCATCGGGCGGCGGAAGTCGACGATCACGATGACCCTGGGCTCGTCGCTGTGGTTCTCCACCTCGTGCTCGAACGAGACGTCCAGGACCGTTCCCTCGCCCTCCCGCCAGGTGTAGTAGTCGCGGTCGAGCCTGATCCGCGGCGGGTTGTCCTTCGGGATCCGCAGGCCGAGGTGGTAGCGCAGCACACCGGCGTACGGGTCCCGGTGGGCCGGCAGGCCGACGCCCGGGTCCAGGATCGAGATGAACGCGTTGACCACGTTGGGCGTGGACATCGCGAAGTCGAGCAGCGCCGGGCAGTCCTTCCTGGCCAGCTCGTTGGGCCGGCCGTACATGTAGGCGTAGTAGAGGCGCCAGTCCTCCGAGACCTGGGCCGCGCGCACGGGGTCGAAGGTCCCGTAGGTCGGGATGCTCGTGCGGCTCAGGAGCGCGTCCACCTCCGCCCGGACGGCGGGGTAGACGGCCTCCAGGGCGCGTACCTCGGGAAAGACCGTGCGCGGGGGGATGATCCGCGGGCGGCCCTCGCCGCCCGCACCGCGCAGGAAGATCCAGTTGGTGACGGCCCGAAAACGCGGGTGGTTGACGCTGGGTGAGCCTTTCATCGTCCGCTCCCGATTCCGTGTGTCCTGAGACGTGTCATGAGTCGATGGCGATGGCTTGGTGGGGTGGCGGCGTGGTGAACCCGGCGATGTACCGGCCGGCTCCGAGCACCGCCACCAGGACGATCCAGCCCGCGACCGGCGCGGCGGTGACCAGGCCGGCGACGAGCAGCGGGCCGGCCGCGCCCTGGGTGGTCTCGCCGAGGACGCAGGCGCTCTGGTAGAAGCCGTGCTCGTCGGCCGCCGCGAGCACGGCGGACAGGCCCCACTCGCCCGCGGCCTCCAGCAGTTCGCCGCCGGTCAGCGCGATCGTGGCCGCGACGAGCAGGACCACCTGCCAGCCGGTCGGCGCGAACCGGACCAGGCCGAGCAGCAGGCAGCAACCCGCGGTCCACACCGCGGAGTTCCGGAAGCAGCGCAGCGCTCCCTCGCGCGTCGCCGCGCGCCTGCTCACGGCCAGCTGACCGCCCACGGCGATCAGCGAGTTGAGCATCACCAGCCAGCCCAGCACGGACACCGGCACCGAGGCGTGCCGGGTGACCCAGAGCGGCAGCACGGTGCTGAGCAGCGTCGTGTGGACCGTCAGGATCCCGGTCGCCGCGGCCAGTGCGCCGCCGGTGCGCAGACTCCGCGCGCCGACCACCCCCGGTGCGCGGACGGAGGGGGAGCCGCGCCGGCCGGCGCCGAGCGAGGTGGTGGCGAAGCACGCCGCCATGACGAGGTAGCCGCCGCCGATCAGCAGGTAGGCGGTCTCGTAGGCGGACGGCGAACGGGAGGCCAGCAGCCGTACGGAGCACAGCGCGCCGAGGGCGAACCCGATGTTGGTGACCGTGCGCGCCCAGGCGAGCGCCTTGACGCTGTCGCCTCCGGCGCCGGCCAGCATCGCGCGGCGGACCACGTTGCCCGCGCTGTCGAAGCCCCCGGCCACGCAGAGCACGAGCAGCAGGGCCCACGGCGTGTGGACCCGGGCCGAGAGCGGGACCAGCAGCGCCGCGCAGACGGCGGCGACGCTGCCGACGGCGCGGCCCCGGCCCCGGTCGACGAGCAGGCCGGTCGGGACCGCCACCGCCGCCGAGGCCGCCCCCCAGAGCGTCAGGCCGGCCGTCGCGAGCAGCGGCGTCAGCCCGACGATCTGCAGCAGGTAGACCATCACGGTGGCGAGGAAGGCCCCCTTGCCGACGGACAGCACGAGGGTGGCCGAGAGCAGCGCACCGGTCCGCTCGGGCGGCCTGACCCGGGCCGCCGCCGCTACGCGGGCGAGCACAGCCCGCCCCGGGAGGCCTGCCAGGTACGGGCCGTGCCGTCCGGCTGCCCGAAGGTGAACCGCAGCGGGGCCAGGCAGCGGTCCAGGGCCCGGAGCATCGCCGCGTGGTCCGCCGCGCCGCCGCGCAGGAAGTCCAGCCGCATCGTCATCACGCTCGGTTCGAGTTCGCTGCCCACCGGCACCCGGGTGACGTAGTCGACGAGGCCCGGCTCCCGTTCGGCCTCCCGCACCCCGTCCACCCGGCGGAGCGCGCCGCCGGCCAGCGGCGGCAGGTTCCAGTACTGGAAGGCGACGTCCCCGGGGGCGGGTGCCGACGGTTGGACCGGCTGTCCGCAGGCCACCGCGATGCCCAGCTCCAGCAGGTCCAGGCCGGTGGTCCGCCGGTGCAGGTCGGCGATGAAGGCGCCGAGCCGCCCGTTGACCTCGATGATCCGCGGGCCCCGCGCGGTGAGCTTGATCTCGGTGTGCACCAGGCCCCGCCGGATGCCGAGGGCGCGGGCCGCCTCGGTGGCCAGCCGGGCGACCTCGCCGCTCTCGGCGGGGGACAGCTGGGAGGGGAAGAACTGGCCCTGCTCGCGGAACGGGTCGAGCAGCGGGAACTTGCCGGTGACGCCGAGCGTGTGGACCGCGTCGTCGGCGACGAGCGACTCCACGGACACGTAGTCGCCGAAATCGCCCTCGTCCCGGCCGCGCAGGTACTCCTCGACCACGAACGGGCGCTCGGCGGTGGGCGTCAGCTCCGCGGGGTAGCCCTCGGCGTCCGCCACCAGGTGGGTGTCGCGGCTGCTGTGGCTGTGGACCGGCTTGACGACCACCGGACCGGCCAGTTCCCGTACCGCCGCCAGGGCCTCCTCCCGGCTCGTCACCGGGATCGACCGGACGGCGTCCACACCGGCTCGCGCCAGCCGTCCGCGCTGCGCCCGCTTGTCGGTGAGCAAGGTGACCGTCTCGGCCTCGTGGAACAGCAGCCCCAGCCCGTCGCCGAGCCGCGCGGTCAGCGGGACCAGCGGCTCGCTGAACGTGGTGATGCCGCAGGGCCGGTGGGGACGCAGCAGGGCCAGCGCCGGCTCCGGCGCGTCGGGCTCGCACTCGACGACCGGCCCGAACCCCTCGTACGCCGCCCGCTCCGGCGCCCCCAGGGCGCCGGCGACGGCCACGAAGACCGGGCGGAGGCCGCGGGCCCGGACCGCCGCGGCGATGGCGGCGGGGCCGACGGCCGCGCCCGGGACGACAGCGACGACGACGGTGCTCATCTCTCACCTGACTCTGTGTCGGACAACCGGTAGACCTGGTCCTTGAGCTCCTCGATGCGCCGGTGGTCGCGGTGGATCGCGTCCGCGGTCCCGGCGCACTGGAAGATCCTGAGCGTGCTGGAGTAGAGGTCGACGGTCGGCCGGATCCGGTCCCCGGGCCCGAGCTTCAGGTTCAGGCCGAACACGCTCTCCAGCCCGGCGATCCGCCGCACCGCACGCTCGTCGACGCTCTCGACCACGCCCGACAGCGTGGTGGAGGTCGTGCAGCAGACGGCCTCCTCGAACTTGTGGTAGCCGCGGCCCGCGTACTCGGCGGCGAACCGTTCGGGCCGCAGGTACGCGAGCGCGCTGAGCGTCGCCTGGTTGGCGCCGGTGCAGCGGTCGTGGAACCCGGGGTGCATGTTCCCGGCGATCCGCGAGCCGACCTCCACCAGCGCCGGCCCGTCGGCGGTGACGATCACCTCGGCATGGCTCGGCCCGTGGCGGACCCCCAGCGCGGCGAGCGCCCGGTCCACGTAGTCGGTCAGCTCGGCCGCCGGCGGCTCGGCCGGCGACAGCAGGCGCTCGCGGTCGTAGATGTTGCGGCCCGAGGGCAGCAGGCGCTTCTGGTACTCCCACACGCCGCACACGTAGCGCCGGCCCTCGTGGGAGACCATGTCGACGACGTACTCCGTCCCCTCCAGGTAGGACTGGACGAGCGCCTCGCGGTTGGGCGAGCCGTAGATCGTCTCGGTGTCCAGGACGGCCTTCGCCGCGGACCGCACCTGCTCGGCGTCGGCGCAGACGACGACCCCGTCGCCGGCGGCGGAGTCGAGCGGCTTGACGACCACCGGATAGCGCCCGGCGCGCTGCGCCCAGTCCACCAGGGCCTGCGGGTCGCCGCTCTTGAACTGGTCGGCGCAGTGCAGGCCGGCGGCGCGGAGCACCTCGATCATCCGGTACTTGTTCCGGCGGGCCTCGGAGAGCTCCGTCCCGTTGGTCGCCAGGCCCAGCCGCTCCGACAGCCGGTCCGCGAGCAGCACGCCCGGCTCCTGTCCGGCGAGCACGCACACCGGTGCGTACCGCGCCAGCTCCGCCACCGTCCGGTCGAGGTCCTCGTGGACGATGTTCGCCCGGTAGACGGTCAGGTCCGGGGCGGGCATGGAGGGCATCAGCCCGGGGGTGCTCTGGACGTGCACCAGGTCCGCACCCAGGGCGGTGAACTCCGGTGGCAGGTAGCCGCCGGAGGTGTAGGCGTCGACCAGTACGGCGACCGGCCTGAGCTGTGACAACGTTCCTCCTCGTCATGTCGGTCGGACGGAGCCCGCCGGGCGGACGGCCTCAGCGGGGAAGCCTCCGCGGCGTGCTCCTCCGGGGGGTGCGGGGCACTCAGACCTTCTGACGGGTGGGGCGGAGCCGGATGTCGTCGAGGTGCACGTGGGTCGGGCGGCCGACCGCGAACTCGACGACCGACGCGACGTCCTCCGGGGTCAGCAGCGGCCCGCTCTCGGCGGCGACCGCCTCGAACCACGCGCTGTCGTAGCCGGCGGCGTCCTGGAAGCCCGAGCGGACGAAACCGGGCTCGATCAGGGTCACCCGGACGTTGTGGGCGCAGACCTCCTGGCGCAGCGCCTCGACCAGCGAGTGGACGGCGAACTTGGTCGACCCGTACACCGGGTTCGCGGCCGAGACCTGCCGTCCGACGGTCGAGCCGATGACCACGATGTCGCGGACCCGCCGCCCCCCGTCCAGCTCCGCCTGCCGCACGAACTCGGCCGCGGCGTCCCGGAGCTGGTGGAGGACGGCGAGGACGTTGACCTCGATCAGCCGCTCCCAGCGGGTGGGGTCCGAGCCGAGCACGGTGCCCGGCAGGCCGTGCCCGGCGCAGGCGACGAAGATGCTCGCCGCCTCCCACTCCGCCGCGGCCGCGGCCAGCAGCTCCCGCGCGTGCCCGGGCGTCGTCACGTCGCCCGGGAAGGGCCGGACCGCCCCCGGGGCCTGGTCCGACTCGGCCGCCAGGTCGGCGAGCCTCCTGCCGTCGCGGCCGGTGGCCAGCACCCGCACGCCCTGCCGGGCGAAGCGCGCGGCGATCGCGCGCCCGATTCCGGAGGAGGCCCCGGTGACCACGGCGACCCGCTTCTCGTCCATGCCTGTTCCCTGTCTGTCGTCCATGTCGGTTACCTGGTGCCCGCGGAGGGGAGTTCGCCCTGCTGCCCGAGGCCGGTGAAGAAGGCGTGCAGCCAGGAGCCCGTCACCTCGGGGAACTCCACCCCCAGCCGGGCCAGCAGCCGCCGGGTGCGGGTGTGGTCGTACCGCACGTTGCGGTCCGGTCGGCCAGCCCAGAAGTGCGCGAGCGAGAGCTGCTCCCCGCCGTCGCCGAGGTAGCGGCCGAACAGCTCCGCGAAGCCTTCCGCCCCGTCCTCGGCCAGGGCGTACCCCTGGTCGCGCAGGACCGTGAAGAGCCGCTCGTAGGACACCTCGTGGTGGGTGTCGAGGTGGAAGGTGCCGCCCCGCACCCGCGCGCTGCGCGAGATCTCCAGGATGCCCCGCGCCACCACGTCCACCGGGCTCAGGGCGAGGGTCAGGGCGCCGACCCGGGGCACCCGGCCGATCCGCACCGACGCCCGCAGCAGCTGGACCAGCCGGTTGTCGCCGCCGTTGCGCTGGAAGCGGCCGGACGCCGAGTGGCCGCTGACGTTGCCGGAGCGGTAGACGAACGCGTTGCCGCCCTGGGTGGCGAAGCCCTGCACGAGGCGCTCGGCGTCGTACTTGCTGCGCTCGTACTCGTTGAGGAACTCCTGGCCGATGTCCAGGCTGTCCTCCGAGAAGACGGCCGGCTCGCCCGGCGCGCCGCCGCCGCAGACCGCGAGCGTCGAGACGTAGTGCAGGTCCTTGGGCCGGCCGGTGGTCGCCAGCCGGATCATCGCCCGCACCGGCTCGGTGTTCTGCCGGTCGAAGGACTCGCGGTCGCCGAACAGCCTGGTGTCGGCGGCCAGGTGGTAGAGCGCCTCCGCCTCGTGGCACAGCCGTCGGTAGTCCGGCTCGGCGAGGCCGAAGTCCGGCTCGGCGAGGTCGCCGGCCAGCACGGTGAGCCGGTCGGCGTACCGGTCGAGGCGACCGTCCGGGACGTACCAGGCGTAGGCGTCCGCCAGGCGCTCGGCGGGTGTCCGGCCCTCCTTCGCGCGCACCAGGCAGACCACCTTCGACCGGGTGCGGGTCAGCAGGAGGTCGAGCAGGTGCGCGCCGATGAAACCGGTCGCGCCGGTGAGCAGGACGGTGCCGTACTCGCGGACGGACCCGGCGGGCGGCTCGCACTCCAGGGCGCCCGGCACCTGGGCGAGGAGCCCGGTGCTCGATCCCGACTCCAGCACGAACCGGCCGTCGGCGGGCGGGAGCCCCGCGCCGCGCAGCAGGTGGTCGCGGGTGGCGCGGGCCAGGTCGAGCATCCGCTCGGGGTCGTGGCGCGCGGGTGTGTAGGAGAGGTCGGCCACCAGCTGCCCGTCGTGGACGCGCGCCGTGAGCTTGAGGCCGTAGCCGCGGTCGTTCTCCGGGCCGCGGACCGGCCCCACCGGGTGGCGCGAGGGCCGCAGGTGCAGGTCGTCGCCGAAGGGCAGGGCGAACGGGCCGA
The DNA here is from genome assembly GCF_053598475.1 of Kitasatospora sp. NPDC001119. Taxonomy (NCBI): domain Bacteria; kingdom Bacillati; phylum Actinomycetota; class Actinomycetes; order Kitasatosporales; family Streptomycetaceae; genus Kitasatospora; species Kitasatospora sp. NPDC001119. The sequence goes on from NZ_JBSFKI010000011.1 coordinate 84,670, forward strand.
GGTAGTTGAAGCAGACGTCGGCCCGCTGCGGCTGCTCGTGCAGGCCGTAGGCGACCCCGAGGGCGGGTACCTCGGCCAGGGCCGCCGCCGCGGACTTGCCGGTGGCGGCGAGGTCCCCGGCGACGGTGCGCACGCTGACGGGGAACGTCGAGGTGAACCAGCCCACCACGCGGGAGACTTCGAGCGTCTCGTCGAAGCAGATCCGGCCGTGGCTCTCCACGTCCGCGACGAGTTCGTCCGTGCCGAGCTGCTCGGTGAGCGCCTGGGCGAAGGCGCCCAGCAGCGCCGCGTGGGCGGGGATGCCGGAGCGGGCCGCGGCCTCGGTCAGGGCGGCGCTCTGCGCGCGCGACAGCCGGAACCAGAGGGCCTGGGCGTCGCCCTCGCGGTTGTCGCCGGGGGCGTCGGGCCGTGGTGCGACGGCGGGCAGCCGGGCCAGGGAGTCGAAGTGCGCGAGGTCCCCGCGCAGTTGCGCGGCCCGGTCGCGCAGGTGGGTGGCCCACTGGCCGAAGCCGGTCGGGCCGGGGGCGGTGGTGGGCTCGCCGCCGCGCAGCCGCTCGCTGTAGCAGCGGCTGAGGTCGCTGACGACGATGCGCCAGGAGACCGCGTCGATCGCCAGGTGGTGGCAGATCAGCAGCAGTTCGGCCCGGCCGTCGCCGAGGAAGAGGTGCACCTTGAAGAGGTTGCCGTCCGCGATGCGAATCTCCCGCTGGAGGGCGGCCGCGACGTCCCGGACGGTCCGGGCGGCCGGGCCGTCCTCCTCGGGCAGCCGGGACCAGCTGAACGCGTCGGCGGGATCGACGAGTTCGCGCCGCCGGCCGTCGGCTCCCGGGCGGAACGCGGTGCGCAGCATGGGGTGCAGGCCCACCACGTCGGCGACCGCGGCGGCCAGCTCGGCCGGCCGCGGCGTGCTGTCGGTCTCCAGCAGCAGGGCCTGGTTCCAGTGGTCGGGCTGGGCGAACTCCTGCCGGAAGAACCAGGTCTGGGCGGGGGAGAGCGCACGGTCGTCCGCGACGACCCGGGCGGCGGACGCGCGGCCGTGGTCGTCGCCCCCGCGGTCCTCCCGCAGCCGGGTGGCCAGGGCGGCCGCCGTCGGCTCGGCGAGGAAGGCCGCGGCCGACACCCGGTAGCCCTTGGCCTGGAGGTCCGCGATGACCTGGATGGCGTCGATCGAGCTGCCGCCGGCCTGGTCGAAGTCCTGGTCGACCGCGAAGTCGCCGTGGCCCAGGTGCCGTTGCCAGGAGGCGAGGACGTCGGCGAGCACCGGGTCGCCGTCGTCGGCGGCGGGGTCGGACAGACGGGGCGTGCGCTCGGCGAGCCGTGCTTCGAGCAGCTCCCGGAGGGCGGCCTGGTCGGTCTTCCCGTTGGCGTTGCGCGGAAAGGCGTCGAAGGCCTCGATCCGGTCGGGGACCATGTGCGCGGGCAGCAGCTCCCGCAACTCCCGTCGCAGCGCGGCCGGTTGGACCGCCGGACGGCCGTCGGCGGCCGGCACCACGGCGGCGACCAGCATCGCCCGGTCCCTGCTGAGCAGGACGGCCACCGCGTCGGCGACCGCCGGGTGCCGGCGCAGGCCCGCCTCGACGTGGCCGAGTTCGATCCGGTACCCGCTGACCTTGACCTGCCGGTCGCCCCGGCCGAGGAACTCCAGCACGCCCCGGGAGTCGGCGCGCACCCGGTCGCCGGTGCGGTAGGCGCGTCCGAGGGCCGGGTCGAGCCGCGCGAGGTCGTCCGTGAAGGCCGCCGCGGTGGCCTGCGGGTCGTCCCGGTAGCCGAGCGCCACCGACGGGCCGGCGATGTACAACTCGCCGACCGCGTCCCGGTCGTGGAAGGTCCCGTCGTCGGCGCGGACGAGGAGCCGGGTGCGGCCCAGCGCGGTGCCGATGGGTACGGAGGCGCCGTCGAGGGCGTCGAGGTCGCTCGCGGCGGTCAGCCGGTGCGCGGCGACGCCCACCGTCGCCTCGGTGGGCCCGTAGTGGTTGACGAGGTTCCGGGTGATACCGGAGTCGAGGATCCGGCGGGCCAGCGGCAGCGCCAGCAACTCCCCGCCGAGCAGCAGGAAACGCAGCTCGGGCCGGGTCGTCCCGTCCTGCCCGAAGGCCCGGAAGACCACGCTCCAGTGCGAGGGGGTGGTCTTCAGGACGTCCACCCGGTGGTCCTGGAGGTAGCGCAGGAGCGCCGCCGGGTCGCGCCGGGTGGCGTCGTCCACCAGGTGCAGCGTGCCGCCGGTCCACAGCGGGAGGAACAGGCAGGTGTTGCCGAGATCGGCGGCGAGCGTGGTGACGTGCGCGTAGGAGAGCGGTTCGGTGATGTCGAGCCGCTGGAGCAGGGACTCGGTGTAGTGCCGGATGTTGGCATGCGAGACCTGCACGCCCTTGGGCACCCCGGTGGAGCCCGAGGTGTAGAGCACGTAGGCCGTGTCGTCGTCGGCGGGCCCGGGTTCCGTAGGCCCGCCGGCGGGGGCCGGCGGGGGCACGAGGCCGCCGCCGGCCTCGTGCCCGTCCGCCACCCGCAGTCCGGACCGGCGCAGCTCGCCGTGGTGGCGCGGCTCGGCGAGCACGAGGTCGGGGGCGGCGAGGGCGAGCCGGTTCGCCCCCTCGGCGACCGGCTCGGTGGGCTCGACGAGGGTGAAGGCCGCGCCGGCGCCGAGGACCGCCAGCTGGGCGACCACGGCGTCGGCCGTGCGGTCGAGATGGATGCCGACCAGACAGCCGCGACCGATGCCCGACGCCCGCAACAGGTCCGTCAGACGGTCCGCCCTGGAAGCGAGTCGGGCGTAGGTCAGACGTTCCCGACCCACGACGACGGCCGTTCGATGCGGGTGGGTTCGCGCGTGTGCGCGGACGAGCGCCGGGAGCATGCCGAAGTCCTCTCTGCGTGTCGACGGTCGATTCGAAGGCTGTGGCGGGAGCGGCGTCAGCTCCAGTAGACGAGCGGTTCCTTCGGGCCCTTGGTGGCGATGAACGCGGCCGCGCCGACCCGGTGTTCGTCCTCGCCGCTGGTCACCGCGTGCAGCATCCGGGGGCTGAAGATGATCAGGTCGCCGGCCTCGGGGTGGATCACGTGGACCGGGGGCTCCACGGAGTCGGGCTGCAGGCCCTCGACGTCGAGGATCGTCGCGGTCTCCTCCGGGGTCGGCTCGCGCAGCCAGAGGTGCAGGTCGCCGCCCTTCTTCGGGACCTGGAGGTAGACGTTGGCGACCAACTGGTTGAGCACGCCCGCGATTTCTGGGGCGTCGGTCTCCTGGTCGATCGCGTCGTTGTGCGGGTAGAACTTCGAGGTCGAGGGCTGGAAGACGCGGAAGGCGCCGACGAAGCAGGCCCGCTCGCGCAGCCGCAGCAGGTTGGCGCCGGCCGGCCACAGTTCCTGCAGCTCCAGGCGCACCCGGTCGATCGGCGAGAGGTACGGGTGGAACATCGAGCGGACGTCCTCGATGGCCGGCAGGGCGCTGTCGTGGTACTGCTTCGTCAGCTCGGCGTCCCACTTGGTGTCGATGTGCGGCATGTACACCCGTCCGACACTGCTGGTGTACTGCTTGTGGTAGTGCCCGAGCGCCTGGTGGTTGATCGCCTTCTGGGCGACCTGCTCGGCGATCTCGACGGGGTAGTAGCCGCGTACGTGGATCGCGCCGATCTCGCGCTCGGCCAGCTGGAGCAGGGTCCGGGCGGTGAGTTCGGTGGCGATCTCGTTCGTTGCCGACCTGACGACGTGCGCGGTGGCGGTCATGAGCGTGCTCCTGGGAAAGCGACGGGACAGGACTGTGCGCGCGCCTCCGGCGTTCAGCGGGGCGTTGGTGCGGTGGAGGCGTCGGAGGGGCCGCCGGCGGTGCCGTGACGCGTGAGCGGTACGGCGGACACGTCCGGCGGGGGTCTCGGCCGCGAGGACGCGTGGAGCGGCACGAGGAGTGGAACGGGCGGTCGGCCGCGGGGGCGTTCGGAGCCCTGGTTTCCGCCGCGTCCCTCCGTTCCGTGACACCGGGCCCCCGGTGTCAGCGCTCGATCACCGTACCCCAGACAATGTGACAGTACAATGTCATGTTGTCCGAAGGGGCTGTGATCAGCCACTGGTGACGGATGGTCAGCAGTTCACGGACGGGACCGGACGGCGGGCGGTGGCGTGCCCGGGCCGGCCGGTGCGTAAGGTGGGTCCGCCGATGATCGTCCGCATGCCGGGAGGCCTCATGACCAGCACGCCAGCCGCCGACGCCCCGCTCCCGGTCGGGGTGATCGGCCTCGGCGACATCGCCCAGAAGGCCTACCTGCCGGTGCTCACCGCGCTGCCCGGGCTGGACCTGCGGCTGATGACCCGGGACGCGGCCAAGCTCGACCGGCTCGGCGAGACCCACCGGATCGCCCCCGAGCACCGCTTCACCGACCTCGGCGCGCTGATCGGCAGCGGCATCCGTGCCGCCTTCGTGCACGCCGCCACCGACCAGCACGTCCCGATCGTCGAGCAGCTGCTCACCGCCGGGGTGGACGTCTACGTCGACAAGCCGCTCGACTACACCCTGGACGGCGCCCGCCGCCTGGTCGACCTCGCCGACCGCACCGGCCGCTCGCTGATGGTCGGCTTCAACCGCCGCTACGCGCCCGGCTACGCCCAGGCCAAGGAGCGCCCGCGCGACCTGATCGTGCTCCAGAAGAACCGCGAGGGCCTGGCCGAGGCGGCCCGCACCCTGGTGTTCGACGACTTCATCCACGTCGTGGACGTGCTGCGGTTCCTGGCCCCCGGCGAGATCGAGCACGTGGACGTCCGCGCCCGCACCCGGGACGGGCTGGTCGAGCACGTGGTGCTCACCCTCGGCGGCGAGGGCTTCACCGCCCTCGGCATCATGAACCGGGTCTCCGGCTCCACCGAGGAGGTGCTGGAGGTCTCCGGCGGCGACTCCAAGCGCGAGGTGCACAACCTGGCCGAGGTGGTCGACCACCGCGGCCAGCCGACCGTCCGCCGCCGCGGCGACTGGGTGCCGGTGGCCCGTCAGCGCGGCATCGAGCAGTGCGTGCTCGCCTTCCTGGCGGCCGTCCGCGCCGGGCACACCCTGGACGCCCATGACGCGCTGCGCACCCACGAGCTGTGCGAGCTGGTCGTGGAGCGGATCGAGGCTTCCTGGGAGTCCGCTGGGAGCGGGCTGTGAGAAACCCGGGCTGAGCGGCCGTCACGTCACCTGCGGGGAACCGTCCGTTCACCGCCGGGGTCTTGTCGGGGCATTTTCTACGCGCGTATCTTGAGGGGCGCCGCGGGGGGCGGGAGACCGTCCTCCGCTTCTTCGCCACGCGAGCAGCGCGCGCCCGACGCGCGCCTCCGCCCGGACCGCCGTGCCACGACCGTGCCGCACGACGGAGCTAGGAGCCCTGCCCCGGTGACCACCGCCCCCGCCTCCCGCCCCCGCAGAACCCTGCTGCGCGCCGCCCTGATCCCGGCCACGCTGGCCGCCTCGCTGGTGCTCGTCCCGCTGCCGGTGGCGAACGCCGCCGCGCCCGCGACCCCGGCCCCGACCGAGGCCGGACCGCTGCGGATCCACGACATCCAGGGCAGCACCCGGATATCCCCGCAGGCCGGCAAGCCCGTCACCGGAGTGCCCGGCATCGTCACCGGCGTGCGCGCGTACGGCAGCGTCAAGGGCTTCTGGCTCCAGGACCCGAACCCCGACGCCGACCCGGCCACCAGCGAGGGCATCTTCGTCTACACCGGCGGCAACCCGACCGTGCAGGTCGGCGACTCGGTGCTGGTGAGCGGCAAGGTCACCGAGTACTACCCGAACTACAGCGGCGGCTCGCAGTCCATCACCGAGATCACCGCCCCCGGCGTCACCGTCCTGTCGGCCGGCAACCCGCTGCCCGCCCCGGTGGTCGTGGACACCCGCAACATCCCCGGCACCTACGCCCCGCCGGCCGGCCCGGACGGCTCCATCGACGGCGGCACGCTCCAGCCGGAGAAGTACACCCTCGACTTCTACGAGTCGCTGGAGGGCATGCTCGTCCAGGTCAAGGACGTCCGGGTGGTGCAGGCGACCGACAAGTACAACGAGCTGTGGGTCGCCGCCGACAAGCAGGACCAGCGCAGCAAGCGCGGCGGCCTGCTGTACGAGTCGTACAAGGAGCCCAACGTCGGCCGGCTGATGATCCAGCAGCAGGCCCCGGTGAACCAGCGGCCGTTCCCGGTCGCCAACGTCGGCGACGAGCTGACCGGCACCACCACCGGCCCGCTGGACTACAACAACTTCGGCGGCTACACCCTGGTCGCCGGCACCATGGGCACCCTGAAGGACAACCACCTCCAGCGCGAGGTCACCGCCCAGGCCGGCGACCGCGAACTCACCCTCGCCACCTACAACGTGGAGAACCTGGCCCCGGGCAACCCGGACGCCAAGTTCGCCGAGCTGGCCCAGGGCGTCGTCACCAACCTGCGCTCGCCCGACATCGTCGCCCTGGAGGAGATCCAGGACAACAACGGCAACAAGAACGACGGCACGGTGGACGCGAGCCAGACCGTCGCCAAGTTCATCGCCGCGATCAAGGCGGCCGGCGGCCCGGCCTACGACTGGCGCTCGGTCGACCCGCAGGACGGCAAGGACGGCGGCGAGCCCGGCGGCAACATCCGCCAGGTCTTCCTGTTCAACCCGCAGCGGGTGTCCTTCACCGACATCCCCGGCGGCAGCGCCACCACCGCCGTCGGCGTGACCGGCACCGGCGCGAGCACCGCGCTGACCGCCTCGCCCGGCCGGATCGAGCCGAACGACGAGGCCTGGACCAACAGCCGCAAGCCGCTGGTCGGCCAGTTCTCCTTCCGCGGCAAGAAGGTCTTCGTCATCGCCAACCACTTCAACAGCAAGGGCGGCGACCAGGGCATCGACAGCCGCTTCCAGCAGCCGACCCGCAGCTCCGAGGTGCAGCGGATCAAGCAGGCCACCGTCGAGCAGTCCTTCGTCGCCAAGCTGCTGGCCGCCGACAAGGAGGCCAAGGTCGTCTCCCTCGGCGACTTCAACGACTACCAGTTCTCGCCCGCGCTCGCCGCGCTCACCAAGGACGGCGTGCTGCGCGACCTGGTGAACGAGCTGCCGGAGACCGAGCAGTACTCGTACGTCTACCAGGGCAACTCGCAGGTGCTGGACCACATCCTGGTCAGCCCCGAGGTCGGCTACGCCAAGTACGACGTGGTGCACATCAACGCCGAGTTCGCCCAGCAGGCCAGCGACCACGACCCGCAGGTGGTCCGCATCAAGCCGTAGTCCGGGCACCGGCTACGCTGCCTCCGCCGCCGGTGATCACCGGCGGCGGAGGCAGCGCCGTGTGACGGGGAGACGATGGACCACCGGATCGAGCGGATCGGACGCGAGGACTGGCAGCGCCTGCGGAAGGTACGGCTGGCCCAACTCCTCGACACGCCCCTGGCGTTCGGCGAGACCCACGAGTACGCGAGCCACCAGGGCGAGGGCAACTGGCGGGCCCGCTGCAACTGGGTCAACGAGCCCGACAAGCTCGGCCTGGTCGCGGTGGACGCCACGGGGGAGTGGGTCGCCACCATGCTGTCCGTCCCGAACCGGGAGCAGCCCGGCGCGCTCGACCTGATCGGCGTCTGGGTGGACCCGGCGCACCGCGGCCGCGGGCACGGCGTCGCCGACGCCCTGCTGGACGCGGTGCTCGCCTGGGCGCGGGTCCGGGGCGCCGGGCGGATGCTGCTCGGGGTGCACGAGGCCAACCCCCGCGCCGCCGCCTTCTACCTGCGGCGCGGGTTCGTCCACACCGGCGGGTCCACGCCGTACGTGCTGGACCCCTCGGCGCGGATCCTGGAGATGGCCCTCCCACTGGACTGACCGGCCCGGCGGGAGGGCCCCGGCTCCGCGCAGGCGCGGCCCGGAGTCGGTACGGCTCAGCCCAGGTACCGGGCCAGCGCCTCGCCGGTCAGCGTGGACCGGGCGGCGACCAGCTCGGCCGGGGTGCCCTCGAAGACCACCCGACCGCCGTCGTGGCCGGCACCCGGCCCGAGGTCGATGATCCAGTCGGCGTGCGCCATCACCGCCGGGTGGTGCTCGATCACGATGACCGACTTGCCGGACTCGACCAGCCGGTCCAGCAGCCCCAGCAACTGCTCGACGTCGGCCAGGTGCAGGCCGGTGGTCGGCTCGTCCAGCACGTAGACGCCGCCCTTGTCCGCCATGTGGGTGGCCAGCTTGAGCCGCTGCCGCTCGCCGCCGGAGAGCGTGGTCAGCGGCTGGCCGAGGCTCAGGTAGCCGAGCCCGACGTCGGCCAGCCGCTCCAGGATCCGGTGCGCGGCCGGGAGCCTCGCCTCGCCCGAGCCGAAGAACTCCTCCGCCTCGGTCACCGACATCGCCAGCACCTCGGCGATGTCCCGCCCGCCCAGGTGGTACTCCAGCACCGCCGGCTGGTAGCGCTTGCCCTCGCAGTCCTCGCAGGTGGTGGCCACCCCGGCCATCATCGCCAGGTCGGTGTAGACCACCCCGGCGCCGTTGCAGGTCGGGCAGGCGCCCTCGGAGTTGGCGCTGAACAGGGCCGGCTTCACGCCGTTGGCCTTGGCGAAGGCCTTGCGGACGGGTTCGAGCAGCCCGGTGTAGGTGGCCGGGTTGCTGCGCCGGGAGCCCTTGATCGCCCCCTGGTCGACCGAGACCACGCCCTCGTCGACCGGGATCGAGCCGTGGATCAGCGAGCTCTTGCCGGAGCCCGCCACCCCGGTCACCACCGTGAGCACCCCGAGCGGGACGTCCACGTCCACGTCCCGCAGGTTGTGGGTGCTCGCGCCGCGGATCTCCAGCGCGCCGGTGGGCTTCCGTACGGCCTCGCGCAGCGCCGTCCGGTCGGACAGGTGGCGGCCGGTCACCGTGCCGCCGGCGCGCAGCCCCGCCACGTCGCCCTCGTAGCAGACCGTGCCGCCGGCCGCACCGGCCCCCGGTCCGAGGTCGACCACGTGGTCGGCGATCGCGATGGTCTGCGGCTTGTGCTCCACCACCAGCACCGTGTTGCCCTTGTCCCGCAGGCGCAGCAGCAGCCGGTTCATCCGGTCGATGTCGTGCGGGTGCAGGCCGGTGGTGGGCTCGTCGAAGACGTACGTGGTGTCGGTGAGCGAGGAGCCGAGGTGGCGGATCATCTTGACCCGCTGCGCCTCGCCGCCGGACAGCGTGCCGGAGGGGCGGTCCAGCGAGAGGTAGCCGAGGCCGATCTCCACGAAGGAGTCGAGGGCCTGCCGGAGCGTGCCGAGCAGCGGCGCCACCGAGGGCTCGTCGAGGTCGCGGACCCAGGCGGCGAGGTCGCTGATCTGCATCGCGCAGGCGTCGGCGATGCTGATCCCGGCGATCTTCGAGGACCGGGCCGCCGCGCTGAGCCGGGTGCCCTCGCAGTCGGGGCAGGCGGTGAAGGTCACGGCCCGCTCCACGAAGGCCCGGATGTGCGGCTGCAGCGCTTCCTTGTCCTTGGAGAGCATCGACTTCTGGATCTTGGGGATCAGGCCCTCGTAGGTGAGGTTGACGCCGTTGACCTTGACCTTGGTCGGCTCCCGGTACAGGAAGTCCTGCATCTCCTTCTTGGTGAACTTCCGGATCGGCTTGTCCGGGTCGAGGAAGCCCGAGTTGGCGTAGACGCCGACCGTCCACCAGCTGTCGGTCTTCCAGCCGGGGATGGTGAACGCGCCCTCGGAGATCGACTTGCTGTCGTCGTACAGCTGGCTGAGGTCGATGTCCGAGACGCTGCCGCGGCCCTCGCAGCGCGGGCACATGCCGCCGGTGATGCTGAAGCTGCGCCGCTCCTTGACCGTCCTGCCGCCGCGCTCGACGGTGACGGCGCCGGCGCCGCTGATCGACGGGACGTTGAAGGAGAAGGCCTTGGGGGAGCCGATGTGCGGGGTGCCGAGGCGGCTGAACAGGATGCGCAGCATCGCGTTGGCGTCGGTGGCGGTGCCGACGGTGGAGCGCGGGTCGGCGCCCATCCGCTGCTGGTCGACGATGATCGCGGTGGTCAGGCCCTCGAGGACGTCCACCTCGGGGCGGGCCAGGGTGGGCATGAAGCCCTGGACGAAGGCGCTGTAGGTCTCGTTGATCAGCCGCTGGGACTCGGCGGCGACGGTGTCGAAGACCAGCGAGCTCTTGCCCGAGCCGGACACCCCGGTGAACACCGTCAGCCGGCGCTTGGGGATGTCGATGCTGACGTCCTTGAGGTTGTTCTCGCGCGCGCCGTGCACGCGGATCAGGTCGTGGCTGTCGGCGACGTGCGGCTGCGCGTCCGTCCGCTTGGGCATCGTTCTCTTCGCTCCCTGGCTCTCGGCGGTCTCTCGGGGGTCTCTCTGAGGCCTCTCTGGGGGAGGGGCCGGCGGGCCCGCCCCGCTGCCGCCGTCGGTGTGCTCGAACCCTTCGATCCAACCATCGATCCGGCCGGGATCGAACGGCTTTCGGGTGCGGCCGACGGCGGGGAGGGACGGGCCCCGGCGCCCTCGGGCTGGGCTTGTCCCGGCCCAGCCCGGCTCAGCTCAGCTCGTTGAAGCGGACCATGGTGCCCGCCGGGTCGCGGAACGCGCAGTCGCGGACGCCGTACGGCTGGGTGGTCGGCTCCTGGACGAGCTCGGCGCCGCCGGACTTCAGCCGGTCGAAGACGCCGTCCAGGTCGCGGGTGCCCAGGACGACCCGGGCGTAGGTGCCCTTGGCCATCATCTCGGTGATGGTCCGCTGCTCCTCCTCGGTGCGGCCCGGGTCGGCGGAGGCCGGCTCCAGCACCAGGGAGACGTCCGGCTGGCCGGCCGGGCCGACGGTGATCCAGCGCATCGGGCCGCCGCCGACGTCGCTGCGTACCTCGAAGCCGAGCAGGTCGCGGTAGAAGGCGAGGGAGGCCTCGGGGTCGGTGTGCGGGAGGAAGGTCCAGTGAATGGTGAGGTCGCTCATGACTGCAACGCTAGGCGCGCACCCCGGGCGCGCGCTTCTCGAATCCTGATCGCTTCCCGTCCCTCCCCGCGTCCCTCACCGCGGCGCTCCCCGCGTCCCTCCCCGGGGCGCTCCTCGGGGAGGAACGACCGCGCCGGCCGCCTCGGGGGAGACGGCCGGCGCGGGGCGGAGGGGGCTTCCTAGCAGTCGGGGATGGTCGTGCCGTTGTTGTCCTTGGCGGTGTCGTTGCCCCAGCGGGAGAGGTAGAACGCGGAGACCCACTGGCCGGCGGGGCCCCCGTCGGCGTCGGTCCTCAGCCACCAGTGGTTGACGCTGCCGCCGTTGGAGACCTCGCGGCCCCAGGCCTTGCAGTAGACGTAGTTCGTGCCCTGGTTCAGCGTCCCGGTGGCGTTGGTGGAGGTCGGCGAGGAGTAGACGCTCGCGCTGGCGAAGGTGTCCACCCAGTACTTGCCGGTGGCGGGCGGGGTGCCGCCGCCGGGGCAGGTGGGGATGGTCGTGCCGTTGTTGTCCTTGGCGGTGTCGTTGCCCCAGCGGGACAGGTAGAACGCGGACACCCACTGGCCGCCGGGGCCGGAGTCCGGGTCGGTCTTCAGCCACCAGTGGTTGAAGGCGCTGCCGTTGGAGACCTCGCGGCCCCAGGCCTTGCAGTAGACGTAGTTGGTGCCCTGGTACAGCGTCCCGGTGCTGGTGGTGGAGGTCGGGGAGCCGTACACCGGCGCGTTGGCGAGGGTGTCCACCCAGTACTGGCCGCTGTTCGACGGGGGCGTGGTCGGCGGCGGGGTGGTGGAGCCGGGGCCGTACAGCCGGATGGCGCCGTAGTAGTCGCCGTGCGAGGAGAGCGCCGCCACCTGGACGTAGCCGCCGGAGTAGGGGGCCTCGACTATCCAGCCCTGCCCGAGGTACATCGCGACGTGGTGGATGGTGGAGGCGGTGTTGCCGAAGTACACCAGGTCGCCGGGGAGCAGCGGTGCGGTCCCGTCCGCCCGGTAGTAGCGGGCGACGGCGCGGGAGGTCGGCCACTGGGTCCGGGTGGTGCCGTTGATGACGTCGTCGCCGACCGCCAGGTCGTAGGCGTAGCGGACCATGCCGGAGCAGTCCAGGCCGCGGACGTTGCAGTCGTTGGGGGCGCCGTTGGCGGGGTCGCAGAGGCCGTACGTCGGGCCGGGCTGCGAGCCGTGGCCGCCGCCCCACGAGTACGGGGTGCCGATCAGCCCGCAGGCGGAGCGGACGGCGGCGGTCGCCTGCGGCGCCGCACCGGTGGAGAGCACCCCGCAGGCGGGCGCCGCCTCGGCCGCCCCGGCACCGGCGAAGAACACTCCGACCGACACCAGCAGCGACAGCAGGGCCGCCCACCGCAGCGGGGCGACCAGCCACCGCGACAGAACGTTTACGCGCGTAGTCATGGTCGCGAATACTTCCGGAGCCGCTGACTCCGGGTCAATGGTCCTGTCCCCCATACCTCCTGTGGTCCGCACACTTGCCGGTGTGCAGGTCACGGGCACGACTACCGGCAACAAGGGGGCAGCCCGGCGCGGACGTGCCGCAGCGGCCGCCGGGCCGGGCTGCTCGCCCCCGGGTGGCACCGGGGCGGGCCGTCACACCCCGGCGGCCAGGGCGGGCGTCGGGACGACCCAGAGCTCGGCGGGGCCGTTGATGATGGCGGACTCCAGCCGGGGCGGCGTCGGACGGGACGGGTCCAGGGTGCTGTCGGGGTAGGCGCCGAACAGGCCCTCCAGGGCCACCTCGGTCTCCAGTCGGGCGAGCGGCGCGCCGAGGCAGAAGTGCGGGCCGTAGCCGAAGGCCAGGTGCTCCTTGTCGGGGCGCGTCGGGTCGAAGTCGTCCGGCCGCTCCGGGTGGACCTCCGGGTCCCGGCCGGCCGCGCCGAAGCCGAGCAGGATCGGCTCGCCCCGCCGGATGACCACGCCCTCGCCCAGGTCGACGTCCTCCAGCGGGTAGCGGAGCGGGAGGTGCATCGCCGGGCTCTCGTAGCGCAGGGTCTCCTCGACGACGGCTTCCCAGCCGAGGGTGCCCGCGCGGACCTCGGCCAGGTGGCGGGGGTGGGCGAGGAGGGCCTGGACGGCGCTGGTGATGAGGTTGACCGCGGTCTCGTATCCGGCGCCGAGCATCAGGAAGAGGATGTCGCGGGACTCCTCCTCGCTGCGGCCGGTCCCGTCGCCGGTGTCGACGGCCGCCACGTCGCTGGCGAGGTCCGGGCCGGGGTCGCGCCGCTTGAGCGCCAGCAGCTCGGTCAGCACCACGTTGATCTCCGCGCGGGAGCGCGTCATCTGCTCGTTCGTGGCCGTCGTCGTCAGCAGGGTGTCCATCGCCGTGCCGATGGGCGGCCGCATGTCGGCGGGGACGCCGAAGAGGTCGCAGATCACCGTCATGGTCAGCGGGCGCGAGAGGGCGTGGCGCAGGTCCACGGCCTCGCCGGGGCCGAGCGTGCGGAACGCGCCGACCAGGTCGGCGGTGGTCTTCTCGATGCCGGGCCGCAGCGCGGACACCCGGCGGGGCGCGAACGAGGGCGCCATCCGGCGCCGGGCCGAGCGGTGTTCGCCGCCGTAGAGGTTGAAGAAGTTCTGCTGGAACGCGATCGGGCCCATCGGCCAGCCCTCGGGCACCGAGGCCAGGCCGGGCCAGTGCCTGCGCGGGTCGCGGGAGATTCGCGGATCGCCGGTGAGGGCGCGGATCACCGAGCTGCGGGTGACGGACCAGGCGATGATGCCGCCGGGGAGTTCGACCCGCACGGCGGGCCCGGCGGAGCGGAGCTCGGCGTTCTGTCGGTGCGGGTCCCGGGCGGTCATGTCCAGCACCGGGCAGCGGCTGACGTCTGGATCTGGAGCCATGGTGTTGCTCCTCAGGATCTCTCGGGGTGCCCCGGGCGGGCCGTGCCGGGGCACGGTCCACCGTCTCCGGGGCCTGTGCTCCGTTGTAGAGGGGTACGGCGCGGCCGTCAACGGGGCCGCGGCCCGTCCGTGGGATTCGGTGCCGGCGGCCTCGCCGGATCTTCCCCCCTTTTCCCGGGCACGGCACACCATCACCGGCGTCCGGGGCGGGCCCGCCGATAAGGCATACGGGCATCGGGAACGCAAATCGGCGATATGCGGAACGGCGGAATGCGTAATGCGCCGCACGGTCGGCCGTCCTGGAATCGGCGGTAAGGCCATGGCTTCACCAGGTAAGTCAAGACTTACCTTCGAGGGGCTTTGACCGTATGGTGTGGCTCGAATCGAAGGAGTCCCCCGTGTCGAATACGAATGATCCCGTTGCGCGCGCGGTTGCGTCGGAGCGGGATTATGTGTCCTCCCTGTATGAATTCCTCGCCGAGCGGCTTTCCGAGGCGCGAATGCACCGGGCGGGTCTGCTGAAGGCCCCGGCGGAAAGCGCCGGTGAGGCGTACGAGAGGGAAATCGCCGCCGATCGGCTGGCCAGGGAAATCGGCCGGCTGGCGGGCGCCGAAAAGGGCCTGGTATTCGGGCGGATCGACTGGGCGGACGGCACGGCCCTGCGCATCGGGCGGATCGGACTGCACCGGGAGGAGGACGACCTGCCCCTGCTGGTGGACTGGCGTGCGAACGCGGCGCGGCCGTTCTACGAGGCGACGCCGGTCCACCCGATGGGCCTGCGGCGGCGCCGGCACCTGCGCCTGGAGGAGCGCACGGTCGTCTCGGTGAGCGACGAGCTGCTGGACGGGAGCGCCCCGACCGAGGAGGACGTCGTGGGGGACGGCCCGCTGACCGAGGCGCTGTCGGCACGGCGCACGGGCCGGATGGAGGCGGCCGTCGCCACGCTGCAGGCCGAGCAGGACGAGGTGGTCCGCTCCGCCCACCGCGGGGTGACCGTGGTGCAGGGCGGGCCGGGCACCGGAAAGACGGTGGTCGCCCTGCACCGGGCGGCCTACGTCCTGTACGCGTTCCCGCGCGCCGCGGAGGAGGGCGTCCTGGTGGTGGGCCCGAACGCCCGGTTCCTCGACTACATCTCCCAGGTCCTCCCCTCGCTCGGCGAGAACGACGTCGTCCTGGCGACCTGCCGGGAGCTGGCCGGAGTGTCGCCGGCCGCGGCGGACCGGTTCGACACGGCGCGGCTCAAGGGCGGCGCCGAGCTCGCCGACGCCCTGGCCGGCCTGCTGCGCGCCTACCAGGCCCCCGCCGGCGACTTCACCGTGCGGGTCGGACGGGAGCCGGTCCACCTGTCCGACGAGGAGGTCGCCACGGCACGCGACGCCGCCGCGGCGGCCGTACCGGGGCACAACCCCGCGCGCCAGGTGTTCAAGGAACTCCTGGTCGACGCCGTCACCGACGCGATGCAACGGGACATGGGCGACGTCCTGGAGCAGATCGACGCCGACACCGTCGCGATGACGGGCCTGGACCTCGACCGGTTCACGGGGGTCGGCCGGCACCGAGGCGAGGGCGCGGCCGACACGGGTCCGGCGCACGAGCTGGACCTGGACGCCCTCCGGGCCGATCTCCTCGCCGACGCCGGCCTCGACCGGGCGGTCGAGGCGCTGTGGCCGCGGCTGGCGCCCGGCGACCTCGTGCGGGCGCTGCTGACGGACGCCGACGCCCTCGCCGAGCAGCTGCCCCGGCTGACCGCGCCGGAGCGGTCCCTGCTGCTGCGCGGTCCGGACGCCCCGTGGACCGACGCCGACGTGCCGCTGCTGGACGAGGCGGCGAGCCTGGTCGACGGCCCTCCGGAGCGGACGTACGGGCACGTGGTCGTCGACGAGGCGCAGGAGCTGACCGCCATGCAGTGGCGGATGATCGTCCGCCGCTGCCCGGCGAGGGCGATGACGCTGGTCGGCGACTTCGCCCAGGCGGGCCCGGTCGCGACGGCGCGCGACTGGAAGGAGGCGCTGGCCCCCCACGTCGGACCGCGGTTCAGGCTGCACGACCTGACCGTCAGCTACCGCACCACGCAGGAGATCCTGGAGAGCGTCCGGGGCCTGCTCGCGCGGATCGCCCCGGAGCAGAAGCCCACCCGGTCGCTGCGCGGCGGTGAGAGCCCCCGCACCGTGACCACGCCCCCGGACGGGTTGGCCGCCGCCGTCCTCCGGGAACTCCGCGCCCAGAGCGCCGCGCACCCGGGCGAGCTGCTGGGAGTGGTCTGCGCGGACACCAGGGTGGGCGAGCTGACGGCCCGGGGCATCGCCCACCACGCGCGCGTCGTACCGGCCTCCGAGGCGCGCGGCCTGGAGTTCGACGGGGTCCTCGTCGTGGACCCGGAGGAGATCACCGCGGCCCGCCCCGGCGGGGAGCGGGACCTGTACGTGGCCCTGACCAGGGCCACCAAGCGCCTCTGCACGATCACCGTCCAGCCTGCCTGACGCTCGAGGGCCCGGCGCCCGCGCCCGCGCCCGCGCCGCCGCGGGCGCACCCGGCGCGGGACGGACACCGGGGCGCGGCGGGGGCGGGGTACGCCGGATCGCAGAAAACAAGCAAGCGTGATTGCTTTTTTCTGCGGGCGGTGCCACGCTGCTGGCGGTGGCGCCCGTCGAAGGGTGCGCCCAACTCACCGGCAGGGGAGGCGCATTGGTGCGCGACGGCGCGGTACTGCGGATCGGCAACGCCTCGGGGTTCTACGGGGACCGCTTCGCCGCGGTGCGGGAGATGCTCACCGGCGGGCCGCTGGACGTGCTCACCGGGGACTACCTGGCCGAGCTGACCATGCTGATCCTCGCCCGGGACCGGTTGAAGGACCCGTCGCTGGGCTACGCCCGGACCTTCCTGCGCCAGATGGAGGAGTGCCTCGGCCTGGCCCGCGAGCGCGACGTGAGGATCGTGGTCAACGCGGGCGGCCTCAACCCGGCCCGGCTCGCCGAGGAGCTGCGCGCGCTGGCCCGGCGGCTCGGCGTCGAGGCGGCCGTCGCCCACGTCGAGGGCGACGACCTGCTCCCGCGCCGGGCCGAACTCGGCCTGCCGGAGGGCCTGTTGGCCGCCAATGCCTACCTCGGCGGGTTCGGGATCGCCGCCTGCCTGAGCGGCGGAGCCGACGTGGTGGTGACCGGCCGGGTGACGGACGCGGCGCTGGTCGTCGGTCCTGGGATCGCCCGCTTCGGCTGGACCCCGGAGGACCTGGACGCCCTGGCCGGCGCCGTGGTGGCCGGGCACGTCCTGGAGTGCGGCGCCCAGGCGACCGGCGGCAACTACGCCTTCTTCCACGAGCACGACGTGACCCGCCCCGGCTTCCCGCTGGCCGAACTGCGCGCCGACGGCTCCAGCGTGATCACCAAGCACCAGGGCACCGGCGGCGCCGTCACCACCGGCACCGTCACCGCCCAACTCCTGTACGAGACCGGCGGACCGCGCTACCTCGGCCCGGACGTCACGGCCCGGCTGGACACCGTTCGGCTCACCGAGGAGGGGCCGGACCGGGTCCGGATCGACGGCGTGCGCGGCGAGGCCCCGCCGCCCACCCTGAAGGCGGGCCTCAACCGGCTCGGCGGCCACCTCAACGAGGTGGTGTACGTCCTCACCGGCCTGGACATCGAGGCCAAGGCCGCCCTGGTGCGGCGGCAGTTCGCCGACGCGCTGCCGCCCGCCGCCCGTCCCGCCGAACTGCGCTGGACCCTCGTCCGCACCGACCACCCGGACGCCGCCACCGAGGAGACCGCCTCCGCGCTGCTGCGGCTGACCGCCCGGGACCAGGACCCGGCCAAGGTCGGGCGCCAACTAGGCAAGGCCGCCGTCGAATCGGGGCTGTCCGGGTACCCGGGCTTCCACCTCACCGCCCCGCCCGGACCGGGCACGCCGTACGGGGTGTTCAGCGCCGTGTCCGTCGACCCGAAGGCCGTCGAGCACACCGCCGTCCTGCCGGACGGCCGCCGGATCGGCGTCCCGCCGGCGCCCGTCACCGGCCACGCGGCCCAACCCGACCGGCCCGAAGCCGAGTTGCCCGAACCGCTCCCCGAGGGCCCGGCCCGGCGGGCCCCGCTCGGCCTGGTGGCCGGCGCCCGCAGCGGCGACAAGGGCGGGGACGCCAACCTCGGCGTCTGGGCCCGCTCGGAGGACGGCTGGTGCTGGCTGGCGCACGTCCTCACCGTGGAGAAGCTGCGCGAACTCCTGCCCGAGACCGAGGAGTTGCCCGTCACCCGGCACCTGCTGCCGAACCTGCGGGCGGTCAACTTCACCCTCACCGGCCTGCTCGGCGAGGGCGTCGCCGCCCGGCACCGCTTCGACCCGCAGGCCAAGGCCCTCGGGGAGTGGCTGCGCGCCTGCCACCTCGACATCCCGGAGGTCCTGCTGTGACCGTCCTGCCCACCCGCGTCGACCCGGCCGGGCCCGAGTACGCCGGGCACCGCGCCGCGATGGTCGCCAAGCTCGCCGAGCTCGACGCCGAGCACGCCAAGGCGCTGGCGGGCGGCGGCCCCCGGTACGTGGAGCGCCACCGCGGGCGCGGCAAGCTGCTGGCCCGTGAGCGGATCGAGCTGCTGGTCGACCCGGACTCCCCGTTCCTGGAGCTGTCGCCGCTGGCCGCCTGGGGGAGCGACTACCCGGTGGGCGCGGCCCTGGTCACCGGTATCGGGGTGGTCGAGGGCGTCGAGTGCGTGATCACCGCCAACGACCCGACGGTGCGCGGCGGCGCCAGCAACCCCTGGACCCTGCGCAAGGCCCTGCGGGCCAACGAGATCGCGCTGGAGAACCGCCTCCCGCTGGTCAACCTGGTCGAGTCCGGCGGCGCCGACCTGCCCAGCCAGAAGGAGATCTTCATCCCCGGCGGCGCCCTGTTCCGCGACCTCACCCGGCTCTCCGCCGCCGGAGTCCCCACCGTGGCCGTGGTGTTCGGCAATTCGACGGCCGGCGGCGCCTACGTGCCCGGCATGTCCGACCACACCGTGCTGGTCAAGGAGCGCGCCAAGGTCTTCCTCGGCGGCCCGCCGCTGGTGCGGATGGCCACCGGCGAGGAGGCCGACGACGAGTCGCTCGGCGGCGCCGAGATGCACGCCCGGATCTCCGGGCTGGCCGACCACGTCGCGGCGGACGAGGCGGACGCGCTGCGGATCGCCCGCCGGATCGTCGCCAGGCTCGACCACCGCAAGCCCGGCCCCGGCCCGGACCGGAGCGCCGAGCCGCCCAGGTACGACGAGGAGGAGCTGCTGGGCATCGTCCCGGGCGACCTCAAGGTGCCCTTCGACCCGCGCGAGGTGATCGCCCGGATCGTCGACGGCTCCGACTTCGACGAGTTCAAGCCGCTCTACGGCACCAGCCTGGCCACCGGCTGGGCGCGCCTGCACGGCTACCCGGTCGGCGTCCTGGCCAACGCCCAGGGCGTGCTGTTCAGCCAGGAGTCCCAGAAGGCCGCCCAGTTCATCCAGCTGGCGAACCGGCGGAACACCCCGCTGCTGTTCCTGCACAACACCACCGGCTACATGGTCGGCAAGGACTACGAGCAGGGCGGCATCATCAAGCACGGCGCGATGATGATCAACGCCGTCGCCAACTCCACCGTCCCGCACCTGTCCGTGCTGATGGGCGCCTCCTACGGGGCCGGCCACTACGGCATGTGCGGCCGGGCGTACGAACCGCGCTTCCTCTTCTCCTGGCCGAGCGCCAAGTCCGCCGTGATGGGCCCGCAGCAGCTCGCCGGGGTGCTGTCGATCGTCGCCCGGCAGTCGGCCGCGGCGAAGGGCCGGCCGTACGACGAGGACGCGGACGCGGCGATCCGGGCGATGGTCGAGCAGCAGATCGAGGCCGAGTCCCTGCCGGTGTTCCTGTCCGGCCGGCTCTACGACGACGGCGTCATCGACCCGCGTGACACCCGTACGGTGCTCGGCCTCTGCCTGTCCGCGATCCACAACGCCCCGGTCGAGGGCGCGCGTGGCTACGGCGTCTTCCGGATGTGAGGGACCCCAGACGATGATCACCAACCTGCTGGTCGCCAACCGGGGCGAGATCGCCCGCCGGGTCTTCCGGACCTGCCGGGAACTCGGCATCGCGACCACCGCCGTCCACTCCGACCCGGACGCCGGCGCCCCGCACGTGCGCGAGGCCGACGCCGCCGTCCGGCTGCCCGGCGCCGCGCCCGCCGACACCTACCTCCGCGCCGACCTGCTCGTCCGGGCCGCGCTCGCCGCCGGGGCCGACGCCGTCCACCCCGGGTACGGATTCCTCTCCGAGAGCGCCGACTTCGCGCGGGCCGTGCTGGACGCGGGCCTGGTCTGGGTCGGCCCGCCGCCCGCCGCGATCGCCGCGATGGGCTCCAAGACCGCTGCCAAACGGCTGATGGCCGAGGCCGGGGTGCCGGTGCTGGGCGCGCTCACCGAGCCCGTCGAGGCCGACCTGCCGCTGCTGGTCAAGGCCGCGGCGGGCGGCGGCGGGCGCGGCATGCGGGTCGTCCGGAGCCTGGCCGAGCTCCCCGGCGAACTCGCCGCCGCCCGCGCGGAGGCGGCCAAGGCCTTCGGCTCGGACGAGGTGTTCTGCGAGCGCTACCTGCCCGCCGGGCGGCACGTCGAGGTCCAGCTGCTGGCCGACGCCCACGGCACCGTCTGGGCGGTCGGCGACCGGGACTGCTCGCTTCAGCGGCGGCACCAGAAGGTGATCGAGGAGGCCCCGGCCCCCGGCCTGCCGCCGGAGGTCCGCGCCGAGCTGCACGCGGCGGCCCGCGCCGCGGCCCGGGCGATCGGCTACACGGGCGCCGGCACCGCCGAGTTCCTGCTCGCCGGGGACGGCCGGTTCTTCTTCCTGGAGATGAACACCCGCCTCCAGGTCGAACACCCGGTCACCGAGGCCGTCACCGGCCTGGACCTGGTGGCCCTGCAACTCGCCGTCGCCGAGGGCGCCGAGCTGCCGCCCGACCCCCCGGCCCCCGCCGGCCACGCGATCGAGGCCCGGCTCTACGCCGAGGACCCGGCCAAGGACTGGCAGCCGGCCACCGGCACCCTGCACAGGTTCGAACTGACACTCCCGTACCAGGAGTTCACCTGCGTCGAAGCGGGCTCCGGCACCGGCCTCCGGCTGGACTCCGGCGTGGAGTCCGGCAGCGAGATCAGCCCGCACTACGACGCGATGCTCGCCAAGGTGATCGCCTGGGGGCCCACCCGCGCGGCCGCCGCCCGCCGGCTCGCCGACGCGCTCGCCCGCGCCCGCGTCCACGGCCCGGCCACCAACCGGGAGCTGCTGGTCCGGGCGCTGCGCCACCCGGCCTTCCTGGCCGCGGACCTGCACACCGGCTTCCTGGCCGAGCACGCCGCCGACCTCACCGCCCCGGACACGAAGGGCGTCGACCGCGCCGCGCTGGCCGCCGCCCTCGCCGACGCCGCCGGCCGCCGCGGCGCGCTGCCCTCCGGCTGGCGCAACCTGCCCTCCCAGCCGCAGCTCAAGCGCTACCGGGCCGAGGACGGCACCGAGGCGGCCGTCCGCTACCGGCACACCCGCACCGGCCTGCTGGCCGAGGACGACCCGGACGTCGAGCTCGTCGAGGCCGCGCCGGACCGGGTCGTGCTGTCCGAGGGCGGGCTGCGCCGCACCTACCGCGTCGCCCGGTACGGCGACCGGGTGCACGTCGACACCCCGGCCGGCGGCACCGCGCTCACCGCCCTGCCGCGCTTCCCCGAACCCGTCGTCCGCACCGACCCCGGCGCGCTGCTCGCCCCGATGCCCGGCACCGTCGTCCGGGTCGCCGCCGCCGTCGGGGACACCGTCACCGCCGGCCGGCCGCTGCTGGTGCTGGAGGCGATGAAGATGGAGCACCGCGTCGTCGCCCCGGTCGACGGCACCCTCGTCGAACTGCGCGCCACCCCCGGCCGGCAGGTCGAAACCGGCACCCTGCTGGCCGTCGTCCGGCCCACCGAAGCCTGAGGAAGGACCCCGCATGTCCATCGGCAGTCAGCTCCTGGAGACCCCCGAACGCCAGACCCTGCGCCGGGCCGTCGGCGACCTCGGCCGCCGCTACGGCTCCGCCTACTACCTCGCCAAGGCCCGGGCCGGCGAGCCCGCCGACGAACTGTGGGCGGAGGCCGGCAAGGCCGGCTACCTCGGCGTCAACCTGCCCGCCGAGTACGGCGGCGGGGGCGGCGGCATCACCGACCTCGCCATCGTCCTGG
Organism: Kitasatospora sp. NPDC001119; assembly: GCF_053598475.1. Classification (NCBI taxonomy): domain Bacteria; kingdom Bacillati; phylum Actinomycetota; class Actinomycetes; order Kitasatosporales; family Streptomycetaceae; genus Kitasatospora; species Kitasatospora sp. NPDC001119. Next base: position 106,587 of record NZ_JBSFKI010000011.1, read on the forward strand.
AGGAGCTCGGCGCCGCCGGCTGCCCGCTGCTGATGCTGATCGTCTCCCCGGCGATCTGCGGCACCGTGATCGCCCGCTACGGCACCCCGGAGCAGCAGCGGCGCTGGCTGCCCGGCCTGGCCGACGGCAGCCGCAGGATGGCCTTCGGCATCACCGAACCGGACGCCGGCTCGAACTCGCACCGGATATCCACCGTCGCCCGCCGGGACGGCGAGGACTGGCTGCTGACCGGCCGCAAGGTCTTCGTCTCCGGCATCGACCACTCCGACGCGGTGCTGTTCGTGGCCCGCACCGAGGACGCGCGGACGGGGAAGCTGAAGCCCTGCCTGTTCGTCGTCCCGCGCGACACCCCCGGCTTCGAGTACCGGGCGATCCCGATGGAACTCGTCGCCCCGGAGAAGCAGTTCCAGGTCTTCCTGGACGACGTCCGGCTGCCCGCCGACGCCCTGGTCGGCGACGAGAACGCGGGCCTGCTCCAGCTGTTCGCCGGTCTCAACCCCGAGCGCGTCCTCACCGCCGCCTTCTCGCTCGGCCTCGCCCGCCAGGCCCTCGGCAAGGCCGTCGAGTACGCGAAGACCCGCACCGTCTGGTCCACCCCGATCGGCGCCCACCAGGGCCTGGCCCACCCGCTGGCCCAGTGCGCGGTGGAGATCGAACTGGCCCGGCTGATGACCCAGAAGGCCGGGCTGCTCTACGACGCGGGCGAGGACCTCGCCGCCGGGGAGGCCGCCAACATGGCCAAGTACGCGGCGGGGGAGGCCGCCGCCCGGACGGTGGACCAGGCGGTGCAGACCCTCGGCGGCAACGGCCTGACCCAGGAGTACGGGCTGGGCGCGCTGCTGACCGCCACCCGGGTCGGCCGGGTCGCCCCGGTCAGCCGCGAGATGGTGCTCAACTACGTCGCCCAGCACACCCTCGGGCTGCCGAAGTCGTACTGAGCGGCCGCCGCCGGTGGTCCTGAGCGGCCGCCGCCGCACACGCCACCCCGGTCGGCCACCCGTTCGGTGTCGCCCGCCAGGGTGGTGCCGGCGCAGGCCTTGACGTAGCCGTCGGCGCCGGGCGCGGCCGGAGCGGCAGGAGCGGGACGGGGCCGGACAGGGGCCCCACAGCGGGGAGTTCCGGGGACGGGGCCGCTCCCGGAGGCGGGCGGCCGTGGTGCGCGCCCTCCGGTCGGGCGCCCCCCGGGAGCGACCGTGCCACGGATGGTCCATTACGGGTTCCCCACAATGGCCGAGCCAGGCCCCCTACTGTCCGTATGCTCCTGAACGCGCCCCGCACGGAACTGCTAGCCGGTTTTGTTGCTACGTCAACTTCCATACTGGAGGCCCACCTTGGTGTTCCGAAGCGAGTTCCCCGACGTTGCCGTGGTCGACCTGCCGATCCACGAGGCGGTGCTCGGCGCCGCGGCGAAGTACGGCGACCGCCCGGCCCTGATCGACGGCGTCACCGGCGAGACCACCAGCTACGCCCAACTCGCCGACGCCGTCGAGCGGGTGGCCGCCGGACTGGCCGAGACAGGCGTCCGCCGCGGCGACGTCGTCGCCCTCTTCAGCCCCAACTCGACCGCCTACCCGATGGCCTACTACGGCGCGACCAGGGCCGGCGCCACCGTCACCACCGTCTCGTCCTTCGCCACCCCCGCCGACCTCGCCGGCCAGCTGCGCGACAGCGGCGCCCGCTGGCTCGTCACCGTCTCCCGCTTCCTGCCGACCGCCCGTGCGGCCGCCGAACTCCTCGCCGAACAGGGCCGCCCGCTGGCCGAGACCGTCGTCCTGGACGGCGCCGAGGGCCACCGCTCGCTCGCCGACCTGCTGGCCGCCACCGGCCCCGCCCCCGAGGTCGCCATCGACCCGGGCGAGGACATCGCCGTGCTGCCGTACTCCAGCGGCACCACCGGCCTGCCCAAGGGCGTGATGCTCACCCACCGCTCGATCGCCACCAACCTCTCCCAGTGCGACGCCCTCTACCGCCCCGCCGAGGGCGAACGGGTGCTCGCCGTCCTGCCGTTCTTCCACATCTACGGACTGGCCGCGCTGCTCAACCAGCCGCTGCGCTGCGGCGCCACCGTGGTCGTGCTGCCCCGCTTCGACCTGGAGCAGTTCTGCCGCACCGTCCAGGAGCACCGGGTGCAGGCCCTGGTGGTGGCCCCGCCGATCGCCCTCGCGCTGGCCCGGCACCCCGTCGTCGAGCAGTACGACCTCTCCTCGGTCGAGTACCTGCTGTGCGCCGCCGCCCCGCTCGACCACGAACTCGCCGACGCCTGCGCCCGGCGCCTGGGCCTGCCGCACCTGCTCCAGGGCTACGGCATGACCGAGCTCTCCCCGGTCACCCACGTCGTCTCCCCGCGCGAGGGCGACCCCTCGCCCGGCTCGGTCGGCCGGATGGTCCCCTCCACCGAGCTGCGGATCGCCGCCCTGGACGGCTCCGACGGCGACCTCGGGCCCGGCGAACCCGGCGAGCTGCTGATCCGCGGCCCGCAGGTGATGAAGGGCTACTTCGGCCGCCCCTCCGAGACCGCCGCGGTGGTCGACGCCGAGGGCTGGCTGCACACCGGCGACGTCGGCTTCGTGGACGAGCGCGGCTACCTGTACATCGTCGACCGGGTCAAGGAGCTGATCAAGTACAAGGGCTACCAGGTCGCCCCCGCCGAACTGGAGGCCGTCCTGCTCGGCCACCCGCAGATCACCGACGCCGCCGTGATCGGCGTCCCGGACGCCGAGGGCACCGAGTGCCCCAAGGCCTTCGTGGTCCGCGCCCCGGGCAGCGACCTGACCGCCGAGGAGGTCACCGGGTACGTCGCCGGACAGGTCGCCCCGTACAAGAAGGTCCGCCTGGTGGAGTTCGTCGACACCGTCCCCAAGTCCGCGGCCGGCAAGATCCTGCGCCGCGAACTGCGCGCCCGCGAGGCCGGGCGCGCCGCCGCCCGCTGACCGGCCGGGGCCGCCCCGGCGGCCGGGGACCGGGGCGCGTCTGTGAGGATCGTCCCGCCGCGCCCCGACCGGCACCCGCCGCGCCCCGACCGGAACAGGAACCGCCCGCCGCCATGACCAGCCACCCCGCCGCCCGCACCCCGCAGCAGGACCGCAGCCGAGCGACCAGGGCCCGGCTGCTCGCGGCGGCCGTGGACTGCCTGGCCGAGCTCGGCTGGCACGGCTCCACCGTCACCGTCGTCGCCGAACGGGCCGGGGTCTCCCGGGGCGCGGCCCAGCACCACTTCCCGACCCGCGAGGACCTCTTCACCGCGGCCGTCGAGCACGTCACCGCCGAGCGGCTGGCAGCCGTCCGCGCCCACGCGGACGAGCTGCCGACCGCCGGCCCCGACCGCACCGGGGCCGTGGTCGACATGATCGTGCGGCTCTACACCGGCCCGCTGTTCCGCGCCGCCCTGCACCTGTGGACCGCCGCCGCCACCGAGGAGGCGCTGCGCGAGCGGATCATCGCGCTGGAGGGCCACGTCGGCCGGGAGGCCCACCGGGCCGCGGTCGAGTTCCTGGACGCCGACGAGAGCCGCCCCGGGGTGCGCGAATCCGTGCAGGCCACGCTGGACCTCGCCCGCGGACTGGGCCTCGCCAACCTGCTCACCGACGACAGCCACCGACGTTCCGGCGTGATCCGGCAGTGGGCGGGCGTTCTGGAGAGTACGCTGCGGCCGGTACGCCCATGACGCCCGTACACCCGGAGCGACCGGACGCCCCCTGACCAAAGGGGTCGCCGGGCGGCCGATGTCCGTGCAGTCTGGAGAAGAATCCCGGCCGGCACCGACCGCGAGGCCCACCCGGCCGGGCACGAGCCGAACCGGGGTGCTGCCTGATCATGCACGGACACGAGTGGGACGCGACCGCCGCCGACCCGGCACCGGGCCGTGCCCCGGTACGTCCCGAGGGCGCGAACCCCGAAGGCCACCGGCTCGTCCCGCTCGCGACGGCGCTGCTCCAGGACGACGGACTGATCCTGCACTGGAGCGAGGACGCGGAGGCCCTGCTCGGCTACTCCGCCGAGGAGGCCGTCGGCAGCTACGCCGCCCAGCTGCTCACCGACGGCTCCGACCGCTCCGAGGTGCTCGGCCTCTTCCAGCGGATCATGACCGGCAGCGGCTGGTCCGGCGTCTTCCCGGTGCGCCACCGCGACGGCCACAAGGTCGAGCTGGAGTTCCGCACCTACCCGATAGCCGGCCCGGCCGGCACCCTGCTGCTGCTCGCCACCGCCTCCGACACCCGCGCCCTGCACGCCGTCGAGGCCGACCTCGCGGTCCTGGACGGCATCTTCGGCCGCTCACCGATCGGCATGGCCGTCTACGACACCGACCTGCGCTACATCCGGATCAACGAGGCACTCGCCCGGATGAACGGGGTGCCCGTCGCCGCCCACCTCGGCCGCCGGATATCCGCCGTCCTGCCCGGCATCAACAGCGCCGAGATCGAGCAGATCATGCGGCAGGTGCTCAAGACCGGCAAGCCCGTCGTCGACGCCCGCTCGCACGGCCGGGTCCCCGGCGACCCCCGGCGGGACCGCGCCTGGTCCGCCTCCTACTTCCGGCTCGAGGACTCCACCGGCCGGATCTTCGGGGTCTGTTCCTCGATCATCGACGTCACCGAGCGCTTCCAGGCCGAGGCCCGCGCCGCCCGGGCCCAGGAACGGCTCGCCACCATCGCCGAGGCGACCGCCCGGATCGGCACCACCCTCGACCTCCAGCGCACCGCCGAGGAACTGATCGAGGCCGTCGTCCCCCGGTTCGCCGACTTCGCCACCGTCGACCTGCTGGAGCCGGTGCTGCGCGGCGCCGAGCCCACCGCGATCCCCTCCGACCGGAACGTCACGCTCCGCGCCGTCGCCGTCGGGGAGTCCTACGAGAGCGGCCTCGCGCACGCCGTGGACGTGGTCGGCGAGACCTCCGAGTACGCCCCCGACCGCAGCTACACCCAGTGCCTGCGCGCCGGGAAGCCGCTGCTGCGCACCCACGTGGACGAGGACGTGCTGCGCGGGCTGGTCTCCAGCGAGGACCGGGTGGCCCCCGGGATGGCGGCGGGCATCCACTCGTACCTGATGGTGCCGATCACCGCCCGGGGCATGGTGCTCGGCGGCTCCGAGTTCATCCGGATGCGCAACCCCGAGCCGTTCACCGCCGCCGACGTCGCCCTCGCCGAGGAACTGGTCGCCCGCACCGCGCTGGCCCTCGACAACGCCCGGCTCTACCGCCGCGAGCGGGAGACCGCCCTCACCCTCCAGCGCAGCCTGCTGCCGCAGGAGGTGCACCGCACCCTCGGCCTGGAGATCGCCTACCGCTACCTGCCCAGCAGCGTGGTCAGCGAGGTCGGCGGCGACTGGTTCGACGTGGTGCCGCTGTCCTGCGGGAGAGTCGCCCTGGTGGTCGGCGACGTGATGGGCCACGGCATCCGGGCCGCCGCCACGATGGGCCAGCTGCGCACCGTCGCCCGGACCCTCGCCACCCTCGACATGCCGCCGGAGCAGGTCCTCACCCGGCTGGACGAGACCGCCTCGGGAATCGGCGAGGGCCAGTTCGCCACCTGCATCTGCGCGGTGTACGACCCGCTGGAGCGCACCGTCCAGGTCGCCTCGGCCGGACACCTGCCGCCGGTCCGGGTCGCCCCCGACGGCACCGCCGCCCGGGTGGACGTGCCGCCCGGGGTGCCGCTGGGCGTCGGCGGGGTGGCCTTCGAGTCGATCGAGTTCACCATCCCCGAGGGCGGCATGGTCACGCTCTACACCGACGGCCTGGTCGAGCGGCGCGGCGAGGACCTGGACGCCGGGATCGACCGGCTCGCCAGCACCCTCTCCGGCCCCGGCCGGACCCTGGAGGAGAACTGCGACGCCGTCCTCGCGGCGCTGGTCACCGACGGCACCGAGGACGACATCGCGATGATCATGGCCCGGGTGCTGCCGCTGCCCGCCGACCGGGTCGCCACCCTGCCGCTGTCCGGCGGCGGCCGGCTGCCCGGCAGGGCCCGCCGCTTCACCCGCGCCACCCTGGAGGCCTGGGGCCTGGCCGCGCTCACCGACTACGCCGAGCTGCTGGTCAGCGAGCTGGTCACGAACGCCCTGCTGCACGCCGACGCCCCGCGCCGGCTGCGGCTGTTCCGCGACCGGGTGCTCACCCTGGAGGTCGCCGACGCCGGCGGCCAGACCCCGCAGCTGCGCCCGTTCGCCGAGCAGGACGAGGGCGGGCGCGGGATGTTCCTGGTCAGCGAGCTGGCCCAGCGCTGGGGCAGCCGGCTCACCCGGGACGGCAAGGTGGTCTGGGCCGAGCTGGAGCTGCCCTTCGGGGTCTCGTAGGTCCCGTAAGGAACGGTGGTTCCGTACACGAGAACGGCCGTTCCCCCCGGGGGAACGGCCGTTCTCGGTGCGCTGTTACGCCTTGACGCTCGGCTGCGCGGCCGACACGTCGACGGCGCCCTCCGGGCCGGTCCCGGCGCCCGTCTCCGCCCCGGCCGTCGGCTCGGACAGCCCGCGCAGCAGCCGCCAGGCCATCACGGCCGCGCCGACCAGCAGCGCGGCGGCCAGCAGCCCGGCGCTGTTCATGCCGTGGACGAAGGACTCCCGGGCGCTCGCCAGCAGCGGCTGGGCGAGCTCCGGGGAGAGGCCCTGCGCCGTCTCGACGGCCGAGCCCAGCGATTCGCCCGCCCGGGCGGCGGCCGCCGGGTCCGTCCCGGCCGGGACCGCCAGCCCGTTCGCGTAGATCGAGCCGACCACCGAGCCCACCAGCGCGATGCCGAGCGCGGTGCCCAGCTCGTACGCCGTCTCCGAGACCGCCGAGGCGGCGCCGGCCTTGTCGGCGGGCGCGGCGTTCAGCACCAGGTCGGCGCCGAGCGTGTAGACCACGCCCTCGGCCGTCCCGACCAGCAGGAAGGAGGCGGCCAGCAGCAGGTAGGTGGTGTCCTGCTCCAGCCAGCCGAGCGCGCCCACGCCCAGACCCATCGCCAGCAGACAGGCCGTCAGCGCCTTGCGGGCACCGTAGCGGCGGGCGATCAGGGCGGTCAGCAGGCCGCCGACCACCGATCCCGCGAAGGCCGGCAGCTCGGCCAGGCCCGCCTGGAGCGGCTGGTAGCCGCGGACCAGCTGGAGGTACTGCGAGACCACGAAGATCACGCCGGAGAGCCCGATCAGGGAGATCAACGAGGCCGACACGGCCGCGGTGAACCGCCGGTCGCGGAACAGCCGGACGTCGAGCAGCGGGGTCTCCAGCCGCAGCTGGCGGCGGACGAACACGAACAGCGCGGCGGTGCCCAGCACGAAGGCGACCGGCACGTCCCAGTGGTCCACGCCGTGCGCGGCGGCCTCCTTGACCGCGTACACCGCGCCGATCACGCCGGCCATCGACAGGACGACGCTCAGCACGTCCCAGCGGCCCGGCTTCGGGTCCTTGGACTCCGGCAGCAGCCAGGCGCCGAACACCAGCAGCAGGATCAGCACCGGGATGTTCAGCAGGAACACCGAACCCCACCAGAAGTGCTCCAGCAGCACCCCGCCGACCACCGGCCCGAGGGCGGCCCCGGCGGTGGCGGCCGCACCCCAGATGCCGATCGCGGTGGCCCGCTCCCGGTCGTCCGGGAAGAGGCCGCGGATCAGCGAGAGCGTGGAGGGCATGATCGTCGCCCCGGCCACGCCGAGCAGGGCGCGGGCCACGATCAGCCAGCCGGCGCTCGGCGCGTAGGCGGCCAGCAGCGAGGCGGCGCCGAACGCGGCGGAGCCGGCCAGCAGCAGCTTCTTGCGGCCGATCCGGTCGCTCAGGGCGCCCATGCTGACCAGCAGGCCGGCCAGCACGAAGGAGTAGGAGTCGCCGATCCAGAGCAGCTGGGTGCCGCTGGGGCGCAGCGTCTCGCTGATCGACGGGATGGCGAGGGAGAGGACGGTCGCGTCCAGGGCGACCACGGTCACGGCCAGAACGAGGACGGCGAGGCCGGTCCAGCGCTGGCGGGCGGTCAGGGTGCTCACGCTCCCACCTCGCTCCGCTCGGCAGGCGCTTCGCACAATGCGCGCCTCTTGATGATTCGCTCGCTTCGCTCGTTCATGGTGTATCGGTGTCCGGCCTGTGGTCGGCGGTGCTGTGGATGGGAGTGTTGCGGTCGGCGGTGCCGACGTTGGCGGCGGCGGGGACGGGCGTCCGCGCGTCCGGTCTGCGCAGCGCGCCGCCGAGGAACAGCTCGGCGAGCGAGAAGGCGGCGTCGCGCGGGGCGAGCCGGCCGTCCTGGATGGACCAGCCGACGCCGGCCACCAGGTCGAAGAAGGCCTCGCTCAGCCAGGCGGCGCTCAGCTCGATGCGGAACGCGCCCTGCTGCTGGCCGCGCAGGAAGAGCGCGTGCAGCCGGGCGATCTGGACCTCCCAGAGGTCGTTGATGTCGTCGTTCTCGTAGAGCTGGTTCTCGCCGGCCAGGAAGGCGCAGAGCATGGCGTCCGGCACGGAGGCGTCCACCAGGCGGCGCAGCGCGGCCTCGGCGTCGCCCTCTTCGACCTCGGCGGTGTCCAGTGCGGCGGCGAACCGGCGCAGCCCGAGCAGGCCGACCTCGCGGATCAGCGCGTCGCGCCCCGGGAAGAGCCGGTGCAGCGTGGCGCGGCTGATGCCGGCGGCGCGCGCGATCTCGTCCAGGTGGGCGGTCGGGCGGCGGGAGAGCACGCCGACGGCGGCTTCGAGGACGGTGTCGCGGTCGGTGGCCATGGACCGAGTCTAGTTCATGTGAGACACAGATGTCTCATTCTTTTGTTCGAGCTCTCAGGTGAGGCGCGGGCTCTCGGTGCCCGGGCAGCAAAAAACCGGGGACGGTGGGTGTACCGTCCCCGGTTCCGGGGTGCCTGTGAGCCCTCGCGGGGCGGCGGCTCAGCTCTGGTTGTAGAAGCCGGTGTCGTCCATCGGGCGGTCGATCACCATGACCTCGACGTCGGCCGGGGTGAGCAGGAAGACCCTCCGGGCGATCCGCTCGATGCCGCCCCGGGTGCCGAAGATCAGCCCGGAGGCGAAGTCGACCATGCGCTTGGCCTCGGCCTCCGACATCTCGGTGAGGTCCATGACCACCGGGATGCTCGCCCGGATGTGCTCACCGACCGTCCGGGCCGCCTCGAAGCCCGTCGGCCGCAGGGAGACGATCTTCGTGGGCGCGGGGGCGGCCGGAACCGTCTCCTGATCGACCCACTCGTCGTCGTACACCGCGGCCGGGTAGTTCCCCGAGGGCATCAGCCACCCGTTGTGGTGCTCGTCGCGAAGTGCTCCCATGCCGCGCCTCCCTGCCTCGTCCCGTCCTGGTCCCCCGGGGGTGCGTGCCGTTCTTGACACGTCATCCACTCGTCGGAACTGTCCGAGTATCGCACTGTTCACCGGTCCCGTGCCCGCTCGCAACCCCCGTACGAGTCGTGCCGCGCCGGAAACCCGGGCGAACCCGGGCACTCCCACTGACGCGGCGCAGCGCCGTACGGTTGCGCGCGTTGACCTTATCGGTCGCGGTCACGGCGTAATTGACCTTCTGTCAACAATGCGGAAACGATTTCACCCGCGGTGTCACCCGCAGGGTCACTCGCCGGTCGATCCGTCGATCAATTCGCGCAGAAGATCCGCGTGGCCGTTGTGTCGGGCGTACTCCTCGATCATGTGGGTGAGGATCCAGCGCAGCGTCACCGGTTGGCCCCGGCGCGGCTTCTTGCCGACGGTCTCCAGCGGCAGGCCGGCGGCGGCGCTGCGGGAGGCCTCGACCTCGGCGCGCCAGACGGCGAAGTCGGCCGCGACGTCGGCGGTGTCGACATAGTCGAAGTCGCCGTCCTCGTTCTCCTTGGTCCAGAAGTGCCCCTCGGCGATCTCCTGGCCGAGCAGGACGGACTGGAACCAGTACTGCTCCACCTCGGCCATGTGCCGGACCAGGCCCAGCAGCGAGAGGTTGGACGGCGGGACGGAGCGCAGCCGCAGCTGGTCGTCCGTCAGGCCCTCGGTCTTCAGCGCGAGGGTGTGGCGGTGGTAGTCGAGGAAGGCGTGCAGGGTGGCGGCCTCGTCGGCCGTCATCGGCGGGTCCACCCGCGGGTCCGGTGCAGTCATGCGCGCCATCCTGGCCTCCGGCGGCGCACCGGCGCGAACGATTTTGTCCTGGTGGGCCGGGCCGGGGGAGCCGGAGCGGACGGACGGGCCGGGTTCAGCCGGCCGTCGCCCGGCGGCGGGTCCGGGCCGCCCGCCACAGGCCCACCACGCTGCCCAGCACCAGCAGCGCGATCACCCCCGCCGACAGCAGGAAGGCCGCCGAGCCCGGCCGGCCCGCGCTGGCCGCCGCCGTGACGTACACCGCCGTGGTCGGCACCACGCCGATCGCGGTGGCGAGCACGAAGGGCAGGAAGCGGACCCTGGAGAAGGCCGCGCCGTAGTTGGCCGCCTGGAACGGCATGCCGGGCAGCAGCCGCAGCACCAGCACGCTGCGGAAGCCCTGTTCGGTGAACCGCCGGTCCAGCGCCCCGAGCACCTTCCCGCGCAGGTACGGGCGGAGCGCCTCGCGGCCGAGGCCCCGGCCGAGCACGAAGGCCAGGGCGGCGCCGACCGTGGTGCCGAGCACCGCCAGCAGCACGCCCTGCTGGATGCCGAGCAGCAGCCCGGCCGCGGCGTTCAGGGCCGGCCGGGGCACGAAGGCGAGCGTCCCCACCGCGTAGACCAGGGCGAACAGCGGGCCGAACCAGTAGCCCGGCATCCGGTCCGCCAGCCCGCCGGACAGCAGCTCCGTCGGGCTCCACAGCAGGAGCGAGCCGGCCGCCGCCGCGAGCGCCGCGACCAGCAGGGCGAACCGCCACCACGGGGAACGCGGCGCGACGGCGGGCACCTGCGGTGCGAGGGGCGGGACGGGAACGGCATCGGGCTCGAACACCGCCCGAGCCTAACCGGTCCCGGGCCCCGGCCCCGCCGCCGTCCACGCCCCGGTCCAAGGCCTGGGGCGGGGGCCGGGATCCGGGTTCAGCGCGGCCGGGCGAGGAAGCCCAGCAGGCGCTGCCACGCGTCCCGGGCCGCGTCGGTGTGGTCGACCGCGGCGAGCTCGAAGAAGTTGTGCGGCGCCCCCGGATAGGTGACGAAGGTGTGCGGGCAGCCGGCCGCGGTGAGCGCGGCGTCGAAGGCCTCGACGGCGGCGGCCGGGATGTGCTCGTCCGCGCCGCCCCAGAGGGCGAGGACCGGGGCGGTCAGCTCCGCCGCGAGCTGGGTCGGCCCCGGGGCGCCGTGGATGACGTCCGGGTAGCCGTAGAAGCCGACCGCGCCGGCCAGGCCGAAGCGCGGCGCGGCGGTCCGGAAGGCCTGCCGGCCGCCGAAGCAGAAGCCGAGCGCGACCACCTCGGCGGGCCCGGCGGCGCGCAGCCGTTCCAGCGCGGCGGTGATGTCGGCGTCCAATCCGTCGGGGGTGAGCGCGAGCAGGTGGGGGAGCAGGTCCGGCAGTTCGCCGAATTCCGCCGGGCGCTTTTCCGGGAAGGCTCCGGCGGTGCGGCCGTAATAGTCGAGGACGAGCGCCGGGTGGCCCTGTTCGGCGAGCCGGGCGGCGGTCTGCCGGTAGAACGGGGAAAGGCCCCTGTTGTCCGGCAGGACGAGCACGCCGACTCCGGTGGCGACCTCCGGGCGGGCCAGGAAGGCGCCGAACCGGGTGCCGTCGGCCGAGGTCAGGGTCAGTGGGGCGGCCTCGGCCAGCGGCCACAGGGCGGGACCGGGGGCGGGCGGGGCGGCGTCCGGGTCGTAGCACACGGGGAATCCCTCTCGCGGAGCACGAAAACCGCCGGACGCGGCGCGCCCGGCGGTTCGAGACTTTAGCGGGGAATTCCCTCAGGAATTCACCATCATATCGTGGAGAGGTCTTTTCCGGAAGGCTTTTCCGGTGACGTTGCGGTCACGTTCTCGCCGCCGGAATTCCGTTCGGCCAGCCGCAGCGCCCCGGCGCTCAGCAGCAGGGCGAAGGCGAGCGCGGTGACCAGTCCGAAGGAGACGGTCAGCGAGGTGGCCTGGGCGAGGGCGCCGATGACCGCGGGGGCGATCAGGCCGGAGGTGTAGGTGACGGTGGCGACGCCCGCGATGGCCTGGCTGGGGTTGCTGCCGATCCGGCCGGCCGCGGCGAAGGCGAGCGGGACGATCACCGCGATGCCGATGCCGAGGAGGGCGAACCCGGGGATGGCCAGCGCCGGGCTGTCGGCGGCGACCACCAGCAGGCCGCCGACGGTGGCCACGGCGCCGCCGACGCGGGTGGTGCGGACGGCGCCGAGCCGGCGGATCGCCGCGTCCCCGGCGAGCCGGCTGACCGCCATGGTGAGCGAGAAGGCGGTGTACGAGGCGGCGGCGACGGTGGCCGAGGCGCCGGTGACGTCCCGCAGGTAGACGCCGCTCCAGTCCATCGAGGCGCCCTCGGCGAAGACCGCGCAGAAGCCGACCAGCCCGATCACCAGCGAACTGCGCGGCGGCAGCGCGAACCGCGGCGGCTCCTCCGCGCCCTCGTGCGCCCGGATGTCGGGCAGGCCGCGGCAGACCGGCTGGGCGAGGGCGAGCAGGACCAGCGCGGTGACGGCCAGCTGGAGCCGGGCGTCGAGGTCCAGGTGGGCGGCGAGGATGCCGAAGGCGGAGGCCAGCAGGCCGCCCGCGCTCCACATCCCGTGCAGTCCGGACATGATCGAGCGGCCGAGCCGCTCCTCGATCTCCACGCCCTGGGCGTTCATCGCGACGTCCGCCATCCCGGCCGCGGCGCCGTACACCAGCAGGGCCGCGCACAGCACCGGCAGCGAGGGGGCGAGCGCGGGCAGGGCGAGGGCCAGGCACCAGAGCGAGATCAGCCCGCGCACCGCGGCCCGGCCGCCGTAGCGGTGGACGAAGCGGCCGGCCAGCGGCATGGCGAGGGAGGAGCCGATGGCGGGCATGACCAGGGCCAGGCCGAGCTGGCCGGTGGAGAGGTCGAGGCGGTCCTGGAGCCACGGGATGCGGGTGACGAAGCTGCCGCTGACGGCCCCGTGCACGCAGAAGACCAGGGCGATGCCGGCCCGGGCGCGGCGGGGTGCGCTCAGCGGTTCCGGCGGTGGTGGCGGTGGTGGCGCGGTGGTCCCGTTCATGGGGTGTTCCCTCCCGGTCGCGCGGTGTGGGGCGCGACAGTGCCCTGTGACGGTCGATAAACTATCAGGAAGGGACCCTGATAGAAACACTCTGGAAGGATGATCCGCCATGACCATCGCGCGTACGGCCACGCCGAGCACCGCCCGGGCGATCAACGACCGGCTGGCACTCAACCTCCTGCTCGAACAGGGTCCGCTGACCGCGACCGAGTTGCGCGGCCTCACCGGCCTGTCCCGGCCGACCGTCGCCGACCTGCTCGAACGGCTCCAGCGCACCGGCCTGGTGGCCGTCGTCGGCGAGCGCGGGGAACAGCGGCGCGGCCCCAACGCCCGGCTCTACGCGCTGGTCGCCTCCCGGGCCCACCTCGCCGCCTTCGACGTCCGCTCCGGCGGCGTCAGCCTGGTCGTCGCCGACCTGGCCGGCCGCAGCCTGGCCACCGCCGAGGTCCCGGTCGAGGGCGACGGCGGGCCGGACACCGCCGGGGAGATCGTCGCCACCCTGCTGGAGACCGCGCGCGGCGCCGGCGTCGACCGGCTGCACACCGTCGCGGTCGGCGCCCCCGGGCTGGTCGACCCGGCCACCGGGCGGCTGCAGAGCACCGGCAAGCTCCCCGCCTGGCATGCCGAACTCCTCGCCGCGCTGCGGGAGCTGCCCGGCACCGAGGTGATCCTGGAGAACGAGGTCAACCTGGCCGGGCGGGCCGAGTACCGGGTCGGCGCCGCGCGCGACCGCGACACCTTCGTCCTGCTCTGGCTGGGCCACAGCGTCGGCGCCGCCGTGATCCTGGACGGGCGGCTGCGCCGGGGCTTCTCCGGCGGCACCGGCGAGATCTGCTTCCTGCCCGTCCCCGGCACCGTCGGCCTGCCCAGCGCCGACAGCTGCGAGGGCGGCTTCCACGGCCTGGTCGGCAGCGCCGCGATCTGCGCGCTGGCCCGCGCCCACGGGCTGCCCGCCGACCCGGCCGGGGACGCCCCCGCCGCCGAGGCCGCCGTCCGGGCCGCCCTCGCGGCCGGCGAGGCGGGCGGGGGCTTCCTGGACGAGCTGGCCGAGCGGATCGCGATCGGCGCGGCGAGCGTCTGCGTGGTGCTGGACCCCGGCTGCGTGGTGCTCGGCGGCGAGATAGGCCGGGCCGGCGGGCCGGAGCTGGCCGGCCGGGTCGAGCGGCGGCTGGCGCTGCTCTCCCCGCTGAGCACCGAGGTGCGGGCCGGTACGGCGGGCGGCGGCGCGGTGCTCGCCGGGGCGGTGCTCACCGCCGGGGACGCGGCACGGCGCGACCTCTTCGGCGAGCCATAAGGTATGCCGTGGGGCGGCCCTCACATGATCGTCCGTACCGCCGGTACGGCAGGATGGCGCGGGGGCGCCCGCCCCGAGAACCCGAACCACCGTCAGGAGACGCACATGGGCCAGCCCGAGGTGCCGGCCAACCCGTACCGCATCGGCGAGGCCGCGGCGCTGCTCGGCGTCAGCGCCGACACCATGCGGCGCTGGGTGGACGCCGGGCGGGTCGCCGCCGCGCGGGACGAGCACGGGCACCGGATCATCCCGGGGGCCGAACTCGCCGCCTTCGCCCGGGAGTTGGCCCGGCCGGAGAACGCCGAGGCGGAGGGCCGGCCGTCCTCGGCGCGCAACCGCTTCCCGGGGATCGTCACCGACGTGGTGCTGGGCGACGTGGCCGCGCAGGTGGAGATCCAGGCCGGGCCGTTCCGGGTGGTGTCCCTGATCAGCCGGGACTCGGCGGTGGAACTCAACCTGGTCCCCGGTGCGCCCGCCACGGCGGTCATCAAGTCCACCAATGTGATGATCGAACGCCGCTAGCCGGCCCGGTGGATCCCCGCGGATCCCTCCGCAGCCCCCTGTAACCCCCTTCGTACGAGTCCCGGAACGAACCGAGAGGCGCCCGGATGCCACCCCCGCACCTGCCGACCACCCAGAGCGCCGTGCTCGCGATCGAGGCCGTGGCCGCCCGGCACGGCCGCACCGTCCGCGCCCAGCACGACATCGGCCGCGACCGGACCTTCGCCGGGCTGGTCGGCCCGGACGGTCCGGGCGGCTCGGGCGGCTCGGGCGGCTCGCTCGGGGAACTGGACGCCATCCCGCACGAGGCGCTGCTGGAGTTCGACGGCCGCCCCGCCGTCACCGTCCGGCTGTTCACCCACGACGAGGTCGCCGTGACCGTCGAGGGCATCGCCTTCGACGTCGACCGCGACCGCGTCCCCGGCTTCCTGAACGCCGTCTGGTCCGACCTGGTGCACGTCAAGGCGCGCACCTTCCCGCCGTCCACCACGCTGATCGTCACCGTCCCCGGGGAGCCGAGCTACCGCGAGGACATCGGCGTCCACGACCTCACCCCCTGGCTCTCGGGAAGGATCCGATGAACGCCGCCGCCAAGCCGCTCGCCGCCGGAACGCTCGCCGCCAAGCCGCTGGCCGTCGCCCACCGGGGC
Source organism: Kitasatospora sp. NPDC001119 (assembly GCF_053598475.1). Lineage (NCBI taxonomy): Bacteria > Bacillati > Actinomycetota > Actinomycetes > Kitasatosporales > Streptomycetaceae > Kitasatospora > Kitasatospora sp. NPDC001119. The sequence goes on from NZ_JBSFKI010000011.1 coordinate 122,078, forward strand.
GACCCGTACCGGTTCCGCGAGAACACCCTGCCCTCTGTCGAGTCCGCGCTCGCCGCCGGGGCCGACGCCGTCGAGGTGGACGTCCAGCTCACCCGCGACCGGGTGCCCGTCCTGCTGCACGACCGCACCCTGGAGCGGCTCTGGGGCGACGCGCGGTCGATCGACCGGGTCACCGCCGAACAGCTGGAGGAGCTGCGGCAGGGGCCGCTCGCCGTCCCCACCCTGGCCGAGGCGGTCAAGGCGGTGACGGCCGTCGAGGGCCGCCGGCTGCTGATCGACCTGGACGACGCGGGCCCGGCCGCCGCCGCCTGGTCGGTCGTCACCGGGCTCGGCGCCGAGGCGGCGGTCGCCTTCTGCGGCCCCACCACCGCCATGCTCGCGGTGCGCGAACTGAGCCCGGACGCCGAGATCGCGCTCACCTGGAAGCAACCCCGGATGCCGGTGCGCGCCCTGCTGGACGACCTCCGCCCGCGCTACCTCAACCCGCCGTTCGGCCTGGTCACCCCCGAGTTCACGGCCGCCGCGGCGGAGCGGGGGCTCGCCGTCTCCACCTGGACCGCCGACCTGCGCCGCACCATGCGCCGGCTGCGCGACACCGGGGTCGCCTCCATCACCTCCAACCGGATCGGCGTCCTGCGCTCGGTGCTGGACGGCCGCCGCTGACCGGAGCGGTGCTCGGCCGGAGGGCGCCCGGGTCGCCCGTTCGGGTGCTCCCGGCCGATCCGCCGCGCGGCCCGTCGGAACCTCTGCTGAGCTGGGGCGGTTCGGAATCGTCGACGACCCCCGGCGGAGGTGGCCGTGTCCGTGGAGCGCGCGCCCGGCGAGCAGCGGCAGCCGGACGACCGCAGGCCGTACCTGATGCTGCCGCCCGGGCTGCGGCAGGCGGCGGCCTGGTCGGTGGCGGTGATCCTGCTGATCGCCGTCGCCTCGCTGGTGGTCTTCGCGCTGGTCGAACTGCGGGCCGCGACCGTGCCGTTCGTCCTGGCGCTGCTCGGGGCCTCGCTGCTCTACCCGGTGGTGCCGTGGCTGGTGGGCCGGGGCGTGAGCCGGAGCCTGGCGGCCGGGCTGACCTGCGTGGTGCTGGTGGTCGCGGTCAGCGGGGTGATCGCGCTGCTGGTCAACTCGCTGGTGCACAGCGCCCCGCAGATCGCCTCCTCGCTCCAGGAGGCCGGGCAGCGGCTGGCCGACTGGCTGGGCCCGCTGGGGGCGAAGATCCGGCACGGTCTGGACAACGCCAAGGGCGAGACCAACTCGCTGGTCTCCACCCTCACCAACGGCGTGCTCTCCGGGCTCGGCCTGCTCACCCAGCTGGTCACCGGCGGGGTGCTGGCGCTGGCCCTGGTGTTCTTCTTCCTCCGGGACGGCCACCGCACCGGCGACGCCATCCGCTCCTACCTGCCCGAGCGCAGCGCCACGACGGTGATCGCCTGCGCGGAGCGGGCCTTCGACGCGATGGCCGGGTTCATGCGGGGCACCACCCTGATCGCGCTGATCGACGCGGGCTTCATCACCATCGGCCTGATCGCCCTCGGGGTGCCGGGCGCGCCCGGGCTCGGCGCGCTGGTCTTCATGGGCGCCTACATCCCCTTCGTCGGGGCCTTCCTGTCCGGCACGGTGGCCGTGCTGGTGGCGCTCGCCGACGGCGGGCTCGGTACGGCGCTCTGGGCGCTGGGCGTGGTGCTCGCGGTGCAGATGATCGAGGGCAACGTCCTCCAGCCGGTCATCCAGAGCCGGACGGTGGAGCTGCATCCGGCCACCATCATGGTCGCCGTGGTGGCCGGCTCGGGCATCGCCGGGATCATCGGCGCCCTGCTCGCGGTGCCGGTCTGCGCCGCCGTGATGGGCGTCATCTCGGTGCTGCGGGGCGACCCGGACGCGCGGGAGAAGTCGGTTGCCGGGGCGTGAACCGTTGTGCGAGCATCACTAATGCGATTTAGGTCGCGATAGTGAGGCGGAGGGGTTGCGTGGAACTGTTCGAGGTGGCCGAGGCGGGGGCCGGGCCGTACGGGGTGGCCGTGGGGCCCGACGGGGGCGTGTGGTTCACCCTGGTGCACACCGGGGAGATCGGACGGCTGGCGGCGGACGGGACGGTCGAGCGCTTCGGCCTCGGCGCGCCGGAGTGCGGGCCCGCGGTGATCACCGCGGGGCCGGACGGGGCGCTCTGGTTCAGCCGGATGCGGGACCACCGGATCGGACGGATCACCGTGGACGGGACGGCGACGTCCTACGCGCTGCCGACGGAGGAGGCCGGGCCGTACGGGATCGCCGCCGGGCCCGACGGGGCGCTCTGGTTCACCGAGCTGAACGCCGGCCGGGTCGGGCGGATCACCGTGGCCGGTGAGGTCACGGAGTTCCCGCTGCCGCTCGCCGGGGCCTTCCCGTCGCTGATCACGGCCGGGCCGGACGGGGCGCTGTGGTGCACGCTCAACCAGGCCGACGCCGTCGCCCGGATCACCGTCGACGGCCGGGTGACCGTCCACGGGCTGCCCACCGGGGGCACCGCGCCGGTCGGCATCACCGCCGGGACGGACGGCGCGCTCTGGTACGTCGGCATCGGCGGCGGGCTGGTCGGGCGGATCACCGTGGACGGCGAGGTGACCGAGTACCCGCTGGCCGACCGCGCGGCCCGCCCGCACGCGATCGCGGCCGGGCCGGACGGCCGGCTCTGGTTCACCGAGTGGGGCGCCGGCCGGATCGGGGTGCTCGGCCCGGACGGGCGGCTCGGCGGCCACCCCCTCCCGGGCGGGGGCGCCGAGCCGCACGGCATCGCCGTCGCCCCGGACGGCGCGGTGTACGCGGCGCTGGAGCGCGGGCAGCTCGCCCGGCTGGACGGCGCGCCCGGTCAGGGCTGACGGCGCAGCAGCTCCTCCAGGTCGGCGAGCAGGCCGAGGGCGGCGGCCCGGTCGGGGGCCGGCTCCGGGGCGGGGGAGCGCTCGGCGATCACCCGCAGGGCGGCGGCCGCCTGGCGGGCGAACATGGCCAGCAGGTCCAGCTCGGGCAGGCTGGCGCGGGCCTGCGGGGCCGGGTCCAGCACCTCCAGGACGCCGAGCACCCGGCTGCCGTGGGTGAGCGGGGCGGCCATCAGGGCGGTCGGGACGTACGCGGTGGACTCGGCGAAGTCCCGGTCGAAGGTGCGGTTGGCGCCCAGGTCGTCCACCACCATCGGCTCGCCCGAGGCGGCCACCCAGCCGGCGATCCCCCGGCCGGCCGGGAAGCGGCGGCCCACCAGCGACTCCTCGCCCCGGCCGGAGACGGCCTGGAAGACCAGCTCCCCGGCCGCCTCGTCGAGCAGGCACACCGAGCCGGCCTGGGCGCCGAAGATCGCCCGGGCGACGTCCACCACGGACTGGAGCAGCTCGCGGGCCAGCGGGTCGACGGCGGGGTCAGTGCTGAGGGTCATCGGGCGCCTCCGGGGTGGGGGTGGAAGGGACCTGGACGTTGGCCGCGGTGAGGTAGAGCGCGCTCTTCAGCTGGAAGGTGGTCAGCCTCGGCCGCCGGGACAGGATGCGGGCGCAGAGCCCGGCCACGTACGGGGTCGCGAAGCTGTTGCCGGTGGTGCGGATGGTGGCGCCGCCGAGCCAGGGCACCCGGACGTTCTGGCCGGGGGCGAAGAACTCCACCGGCGGCGCCGGGTTGTACAGGTGCAGCTCCGGGTCCTCCTCCTGGTGGCTGCCCACCGAGATGACCGAGGAGAAGCGCCACGGGTAGCTCTCCACCGGGGTGTTGTGGGCGGAGGCGACGATCGCGGTGCGGGCGAAGAAGGCGTCGTCGGCGATCGCGTGCAGCTGCTCCAGGAAGCGGGTCCGGGTGGTGGAGAGGCTGAGGTTGACCACGTCGAAGCCCTGCCCGACGGCCCAGCGCAGCCCGGCGATCAGCATGTCGCCGGTGCCGGTGAAGCGCTCGCCGAGGACCCGGACGCTGTAGAGCTCGCAGTCCGGGGCGGTGCGGCGGATGATGCCCGCGCAGGCGGTGCCGTGCCCGCAGGTGTCGCCGGCGCTGTCGGGGCGGACGGTCAGCTCCCGGGTGACCGGGTCCTTGACCACCGCCCAGGAGCCCTGCACCGGCCCGACCAGCGGGTGGTCGGGCTCGATCCCGGAGTCGACCACGCAGACCCGGACGCCCTTGCCGGTGCCCCCGGCGTCGGAGGCCCCGGCGTCGGTGGCGACGGCGTCGGTGGCGACGGCGTCGGCGAGCACCGGGAGGTCGGCGGGCCTGCGGTCGCGCAGGCTCCAGGTGAGGCCGGCCGGGCCGCTCACCGGGTGCCCCCGAGCCGCTCGGCGCGCCGAACGCCCGGCAGGTGGCCCTTGGCGGCGAACCGGTCCCGGGCGGTGGCGGCGGCCGCCGCGGCCTCGGCGGGGCGGTCGAGCAGCAGCAGGGCGTGCGCCCGGTCGAGCGCGGTCAGCGCCTGGAGCAGCAGCGACTCGGTGGCCTCGGCGGCGGACAGCGCGGCGGCGGTCAGGTCCAGCGCCGGCGCGGCCTCGCCCCGGGCGGCCGCGAGCCGGCCGCGCAGCGCGTCCAGCTCGATCGCGAGCACCGGCGGCAGCGCGGCGACGGCGTCCGCGCCGTCCAGGTGCCGGGCGGCCTGGGCCGGGCGGTCGGTGTCCAGCAGGACCCGGGCGGTGGTCAGGGCGAGGCGCGGCAGCGGGGCGGCGCTGCCCTGGTGGCGGGCGATCTCGGCGGCGTCGGCGAGCAGGTCCAGCGCCTGGCCGCCCTGCCCGAGCGCGGCCGCCGCCTGGGCGGTCAGCGCGGGCAGCGCGATCATCGCCTCGGCCAGCGACAGCTCCCCGGCCAGGCCGTTGGCCTCGGCGAGCAGCAGCTCGGCCTCCTCGGGGCGGTCGCGCAGCGCCAGCAGGACGGCCAGCGGGCCGTTCAGCGCGACCCGGACGGTCCGCCGGCCGGTGCCGTGCTCGGCGAGCAGGGCGCGCAGCCGGAAGGTCGCGTTCGGGACGGGCTCGGGGCCGGCCAGCAGCGAGGCGGCCAGCGCGGCCAGCACGGCGGCCCGGTCCAGCTCGGCGTCGGTGCGGGAGACCTGGCCGAGCGCCCGGTCCAGCAGCTGCTCGGCCTCGGTGTGGCGGCCGGCCAGCAGGTGCTCCTCGGCCAGCCGCAGCCCGGCCCGGGCCTGGCCGAGGTCGTCCCCGGTGTCGGTGAACAGCGGCAGCACGGCGCGGGCCGTCGCGGCGGGCTGGTCCTGGCCGGGCGGCAGGCCGCGGGCGGCCAGCGCGAGCCGGGCGTGCGCGGCGTCCAGCGGGTCGGCGGCCGCGTCCCGCACCTGGGCGAGGACGGGCAGCGCCTCCTCGGCGCGGCCGAGCGCCAGCCGGGCCTCGCCGAGGCGGCGCAGCACCGGGCCGGTGGCGCGCTCGCCCGGGTAGTGCAGCCGCACCGCGCGCTCCAGCAGGTCGGTGGCGGCGGGCAGGTCGGCGCGGGCCAGCGCACCGGCCCCGGCGGTGCCGAGGGCGGTGGCCGCGCGGGTGCGCAGCACGTCGGTGCGGGTGTCCAGCAGGCCGAGTTCCAGCCGGTAGCGGTGGGCGCGCTCCAGGTGGCCGCCGACGGCGGCGTCCCCGGTGGAGCGGACGGCCGGCAGGTCGGCGGCGCGCTCGTGGCGCTCGGCGCGGGCCCGCTTGGACATGGACTGGTAGACCGACTCCTGGACCAGGCCGCTGCTGAACCGGTAGCCGGTGCCGGTCGGTTCGACCAGCCACAGCTCGGCCAGTCGGGCCAGCGCGGCATGCAGCCGCGGCGGGGTGTCGTCGACCCAGGTGGACGGGCCGGCCGGCAGGCCGTCGATCGGGCCGGTGAAGACGTCGTCCTGCGGGTCGGCGAAGGCGTCCTGGTCGCTGCCGCCGTGGGCGAGTTCGGCGAGTTCGGCGGCGGTGAAGGCGCGGCCGAGGACGGCGGCGAGGTCGAGGGTGGCGCGCTCGTCGCGCTCCAGCCCGTCGATCTGGGCGCTGAGCAACGCCCGTCCGGTGGGCGGCAGTTCGTCCGTCAATGCGGGGCCCTCGGTCTCGGTGAGGGCGGCCAGCAGCTCCTCCAGGTGCAGCGGGTTGCCCTCGGCGCGCTCCAGCAGCCGGGTGGGCACCGCGTCCTGGTGGGCGCTCAGCTCGGTCAACTGGGCGGCCAGCAGGGCGGATTCGTCCCAGGACAGGCCGCCGACCGGCAGCGTCGGCAGCTCCGGGCGGGCGGCCGGGAGCTCGGGGCGGGTCAGGCAGAGCAGCAGCACGGGGGCCGCGCCGAGTTCGGCGGCCAGCCGCTCGACGGCGTCCAGCAGCACCGGGCCGGCCCACTGGCAGTCGTCCAGGACCAGGACGGCCGGGCGCTCGACGGTGCGGCCGCGCAGGATCGCGGCCAGCAGCTCCAGCGAGCGGCCGGCGTCGATGCCCGGCGCCGTCGCCTCGTCCAGCCGGGCCAGCGCCTCGGCGGGGGCGGCGCCCTCGGGCTCGTCCAGCAGGGTCCGGACCGCCTCGGCGAGCGGCGCCAGCACGCCCTGCCCGCCGAAGCTGCGGCAGCGGGCGGTGCCGCAGCGCGCGGTGCGCCGGCCGACCCGCTCGCGCCAGTCGCGCACCAGCCGGGTCTTGCCGATGCCCGCCTCGCCGGCCACCAGCAGCAGCTCGGCCCCCTGACCGCCCGCCACCCGGGCCAACGCGGCGTCCAGCAGGGCCAGTTCGCGCTCCCGGCCGACCAGTGGGACGTCGAAGCGGCGCAGCAGCTCCGGGTCGTCCTCGTCCAGGCCGACCAGGCGGTAGGCGGTGACCGGCTCGGCCTTGCCCTTGAGGTGCAGCGGGCCGACCTCGTCCACCTGGGCGGCCGGGCCGGCCGCGCGCAGCGTCTGCGGGCCGATCAGCACCTGGCCGGGGGCGGCCCGGGTCTGCAGCCGGGCGGCGATGTTCACGGTCTCGCCGGAGATCAGCGCCTGGCGCGCCGAGGCGTCCGAACCCGCCACCACCTGGCCGGTGTTGACGCCGATCCGGACGTCCAGTCGGACGCCGAGGGTGGCGTCCAGCTCGGTGTTGAGGTCCTCCACGTCCTCCAGCATGGCGAGCGCGGCGGCCAGCGCCCGGTGGGCGTCGTCCTCGCGGATCACCGGGACGCCGAAGACGGCCATCACGGCGTCCCCGATGAACTTCTCCAGGGTGCCGCCGTGCGCCTCGATCCGGTGGTGCATCCGCTCGAAGTAGCGCAGGACCACCTCGCGCAGGGTCTCCGGGTCGAGCGCGCCGGACAGGGCGGTGGAGTCGACCAGGTCGCAGAAGACCACCGTGACCAGCTTGCGCTCCTCGGCGGCCAGGTCGAGGGCGGCGGCCCGGGGGGTGCCGCAGGAGGGGCAGAACTGGTCGTTGGTGCCGACGAGTTGGGCGCAGAGTGGGCAGGGCATGGTGGCCGTCCTTCGGTCGTCCTTCGCGGTGCGGGGCGTGCGCGGCGAAGCGGAACGGGTGTGCGCGGCGGGGCGGTTGGCGCGGCCCGGTGGTGCGGGCCGGCCGGTGGTGCGGGGCGTGCGCGGCGGGGCGGTGGTACGGGGGCGCGAGCGTTCCGGGCCAGGGTCGCGGGCGCGGCTTCGGGCCCGGTTCGGGAACGCCTGGCAGGCGGTATGGCCGCAGGCGGGACGGGGTGCGGGCGCCTCCCGGGCGGGCCCGCTGAGGGCCCGGCGGGCCGGCGCGGCCGCTCCGACCTGCGGCCATACCGGTTTCCAACCGGTTCCGAAGCCGGGCGCAGGCGGCTCGGGCCACGGTGGTCGGCAACGGCGGGCAGCCGCCCGCCGGAGCCGTAACCACCCCCGTGCGGAAGGGAGTTCGACCATGGCCGAGAACATGGAGCAGCAGAACGTCGGCGAGAGCGGCGAGGAGACCCCGGAGGTCGAGGCGCACGTCGCCAACATCCTGGACCTCCAGGCGATGAAGGTCCTGAGCGAGTCCTCGGACGGCCTCTGCTTCAGCCTGATCAGCTACGTCCACGGCGCCGAGACCACGGTCTGACCGGAGTCCGGACGCCGGGCCGTGCGCGGGGGCGGACGCACCGCCGCCCCCGGCCGCCGACACCCGGCCGCCGACACCCGGTCGCCGGCCGCCGGTTCCCGGTCACTGGTTCACCGGTCACCGGTCACCGGTCACCGGTCACCGCAAGGCTTCCGGGGCGGTCCCGCCGAGACGGGGCCGCCCCGGCCCGATCCGCACCCCCGGGTGCCCCCGCCGACCACGGAGGACGGCCATGGACCCCACCCCGCTCTCCCGCAACCGGGACTTCCGGCTGCTCTGGGCCGGCGGCCTGCTGGCCTCCCTCGGCTCCCAACTCGCCTCGATCGCCCTGCCGTTGCTGGTCCTGCGGGAGACCGGGTCGGCGGCCCGGGCGGGCGCCATCGGCACCGTCTCGGTCGGCGCGCTGCTGATCACCACGCTGCCCGGCGGGGTGCTCGCCGACCGGATCGAGCGGCGCCGGCTGATGCGGATCTGCGACGTCCTCAGCCTGCTCGCGGTCGCCGCCCTGGTCGTCGCGGTGCTGCGCGGGCACACCCCGCTGCCGCTGGTCCTGCTGGTCGCCGCCGCCGGGGCGCTGATCTCCAGCGTCTACGGGCCGGCCGCCGGCGCCCTGCTGCGCGCGGTGGTGCCCACCGGGCAGGCCCGCGAGGCCTCCTCCCGGATGCAGGCGCGCGGCGCCGCCGCCCGGCTGGCCGGACCGCTCGGCGGCGGGGCGCTGTTCGCCTGGCACCCGGTGCTGCCGTTCCTCGCCGAGGGCGTCGGCCTGCTGCTGTCCACCGTCTGCGTGGCGCTGATCCGGACCCGCGCGAAGCCCGCCACGACGGGCGGACCGGCGTTCAGCCGGGCCGAACTGACCGCCGGACTGGCCTTCGTCTGGCACCGGCCCTACCTGCGCACCCTGCTGCTGGTCTTCGGCCTCGGGATGAACTTCGCGTTCAGCGCGCTGATGTTCACCACCCTGGCCGTCGCCTCCGACGGCGGCCGCTCCGGCCTCGGCGGCGGCACCGTCGTCTCCTGCACCGCGGCCGGCGCCCTGGCCGGCGCGCTGCTCGCCCCGAGGATCGCCGCCCGGGCCCGCGACGGCAGCCTGGTCGCGCTCGCCTGCTGGGCCTGCGCGCTCACCGCCGGGGTGCTGGTGCTGACCAGGGCCCCGCTGGTGATCGGACTGCTCTGCGCCGTCTGCATGTGCCTGTCCACCGTCGCCAGCATCGGCTTCGTCTCCGGCATGCTGACCGCCGCGCCGCCCGACCGGATCGGCCGGGTGCAGAGCGCGGCCGGCTTCCTGTCCACCCTGGTCCAGCCGTTCGGCCCGCTGGCCGGCGGCGTCCTGCTCGGCTCGCTCGGCGGCACCCGGACCTTCGCCCTGCTGGCCCTCGCCATCGCGCTCTGCGCGGCCGTGGTCACCTGGGCGCCGCCGGTCCGGCGCGGACCGGTGCTCAGCCCCGCCGTCTGACGCACCGCCCGCCGACGCACCGCCCGCCGAGGCGCGGCCCGCTCCCGGACGACCCCGGAAGACTTCGGAACAGGAGGCCCACGATGGCCGACGTCCACGAGACCCAGCTCTACTGCCTCGCCGACCCGACGTACTACGACACCCCCGGACGGCTGCGGGACGGGGACAGCCGCTACCCGCTGGGCCTCGGCGAGCCGCCCGAGGGCTGGCGGCGGGAGCAGCGCGGGCTGTGGACGGTGCTGCGGCCCGACGGCGGCCACCTGCCCGAGCAGGGCTGGAAGCTGCACGTGTCGGCGGCGCAGGACGGCGCCGAGCGGACGCTGGCCGTCGTCGCGGGGATCTGCACCGCCCGCCGGGTGGCGTTCAAGTTCCTGCGCAGCCCGGTGGCGCTGCGGGTGGCCAACGGCAAGTACGCGGGGCGCGGCGGCAGCGGCAAGTTCGTCACCGTCTACCCGGCCACGGACGGTGAATTCGTCTCCCTGGCGGAGGAGTTGGCCGAGGCGCTGGCGGGCTTCCCCGGGCCGTACGTGCTCACCGACCTGCGGATCGGCGATGCCCCGGTGTACGCCCGCTACGGGGCCTTCGTCGAACTCTGGTGCCGGGACGCGCGGGGCGGGACCGTCCCGGCCCTGCGGGACCCGGCCGGCACGCTGGTGCCGGACCCGCGCGAGCCGGTCTTCCGGCTGCCCGCCTGGGTCGAGCCGCCGGCGGCGCTGCGCCCGCACCTGGCCGCCCGGGAGGCGGCCGGCGGGGAGCTGCCGTACCGGATCGTCGAGGTGCTCCAGGTCTCCAACGCGGGCGGGATCTACCTGGCCGAGAAGCACGGCACGGGCGAGCGGGTGGTGCTGCGCGAGGCCCGCCCGTACGCCGGGCTGGACGGCACCGGGGCGGACGCCCTGACCCGGCTGCGGCGCGAGCGGTGGGCGCTGGAGCGGCTGGCCGGGCTGGCGTGCGTGCCCCGGCTGCACGAGGTGCGCACGGTGTGGGAGCACACCTTCCTGGTGCAGGAGCACATCGAGGGCGTCCAGCTGTTCGCCGAGGCGATCCGGCGCTACCCGCTGGTGCACCAGAACTGCACCGCCGAGCAGCGCGCCGCGTACGCGCGGTGGGTCGGCGGGGTGGTGGACGGGCTGGCGGAGGCGCTCGACGCCCTGCACGCGCGGGGCGTGCGGTTCGGGGACCTCCACCCGGCCAACGTGGTGCTCCGGCCGGACGGGTCGGTGGTGCTGGTGGACTTCGAGTACGCGGCCGAGCTGGACGACCGGCGGGTGCCGACGGCCGGCGCCGCCGGGCAGCACGTCCCGCCCGGGCTGGGCGGCGCCGAGGCCGACCGCTACCTGCTGTGGGCCACCTGGCTGATGCTGCTGATGCCGGTGATGGAGCTCGCCGACTGCGACCCGGGCAAGCTCCCGGCGCTGGAACGGCGGGCGCGGGAGTGGTTCGGACTGGGGCCGGAGGAGGGGCCGGTGCGGCCCGCGGCGGTGGCACGGGTGGAGTCGGCGAGCGAGCGGCGCGGCCGGGAGCTGCTGGCCGGGCCCTCGCTCGACCCGGTGTGCCGGGAGCTGGTCGCGGGCATCCACGCGGGCGCCACCCCGGACCGCCCGGACCGGCTCTTCCCCGGGGACGTGGCCGGCTTCGCCGACGGCGGGACGGGCGTGTCGCACGGCGCGGCCGGGGTGCTGTACGCGCTGCACCGCGCCGGGGCCGACTGGCCGCAGGAGTACGCGGACTGGCTGGTCGCGGCGGTGCGCCGGCGGGCCGACCGCCCGGCCGCCGGCGGGCTGTACGACGGCCCGCTCGGCATCGCGCTGGCGCTGGCCCGGATCGGCCGGACGGAGGCGGCCGAGGAGCTGGCCGGGCGCGCCCGTACCGCCCTCCCGGCGCGCGCGGCGGGCCTGTTCGGCGGCCGGGCCGGCGCGGCGCTGGCCCGGCTGCGGCTGGCGGACGCGCTGGACAGCCCCCGGGATCTGGCCCACGCGCTGGACGACGCACGGGAGTTGGCCGCGGTGCTGGGCGGCGCGCCGGTGCCCGGGCTGGACGAGCCCGCGGCCGCCGGGCTGCTGTACGGGCTGGCGGGCGTCGCGCTGCTCCAGCTGCGGCTGTACCGGCGGACCGGGGAGCGGTGGCTGCTGGACTCCGGGCGGGTGGCGCTGGAGCGGGCGGTGGCGCGGTGCGTCCGGGTGCCCGACGGGTCCGCGCAGGTGCTGGAGTCCGGGCGCAGGCTGGCCTACCTGGACCGGGGCAGCAGCGGGATCGCACTGGTGCTGCGGGAGTACCTGGAGCACGGCGAACTGCCGGGCGGGGAGGCCTTCCTGGCCGACGTGCGGAAGGTCTGCGCGCCCGGGTTCATCCGGGAGCCGGGGCTGTTCCGGGGCCGGGTCGGGCTGACGCTGGCGCTGGACCGGCTGGGCGGGGCGCCGGCCCGGGAGGCGGTGCTCGGCCAGGTGGGCCGGCTCCAGTGGCACCTGGTGGCCCGGCCGGAGGGGCTGCTGGTGCCGGGGATGCGGCTGCGCCGCTTCTCGGCGGACCTGCACACGGGCGCGGCCGGGGTGCTGCTGGCGCTGTCCGGGCTGACGGAGGGGCGCGGGGCGGAGCGGGCGGACGTGCTGGACCTGCTGACCCTGGGGTGAGCGGGGCCCGGGGCTGTCACACGGGTTCCGGGGACCGCGCGGGCGCCGCGACGGCGGTCTGCGGTGCCCCGACGGTCTCCGGCGCCCCGACGGCGGTCCGCACCGCCCGCTCCCGGGCGTGCAGATGGGTGAGCCGGGGCAGGGCGTACAGCGCGGCGTGGGCGGTGACCTCGCCGGTGGGGGAGGTGACCGCCCCGGTGTCGGTGAGCGCCTCCAGGGTGCGCAGGGCGAGCCGTTCGGGCCGGCCGAGGGCGGCGGCGGCCTCCGGGAGGGTGAAGAGCAGGGCGAGCGGCAGGGCGGCGAGCCGGGCCAGGGCGAGCCGGCCCTGGTCGGTGAGGTCGCGCCAGCCGGAGTCCAGCCGGGCCCGGACGGTGACGTCCCCGGCGACCAGTTCGTCCAGGGCGCCCGCCGGGTCCTCCAGCCGGGCCGCGTATTCGGCCAGCGGGAGGTGGCGCAGCACGGCCAGCCGGGTGCCCGCGACCCGTACGGCGAGCGGCAGCAGCCCGCAGGCGGCCGCGATCCGGGCGGCGGCGGCGCGGTCGGCGCCGGTGCGTCCGGTGCCGACGATGCGGCCGAGCAGGTCCAGGGCCTCGGCGGGGGCGAGCGGCGGGACGGCGATGCGGCGCACCGAGGCGAGGCCGGCCAGCTGGCCGCGGGAGGTGACCAGCACGGCGCTCGGGCCGAAGCCCGGCAGCAGCTCGCGGACCACGGCCTCGCCGGGGGCGTCGTCCAGGACCAGCAGCAGGCGGCGGCCGGCGAGCGAGGCGCGCCAGAGCGCGGCGGCCCGGGCGGTGTCGGCCGGTGCGGTGTCGGCCCGGGCGGTGTCGGGCTGGGCCGGGTCGGCGGGGCCGGGGGCGGTCCGGTCGGCCCCGGCCGGTGCGGCGCCCGGGCGGCCGGTGAGGGCGGCGAGTTCGGCGAGCACCTCGGGCAGCGGGCGGGCGGCGCCGTCCTCGGTGCGCAACCGGACCAGTACCCGGCCGTCCGGGAAGCGGTCGGCGAGCAGGTGGCCGGCGTGTACGGCGAGCGCGGTCTTGCCGCTGCCGGCCGGGCCGGTGAGTACCGCGACACGTCCGCCGCCGGAGCCCAACTCGTCGACGAGCTGGCGTAGTTCGTCGGTTCTCCCGGTGAAGTCGGCGGTGTCGGCGGGCAGCAGGGAGCCGCCCGGGCCGGTGCCGCGGTCCGGGCGGGCGGCGGTGGGCAGGGAGCGGCCGCGGGCCAGCAGTTCGCGGTAGCGGGCGGTCAGCGCGGGGCTCGGCTCCAGGCCCAACTCCCGGGCGAGCAGCTGGCGGTGGGTGTCGTAGACGGCGAGCGCCTCGGCCTGCCGGCCGGAGAGGTGGAGGGCGTTCATCCGGGCGGCCTGGAGGCGCTCGCGCAGCGGGTGACGCTCGGCGAGTTCGGCCAGGTCCTCGGCGACGGCGCCGGCGTTGCCGAGCTCCAACTCGGTCTCCGCCCAGTCCTCGTGGACGCCCAGGCAGCGGGCCTCCAGCCGGTCGGCCTCCGCCGCGACGGCGGGGGAGCGGCGCAGGTCGGCGAGCGGCGGGCCCTGCCAGAGGTCGAGGGCCTGGCGCAGCAGCCGGGCGGCGGGGGCGAGCGCCCCGCCGTCGGCGGCGGCCCGGCCGGCCCGGGCGAGGGCCCGGAACCGGAGCAGGTCCAGCTCGGGCTCGGCGACCCGCAGCAGGTAGCCGGCCGCCGAGTGCGACAGCCGGTCGGGCCCCTCCTCGCGGCCGAGCAGGGTGCGCAGGGTGCAGATGTAGACCTGGAGGTTCTTCCGGGCGGTGCGCGGCGGCTCCTCGGGCCAGACCGCGTCGGTGAGCAGGTCGACCGGGACGGCGGTGTTGGCGCGGCTCAGCAGGACGGCCAGGACCAGCCGCTGCTTCAGCGGGCCGAGGGCCAGCGGGCGGCCGCCGGCCTCGCCGGTGAGCGGGCCGAGGACGGCGAAGCGCAGCCGGGTGGGGGTGGCGGGCTGGGCCAGGGGCATCGGCGTACCTCCGGGGCGTGGGCGGCGGCAGTGCGGCGGTGTAGCAGGTGGTGGGGGCCGTGCGGTGGTGGGCGCAGGCTACTTGACGGCCGATCGGCGTTGAAGGCCACGGAATCGACCGGCTTCGGTCACATCGGCCGCACAACCGGGGTGCCGAAAGCTGGGATCGACGGGGGGTTTCGTACGACTGTGCGGACGGCGTTCCGGCAGGTCGGGTGCGGTGGCGGGGGCCGGCCGGGCCGGGCGGACGGACGCCGCGCGGGGCGCCGCCGGACGGGTGCGCGGGGCGGCGGGGAGGGGCGCGTTCCGGCGGTTCTCGACCCGGGCTCAGCGCCGCGGCGAGCGCGGCCCGAGCGGGCGGCGCGGTCGCGGGAGGCGGCCCGACGGCCGGTCAGGAGGCGGCGTCCGCGCGGACGACAGGCGGTGGGCGAGCGGACAGGAGGTCCCGGTCGCGCGGTCGGGAGGTCCCGGTCGGGGGCCGGGAACTCGGGCCCAGCGGCCCCGGACGGGCGGGCCGAAGGGCCCTGGGGCGCGGAGGCGGCCTGTTCGGATCATGGAGCGCCACCCATTCGCACGACGTTCCGAAGGAGTGCGTCCTTGAGCGCCACCCAGGCACAGGGCGACCCCACCTCACCGCCGACGACCCTCCCCGCAGGGGCGGTCAGGGCCAGGAGGCCCGGTTCGGCCCTGGTCAGACTGCTGACCACCACCGACCACAAGACGATCGGCACCATGTACCTGGTGTCCTCGTTCGCGTTCTTCCTGATCGGCGGCATCCTCGCCCTGGTCATGCGCGCCGAACTCGCCCGGCCCGGAACGCAGATCCTCTCCAACGAGCAGTTCAACCAGGCGTTCACCATGCACGGCTCGGTGATGCTGCTGCTGTTCGCGATGCCGCTGTTCACCGGCTTCGCCAACTGGATCATGCCGCTCCAGCTCGGCGCGCCGGACGTCGCCTTCCCGCGGCTGAACATGCTGTCCTACTGGCTGTTCATGTTCGGCTCGCTGATCGCCGCGGCCGGCTTCGCGACCCCGCAGGGCGCCGCCGACTTCGGCTGGTTCCTCTACGCGCCGCTGTCCGACGCGATCCACTCGCCCGGCGTCGGCGCCGACATGTGGATCATGGGCGTGACGCTGTCCGGCTTCGGCAGCATCTTCGGCGCCGTCAACTTCATCACCACCATCATCTGCATGCGCGCGCCCGGAATGACCATGTTCCGGATGTCCATCTTCTGCTGGAACGTGCTGCTGACCTCGGTGCTGGTGCTGCTGGTCTTCCCGGTGCTGGCCGCCGCGCTGCTGGCGCTGGAGTGCGACCGCAAGTTCGGCTCGCACGTCTTCGACCCGGCCAACGGCGGGGCGATGCTCTGGCAACACCTGTTCTGGTTCTTCGGCCATCCCGAGGTGTACATCCTGGCGCTGCCGTTCTTCGGCATCGTCTCGGAGGTCATCCCGGTGTTCAGCCGCAAGCCGATGTTCGGCTACTCCGGCCTGATCGCGGCCACCATCGCGATCGCCGGCCTGTCGGTGACGGTGTGGGCGCACCACATGTACGTCACCGGGCAGGTCCTGCTGCCGTTCTTCTCCTTCATGACCTTCCTGATCGCGGTCCCGACCGGGGTGAAGTTCTTCAACTGGGTCGGCACCATGTGGAGGGGCTCACTGAGTTTCGAGACCCCGATGCTCTGGACGGTCGGCTTCCTGGTCACCTTCCTCTTCGGCGGCCTGACCGGCGTGCTGCTCGCGGCCCCGCCGATCGACTTCCACGTCTCCGACTCGTACTTCGTGGTCGCGCACTTCCACTACACGCTGTTCGGCACCGTGGTCTACGCGATGTTCGCCGGCTTCCACTTCTGGTGGCCGAAGATGACCGGCAAGAAGCTCGACGAGCGGCTCGGCCGGATCACCTTCTGGACCCTGACCGTCGGCTTCCACGCGACCTTCCTGGTCCAGCACTGGCTGGGCGCCCAGGGCATGCCGCGCCGCTACGCCGACTACCTGGCCTCGGACGGCTTCACCACCCTGAACACCGTCTCCACCATCGGCTCGTTCCTGCTCGGCCTGTCGATCCTGCCGTTCCTCTACAACGTCTGGAAGACCGCCAAGTACGGCGAGAAGGTCACCGAGGACGACCCGTGGGGCTGGGGACGCTCGCTGGAGTGGGCGACCTCCTGCCCGCCGCCGCGGCACAACTTCGTCAAGCTGCCGCGGATCCGCTCCGAATCCCCGGCCTTCGACCTCCACCACCCGGACATCGCGGCCCGGGACGTCCTGGAGCACAGCGGCAAGCCCGCCACGCACCTGGGCGACGTGGAGCCGGCGAAGTACGACCGGCCGCTGAGCCGGGCCGACCGGGCGCGGGTGGCGTCCGCCTCCGCCGACTCGCCCTCCTCGGACGGCTGAGTCCGCTCCCCCCGAACGCCGTCCCCGCCCGCGTCGCTGCCCCCGGGCGGGCGGGGACGGCCCCGTCCGCTCCGCTCCTCACCCTCCTCACCCCTTCGTGACCAGGAAGGCCGGGTCGTGAACCACACCGTTCTCGCCATCGGCACCGCCGCCCTCACCGCGAGCGGCTGTGTCTGGTACCTGCCCGCCATCGCCGACCTCCAGGCCGGCGCCGACCGGCCCCGCTCCACCCGTACGGCCGCCGCGGCCTGCGTGCTCTGGTGGGCCGGGCTCGCGCTCGCGGGCGGGCTGCTGCTCGTCCTGTCGGACTGGCGGCCCGCCGCCCAGATCGCGCTCGCCGGACTGGTGGGCGGCGCGGCGCTGCGGGTGCGGGCCCTGGTGGACCGCCGCCGGGAGGTACGGGAGACGGCGGTCCGCTGGGCCGCCCTGGACGCGGGGCCCGCCCCGCGCTCCCAGCGGCCGCCGGCGCTGGCCCTGGCGGGCTGGCTGGTGGTCGGTGCGGCCGTCGCCCTGCTCGGAGCGGCGGCCATCCTGCTGTCCGGCGGCGGCGAGGTCGTGCCCCGGGTGGTGCTCGCGGCGGTCAGCGGCGCGGGCGTCGCGCTCGCCTTCCTGCTGATGGGGCTGGGGAACGTCCGGCGGCAGGGGCGCTGAGGGCGCCCGGACCGGCCCGGTCGGGGTCGGGGCCCGTACGGGTCCTGCGGCCCGGTCCGAATGGGGCCGTTGGGCCCTGGGCCCGCGGCCGGTCGCGGGGGGATGATGCCCTGGGCCCCGCTGGGAGTGTGCGGGGGTGACGAAGGTGGAGCCGCGTGATGGCGACCAAGACGGAGGGTGCCGAGGCCTCGGCACCGGTCCGGGTGTTCCTGCTGGACGACCACGAGGTGGTGCGCCGCGGGGTGCACGACCTGCTGGACGGCGAGCCGGACCTGGAGGTGGTCGGCGAGGCGGCGACGGCCGAGCAGGCGCTCGTCCGGGTGCCGGCCCTGCGGCCCGACGTGGCCGTGCTGGACGTCCGGCTGGGCGACGGCGACGGCGTCTCGGTCTGCCGTGAGCTGCGCTCGCGGATGCCCGGGCTGGCCTGCCTGATGCTGACCTCCTTCGACGACGAGGAGGCGCTGCTGGACGCCGTGATGGCGGGCGCCGCCGGGTACGTGCTCAAGCAGATCAGCGGGACCGACCTGGTCGCCGCCGTCCGCACCGTCGCCTCCGGGCGCTCGATGCTCGACCCCGGCGCCGCGACCCGCCTGCTGAACCGCCTGCGCAGCGACGCCGAGCCCGCCCAGCCGGTCACCACCGGACCGGGCCTGACCGTACGTGAGCAGGAGGTCCTCGAACTCATCGGCGAGGGCCTGACCAACCGGCAGATCGGCGAGCGGCTCTACCTCGCCGAGAAGACCGTCAAGAACCACGTCTCGCGGCTGCTCGCCAAGCTCGGCGTCGAGCGCCGGGTGCAGGCCGCCCTGATCGCCACCGAGCTGCGCCAGGCCTCCGCCGCCCCGCAGCCCTCCGTGCTGCGCTCCGGCCGGTACTGATCCCGGGCCCTGCCCGGCGGGTCCTCCGGGTCCTGTCGGGCGGGGCCGTGGGCCGTGGGGCCCGGGGCCGACGGCCCGCCCGGGCGGGGCCCTCGCCGGGCCCCGCCGGGACCATCGGCCCTCGCGGCCCGGCCCGGGCCCGGGCGAGCATCGCTCGCATGAACCGCGACCACGTCCCGTCTCCCCGGCCCGTCCCGTCCCCCCGGCCCGTTCCGCACGACCGCCCCGGCCCGGCCGACCGTCCCGACCTTCCGGAACTGCGCGAACTCGACCGGAAGCGGTCGCTGGAGCTGCTGGCCCGGGCCGAGGTCGGCCGGGTGGTCTACACCGTGGACGCCCTCCCGGCCGTCCTGCCGGTGCCGTTCCGGCTGGCCCCCGGCGGCGTGCTGCTCTCGGCCCCGGCCGGCTCCGAACTGGCCCGGGCGGTGGACGGCGCCGTGATCGCCTTCGAGGCCGACGAGGTGGACGGCCGGGACGGCTCCGGCTGGTTCGTCACCGTCCTCGGCCGCGCCCAGGTCCGCCCGGCCACCAGGGCGGCCGACCCGGGCGGCACGGTCCGCATCCGCATCCGCCCGGAACTCGTCATCGGCCGCTGCCTGGCCTGAAAGGGCCTACGGGCCCAGCAACGCCCTGGCGGTGCGCAGGAGTTCGGCGTCCGCCGCCGCGTCCGCGGTGCCGGCCAGGCCGGAGCGGAAGAGCGAGGCGCCCTCGATCAGCATCACGAACACCCGGGCGCGGGAACGCCGTTCCTCCTCCGTCAGGGCCGGGCGGCGTTCGGCGAGGAAGCAGGCGACCAGCTCCTGGTAGCGGTCGTAGAAGGCCCGGACGGCGGCGGCCACCGAGGGGTCGCGGGCGGCCAGCGCCCACAGTTCGGCGAACAGGCGGACCAGGCGCGCGTCCTGCTGCTCGGCGAGCAGTTCGCGGAGCAGGGCGTCCTCGTCGCGGCCCGGGTCGAGCAGCGGCGCGAGCCGTTCCACCGAGCGGGCGAGGACGCGCTCCAGCACGGCGGCCACCAGCTCTGCGTGGGTCGGGAAGTAGTGCTGGAGGTGCCCGAGGCGGACGCCCGCGGCGGCGGCCACCGCCCGCATGGACAGCTCGCCGCTGCCCGTGGTGACCAGCAACTCCTCCGCCGTGTCCAGCAGTTGCTCCCGCTTCTGGGCACCCTTGCCGCTCAGGCCCCGGACGCTGCTCATGCCGCCGCCTCCCCGCCGCGCGCGCCGTCGGCCGCGGTGACCGTGACGGTGACGCCGAGGGCCGCCAGGTCCTCCAGCACCCGCCCGGGGCGCGGGGTCTGCTCCGGGAAGGCCACCCCGGCGGGCGGCGGGGCGCCGTCCGTGCCGAGCGCCCGGCGCAGCGCCAGCAGGGCGCCGACGGCGGTGAGTCTGGCCTGGCCGGCCCGGTCCTCGACGGTGGCGGTGAGGGTGCGTCCGCCGGAGGTGACGTCGGTGCGCAGCAGGGCGGTGCCGCCCTCGCCGGGGGAGTAGAGCAGGGCGCGGCGGGCCGGCTCCCAGCGGTCACCGCGGCCCCAGCGGAAGAAGCCGGCGTGCCGGGCCGCGAGCAGGGCGGTGGTGGAGGAGCGCGAGCTGAAGCCGATCCGGGTGGCGGCGGTGGTGGTGCCCAGGGTGAGCGGGAGGGTGAACTGCTCGGGGGTGTCGATCCCGGCGACCAGCGTCGGGGCGTCGCCGATGCGGACGGTCCGCGGGCGGCTGAGCGGCACGACGGAGCGGCGCCGGCCGTCCTGCACCACCTCGTAGTCGAGCCCCAGGCGGTCCATGAACTCGACTGAGTCGGCGCCGGCCCGGTCCGCGAGGTCCCAGCGGATGGCGGTCTCGATCCGCTCGGCCCCGCCCAGCCGGTCCGCCAGGGCGGCGGCGACCAGGCTGGTCACCCCGCCCATCCAGGCCGAGGAGAGCAGCACCGGGGCGGTCGGGCGCAGCAGGGCGGCGAGCGTGGCGGCCCGCTGGAGCCGGGCGGTCCAGCGGGTGACGTCCACGTACGGGACGCCCGCGCGGACGGCGGCCCGCAGCACCCGGTCGTCCGGGTCGTTGACCACCCCGACCACCGCCCGTACGGCGGCGGTGAACGGCTCGGGGTCGGCGAGGTCCCAGCGGCGGGCGGTGGCGTCGTCCAGTTCGGCGGCGAGGGCGCCGCCGCGCTGCTCGGAGCGGCCGGTGAGCAGCAGCGGCCAGGAGGGGGAGGCGAGCCGGGCGAGTTCGGTGCCGACGGTGCCGTAGCCGCCGACCAGCAGGACGGGGCCGTCGGGGTTGTGACGGAGGCGGTCGGAGGGGAAGGTGGGGTGCACGGGGATGCCGCCGGAAACGGGTTCGGTGCTCATGGAGACAAATATAGGTCACACGACCTAAAATTGTCGTCATGACTGAATCCACTGTTACCGGTTCCACCGATGACCTGTGCTTCTTCGACAGCGGCCACGGCCGCCTCGCCTACCTCGACGCCGGTACGGGCGAGCCGCTGGTGCTGCTGCACGGCGGCCTGCTGGACCACCGGAGCTGGGCGGACCAGCTCCCCGCCCTGCTGCCCTCGTACCGGGTGATCGCGCTGGACACCCGCGGCCACGGCGCCTCCGACAACGCGAGCCGGCCGTTCCGGCCCGCCGACGACCTGGCGGACCTGCTGCGCCACCTCGGCCTCGGCCCGCTGACGGTGATCGGGCTGTCCATGGGCGGGACGATCGCCCTCGACCTGGCGCTCGAACACCCGGAGCTGGTCCGCGCGTTGGTGATCAGCGGCAACGGCACCAGCGAGTCCGAGTTCACCGACCCGTGGCTCGGCGAACTCGCCGCCGACCAGACCGCGGCCCTCGCCGAGGGCGACGGCGAGGGCTGGATCGACTCCTTCACCCGGCTCGCCTCCGGGCCGCACCGCCGCCTGGACGAGGTCGACCCGGAGGTGGTGCGCAGGCTCAAGGAGATGACCCGGAACACCATTTCCAAGCACACCCCCGACGACCCCCAGTACCTGGTGCCGGTCACCGACACCTGGAAGCGGCTGACCGGGATCACCGTCCCGCTCCTGGCGATCAACGGCGGCATCGACTCGGCGGACCACGTCAACCTGGCCGAACGGGTCGTCCGCACCGTCGTCGACGGCCGCGCGGTGACCGTCGAGGGCACCGGGCACTACCCGAACATGGAGCGGCCGGCGGAGTTCAACGCCCACCTGCTCGCCTTCCTGGGCGCCCTGCGGGGCTGACCGCCCCGCGGGGAGCAGGCCTCAGGACCCGACCGGGGCCTCCCACGCCAGCCGGGTGCCGCCGCCCTCGGCCGGGTCGACGGTGAACGAGCCGCCGACCCGGTCGGCGCGCTCGGCCAGGTTGCGCAGCCCGCTGCGCCGCCCGCCCTCGGGCACGCCGACGCCGTCGTCCGTCACGGTCAGCGCCACCCGCCCGGCCAGCGCGCGCAGCGTCACCTCGACCCGGGACGCCCCGGCGTGCCGGGCGGCGTTGCTGAGCGCCTCGGCGAGGACCGCGACCACGTGCCCGGCCAGCTCCTGCGGCACGTCGGTGTCCAGCAGGCCCTCCATGCTCAGCCGGGGCGCGAAGCCGAGCGGCCCCTGGGCCTCGGTGACCACCCGGGTGGCCCGGGCGCGCAGGCCGCGGTCCGGCTCGCTGTGGGCGCGCAGGCCGAAGATGGTCGAGCGGATGATCTTGATGGTCTCGTCCAGGTCGGCCACTGCCCGGGCCACCCGGTCCGCCGCGGCCTGGCTCTCGATCAGCCGGCCCGCGCTCTGCAGCGTCATCCCGGTCGCGAACAGCCGCTGGATGGCCAGGTCGTGCAGGTCCCGGGCGATCCGGTCACGATCCTCCAGCAGGTTCAACTGCTCGGCGTCGCGCCGCCGTTCGGCCAGCTCCAGGGCCAGCGCGGCCTGGTCGGCGAAGCCCAGCAGCGGGCCCGTCTCCTCCGGCCCGAAGGCCGGCTGCCCCTGTGCCCGGGCCAGCAGCAGCACGCCCCGCCCGTACCCGGCACCGGTGCCCAGCGGCACGGCCACCGCCGCGCCCAGCCCGTCGAAGCGGCCCGCCGGACCGGCCGGGAAGCGGGTGTCGGAGGCCAGCTCGTCACTGGTGGCCGGCGAACCGGAGGCGTACGCGGCGCCGGACAGCGTGCCGTCCACCGGCACCGTCACCCCCAGCCGCGCGGAGGGATCGGCGCCGAGCGCGACCTCCACCGTCAGCTCCTCGGCCCGCTCCTCCGGGCCGGCCAGCGCCACCGAGACGTCCGCCAGCTCGGCGCCGGAGATCTCCCGGGCCCGGCGGGCGATCAGCTCGACCACCTCCAGCCGCGGCGCCCCCGACAGCAGGCTGCGGGTGATCTCGGTGCTCGCCCGCAGCCAGCGCTGGCGCAGCTGCGCCTCCTCGTACAGCCGGGCGTTGTCGATCGCCACCCCGGCCGCGACCGCCAGGGTCGAGATCACCGCCTCGTCGTCCTCGTCGAAGTCCAGCCCGCCGCGCTTGTCGGTCAGGTAGAGGTTGCCGAACACCTCGCCGTGCACCCGCACCGGCACCCCCAGGAAGGTGTGCATCGGCGGGTGGTTCGCCGGGAAGCCGGCCGAGGCCGGGTGGTCGGACAGCACCGGGCAGCGCAGCGGCCGCGGCTCGCGGATCAGCTCGCCCAGGATGCCCCGGCCCGACGGCGGCGGGCCGATCTCGGCGATCTCCTCCTCGCTCAGGCCCACCGTCAGGAACTGCGACAGGGTGTGCCCGTCCGGCCCGATCACGCCGAGCGCCCCGTAGCGGGCGTCCACCAGGTCGGCGGCGGCCTCCACGATCCGGTGCAGCGCCTGCGCCAGGTCCAGCTCACGCCCGACCGCCAGCACCGCCTCCAACAGGCTGTGCACCCGGTTCTGCGTGCCGCGCGCCGCGTCGATCCGCCACTGGAGCTCCTCCAGCAGCTCGTCCAGGCGCAGCCGTGGCATCCGCGCGCCGCCACCCGCCGCGCCGCCGTCCGCTCCGCCCACCGCTGTCCTCCTCGTCGTCCTGCCCTGACCAGCCCGTCCACCGTCCGGACGCACCCCGCCCACCGTCCGGACGGCCCCCGCCGCCCGACCCGACTCGGGTGCCGTCCGACCAGCGGGATTGCCGTGTTCAAGGTAGTGCCCCGGTGTCGGTGGCCGGGACGGCGGGGTCGGCCGTAGGCTCCGTCGGGCGGGCCTTTCGTCCCGTCGCGGAGGGTCCTGCGGCCTCTGCCGCCGGGCCGTGTGCGGGTGCCAGGGTGGGGGAGGAGCGGACGGGGCGTCAGAGCGCACCGCGGCCCGCACCGAACCGCCGAGCGTCGACAGCGTGTCGACAGTGTGGAGGAAGAGACATGACGTCAACCGTGCTGGCCGGGGTCGACGGGTCGCCGCAGAGCACCGCGGCCGTTCACTGGGCCGCCGCCGAGGCGGTGCGCCGGGGCGCCTCGCTGCGCCTGGTGCACGCCTGGCCGTGGCTGACCGACGGGGTGTCCTCCTTCGCGGAGTCGGACGACCTGCCCGAGGCCGTCCGCCGCACCCTGGCCGAGGCCGCCGAGGACGTCCGCGGCCTGTACCCGGACCTGACCGTGGAGACCGACGCCGTCCTGGACGCGCCGGTGGACGGTCTGCTGGCCGCCGCCGCGGAGGCGGAGCTGCTGGTGCTCGGCTCGCGCGGCCGCGGCGGCTTCACTGGGCTGCTGCTGGGCTCGGTCAGCATCTCGGTGGCCGGGCGCAGCACCGTGCCGCTGGTCGTGGTGCGCGAGGCCGGAACGGCGGGCGAGAGCGGCAAGGGCGAGGTGGTGGTCGGCGTGGACGCCCACACCCCGGAGCCGGAGGTGCTCGACTTCGCCTTCCGCGCGGCGGCCCTGCGCGGCGCCCGGGTCCGGGCGGTGCACGGCTGGGACCTGCCGCCGGTGTTCGGCTACGCGGGCGGCGCCGTCCCGGCCGCCGAGCTCGGCCAGCTGGAGGCGCTGGAGGCCGAGCTGCTCTCGCTCGCCCTGGCCGGACCGCGCGAGCGGTACCCAGACGTCGAGGTGGTCGAGGACGTGCAGCTCGGGGCCGCCCGCGCCCTGGTCGAGGCCTCCGCGGGCGCCGCCCTGGTGGTGGTCGGCCGGGGCCGCCGCCCGATCGAGTTCGGCCCCCGGCTCGGCCGGGTCGCGCACGCCGTCCTGCACCACGCCGAGGCTCCCGTCGCGGTCGTCCCGCACGGGTGACGGACGCCCGTCCGGTGGATCCGCCCCCGTCCCGATCCACCGGACGGGCCTGTGCCCGCCAAGGCCCCCGGCCCGGCCGTCGTGAGGACGGGCCCAAGGGCCCTGTCGTCCGCGCGGCCGGGCGCGCACGCTCGGAAGCAGCGGGACCTCCGGGCCCGTCCTGACCCCGCGGTTGATGCCGAAGCCCAGCGGCTGAAGGAGTGGATCGCCATGACGCTCGACCCGGCTCTCACCCAGATGCTCAGCGCGGCCGACCTGCGCCTGCTCGCCGCCGCCGGCGGCGCGGCGCCGTCGCTGCACAACAGCCAGCCCTGGCGCTTCGTGCCGACCCCGGACGGGCGCGGGCTCGCCGTGTACGCCGACACCGATCGCTCCGTACCGCTGGCCGACCCGGCCGGCGCGGCCGTGCACATCGCGGTCGGCGCGGCCGTGTTCAACCTGCGGGTGGCGGCCGGGCGGCTGGACCGGGAACCGCTGGTCCGGCTGCTGCCGGACGTCGCCGAGCCCGGGCTGCTCGCCGTGCTCGACCTCTCCCGCCCGGCCGTCGCGGAGGCGCCCTTCGGTCGCGACCTCTACCCCGCCATCGCCGCCCGGCACTCCAGCCGCGAGCCCTTCACCCAGCGCGACGTGCCCGAGGCGGTGATCGGCGAGCTGATGGCCGCCGCCCGGGAGGAGGGCGTCACCCTGGCCGCGCTGGAGGAGGAGGGCGTACGGCGGGTGCAGGAGCTCACCGCCGACGCCGAGCGCCGCAACGCCGCCGACCCGGCCAGGTCCGCCGAGTCCCGCGCCTGGCTGCGGCCCGACGACGGCACCGCCGAGGACGGCATCCCGCGGTCGGCGCTCGGCCCGCAGGACCACGACGCCCGGGTGCCGATGCGCGAGTTCGGCGGCCGCCCGCCGGAGGCCCCCGAGCAGCCGCCCTCGCAGCGCTTCGAGGCGCTGCCCCAGCTGTGCACCCTCACCACCCGCGGCGACGGCCCGCCGGACTGGCTGCGCACCGGGCAGGCGCTGGAGCGGGTCTGGCTGCTGGCCACGCTGCACGGCGTCCGGCTCACGGTCTGGCACCAGGCGATCGAGTGGCCGGACACCCGCTGGGCGCTGCGCGACCCGGCGGCCGGGCCGGGCCACGTCCAGCTGGTCCTGCGGGCCGGGTACGGACCGCCCGGGGCGGCCACCCCGCGCCGGGCGGTCGAGGAGACGCTCGGGGAGCGGCCTTCCTGAGCCGATGACGTCAGGGCGTGTCCCGCGGACCGGAAGGATCCGCGGGACACGCCCTGACGTTTTCAGCGCGCCCGTTCAGCGCGGCCGTTCGGCCGCCGGCAGCACCTGGGCGGCGAGCCGCAGCGGCGGGCTGTGCCGGAAGGTGAGGGTGAACTCCACCCACTGGCCGGCCCGCAGCGGCGGCGGGTCGGCGATCATCAGGTCCGCGTCCTCCGGGGTCATCCGCAGCTCGCCGCGGCCCGGCACCGGCAGCGCCGGGGCCGGCTCCCAGCGGCCCGCCGCGCCCTGGTGCAGGTGCCGCTTCAGGGTGATCCGGCCGCCGAACTCCCAGCTGGCACCGGTCAGTTCGTCCGGTATGTCGCCCGGGTTGCGGATCGTGAAGAAGGCCGCAGTGGCGGAGGCCGCGCCGGCCGTCGGCAGCAGCACCCAGCCCGGGCCGGCCTCCACCGGGCGGTCGCGGCCGGCCCCGCCGAACGCCGTCCAGCCGGTGAGCAGGACCAGGGCCAGCGCCGCCGCGCCGACCGGCGGGCCGACCGCCCCGAGACGCTGCCAGGCCATCACCGTCGTCCTCCCTTGCGCTGTCCCTGTCCCCGTCCCTGCCCCTGTCCCTGGCCCCTGCGCTGTCCCCGCCCCGGTTCCCAGGTGCGCAGCCGCAGGCTGTTGCCCACCACGAGCAGCGAGCTGAGCGACATGGCGACCGCCGCCAGCATCGGGTTGAGCAGTCCGACCGCCGCCAGCGGGATCAGCACCAGGTTGTAGCCGAAGGCCCAGAGCAGGTTGGCCCGGATGGTCGCCAGGGTCTGCCGGGCCAGCCGTACGGCGTCCACCACCGCCTCGATGTCGCCGCGCACCAGGGTCAGCCCGGCCGCGCCGATCGCGGCGTCGCTGCCGGAGGCCAGCGCCACCCCGAGGTCCGCCGAGGCCAGTGCCACCGCGTCGTTGACGCCGTCGCCGACCACCGCGACCGTCCGTCCGGCGGCGCGCAGTTCGGCCACCACCTCGGCCTTGCGCTCGGGGGAGGCCGAGGAGTGCACCCGCTCGATGCCCAGCTCGGCGGCCACCGCCCGGGCGGCGCCGGGGCCGTCCCCGGTCAGCAGTACGGTCTCCAGGCCCAGCCCGCGCAGCCGGTGCAGGGCCCGCCAGCTCCCCGAGCGCACCGTGTCGCCGACCGCCAGGACGGCCGCCGGCCGCTCGTCCAGCTCGACCACGACGGCCGTGCGGCCCGCCTCCCCGGCCTGCGCCACCGCCTCGGCCAGGGCCGGCGGCAGCGCGGCGTCGTCCGGCCGCCCGACCCGGACGGCCCGGCCCTCGACCGTCCCGGACACCCCGAGCCCGGTGGCGGCCGCGAAGCCGGTCACGGCCGGCGGCGGCCCGCAGCGCTCGCGGGCCGCCGCCGCGACGGCCCGGCCGATCGGGTGCTCGGAGCGGTGCTCGACCGCGCCGGCCAGCCGCAGGGCCTCGTCCTGCGTGGGACCGTCCGCGGTGGTGACGGCGGCCAGTTCCATCCGGCCGGTGGTCAGCGTCCCGGTCTTGTCCATCACCACCGTGTCCACCCGGCGCAGGCTCTCCAGCACCTCCGGGCCGCGCACCAGCACGCCCAGCTCCGCGCCCCGCCCGGTCGCCGCCAGCAGCGCCGTCGGCGTGGCCAGCCCGAGCGCGCACGGGCAGGCCACCACCAGCACCGCGACCGCCGCCGTCACCGCCGCCTGCGGGGCCGCGCCCGCGCCCAGCCAGAAGCCCAGCACGCTCGCCGCGACCGCCAGCACACAGGGCACGAACACCCCGGCTACCGCGTCCGCCAGCCGCTGCGCCCGCGCCTTGCCGGCCTGGGCCTCCGCCACCAGCGCGGTGATCCGGGCCAGTTGGGTGTCCGCGCCGACGGCCGTGGCCCGCACCACCAGGGCGCCGCCCACGTTCACCGTCGCGCCCGCCACCCGGTCCCCGGGGCCGACCTCGACCGGCACGCTCTCCCCGGTCAGCAGGCTCAGGTCGAGCGCCGAACCCCCGTCGACCACCACCCCGTCGGTGGCCACCCGTTCGCCCGGCCGCACCACGAACTCCTGCCCGGGCAGCAGCAGTTCGATCGGCACCAGGCGCTCCTCGCCGTCCGCCCCCCGCAGGCACACCTGCTTGGCGCCCAGCTCGGCCAGGGCCC
Source organism: Kitasatospora sp. NPDC001119 (assembly GCF_053598475.1). Taxonomy (NCBI): domain Bacteria; kingdom Bacillati; phylum Actinomycetota; class Actinomycetes; order Kitasatosporales; family Streptomycetaceae; genus Kitasatospora; species Kitasatospora sp. NPDC001119. The sequence continues at coordinate 149,596 of NZ_JBSFKI010000011.1, forward strand.
GCAGCGCGGACCCGCTGCGCCGCCGCACCCGGCCCTCCAGCAGCCGCCCGGCCAGCACGAACAGCGGCACGCCGACCGCCGCCTCCAGGTACACGTGCGCAGTGCCGCCGCCGTCGGCGGTCAGCGAGAACGGCATCCGCATGTCCGGATCGCCCGCCCCGCCGAGGAACAGCGCGTACGCGGACCAGCCGAAGGAAGCCACCACACCCAGGCTGACCAGGGTGTCCATGGTCGCCGCCGCGTGCCGCAGCCCCCGCAGGGCGCGGAGGTGGAACCCGGCAGACCCCCAGGTCACCACGGGGACGGCGAGCGCGAAGCAGACCCACTGCCAGGCGGTGAACTGCGCCGACGGCACCATCGACAGCACCAGCACCGGGACGGCCAGCAGGGTGGTGACCAGCAGCCGCCAGCGCTCGTCCGGCTCCTCCGCCGCCACCCCGACCGGCGCCCCCGCGGGCAGCGGCTCGGCGGTGTAGCCCGCCCGCTCGACCGCCGCCACCAGCTCCGCGACCGGCACCCCGGCCGGGTGCAGCACCCGGGCCCGTCCGGTCGCCAGGTTCACCCCGGCCGTCACCCCGTCGATCCGGGCCAGCCGCTTCTCCACCCGGCCCACGCACGCCGCGCAGGTCATCCCGCCGACCGCCAGATCGGTGGCGACCACGGGCTCGGCGACGGCGCTCACCGCATCCCGCCCATGCCGTGCCCGTCCATCCCGGGCGACCCGCCGCCCCCGCTACTGGGCCGCAACCCGGGCGCGACCGGGCCGACCTGGCGCCCCACCCCGTAGGCCACCACGAACACCACCACCAGCAGCAGGACGAACCCCGCCAGCACACTCAACGGCCGGACTCCCGGCGACTTCGCACTCACCCCCCAGCAGTCGGACGGGCGACGCGGTTGGTTCCCGTACGTTCCGGAACCGGTTCCCGTACGTTCCCGAACCGGCGGTGCCAGGCCGCTCCGCCGGGCGGCGCCCCGGCGGGTGTCCCTTGTCAGTGGGGCGTCGTAGGTTTGCTCCGCACGCCGAACACCGGGCGTGCGGACCGAGGAACACCGAAGGGGGAACCAGCGATGAAGCGTACGGGGAAGCACGGCTTCGCGGCGGTGGCCGGGGCGGTGGGGGCGGTGCTCGCCCTCGCCGGGACGGCGGTGGCGCAGCCGGCCGGGAGCGGGGCCGAGGCGCCCGCCGCGGTTCCCGGCCAGCCGGGGACGGGCGAGATCCTGCCGCACCCGGGGCCGGAGGGGCTGATCTGGATACCGGACTGGATCGGCGACGGCGGCGCCGTGACGGCCTCGGTGAACCCGTCGCAGCCGTTCACGTTCACGCTCGGCTGCCGGGGCGGCGGCTCGGTGGACGTGCACATCGGCGGCGCGGCGCCGGTCGACTTCACGGTCCAGTGCCCGGTCGACTCCACCGGCGTCGGTTCGGTGGAGGTCCCCGCCCGCCCGGGCCGGGACCTGCTGTTCACCGCGCACACCTCGGACCCGTCGATCCACTGGGGCATGTACGCCACCCAGGCCGACTAGACATATCGCAGGGCTACGGCCGAACGCTGCGCGGCCCGATGGCGGCGGCACCCGACGCGCCGACCCGGGCCCGCAGTTCGCGGTCGGCGGTGGCGACCAGGCAGGTGCGGGCGGGGTTCCGGGCCTTCTCGGCCCGGACCAGCTCCACGATCCGGTCGTCGCCGCTGCCGCTCGCCGCCACCACCCGTACTCCGGGCACGCCGTCCACCCCCCGGGCCGCGCCCTCGACGACCAGCACCACCTCCAGCGGGCCGGGGTGCTCCGGCACGCCCCGCTCGGCGACGGCCACCAGCGCGTCCCGCAGCCGCTCGGCGGCGCCCCGCCGGTCGCGCCACCAGCCGTCCGGCACCGATCCGACCACGTTCGCGCCGTCCACCACCAGCAGCGGGAGCGGCCCGGCCTCGTTCTCGTCCATGGCCGCCAGCCTGCCACGCCGCCAGGCCGGGTTCCGCGGTGGCCGGTCGGAGCCGCGCCGCTCGGCCGAACCGGCGACGCGGGCGGCATGTCCGGTGCCGCCTGAGCGCCGGCCCCGGGCGGCTCGGGTAGGCAACGGGCCCATGGACACACGCATCGACGAGATCGCCGAACGCATCTACCGGATCTCGACCTTCGTCCCGGAGATCGCCCCGCCCGCCGGGTTCACCTTCAACCAGTTCCTGGTCGACGCCGAGGAGCCGCTGATCTTCCACACCGGGATGCGCTCGCTGTTCCCGGCGGTGTCCGAGGCGGTCGGCCGGGTGCTGCCGGTGGAGCGGCTGCGGTGGGTGACCTTCGGGCACGTCGAGGCGGACGAGTGCGGGGCGATGAACGAGTTCCTCGCCGCGGCCCCGCACGCGCGGGTCGCGCACAACACGCTCGGCTGCCTGGTCTCGCTGAACGACCTGGCCGACCGCCCGCCGGTGCCGATGGACGACGGCGAGGTGCTGGACCTCGGCGGGCGCCAGGTACGCCGCCGGGTGCGCAACATCAACACCGCGCACGTGCCGCACGGCTGGGAGGCGCGGGTGCTGTTCGAGGAGCAGACCCGCACCCTGTTCTGCGGCGACCTGTTCACCCACCTCGGCAACGGGCCCGCCGTCACCGACGCCGACCTGGTCGAATCGGCCCTGGAATCCGAGGGGCTGTTCCGCCAGACCTCCTGCCTGACGGCCGCCGCGACCGCGCTGCGCTCCCTCGCCGAGCTGCGCCCGCGCACCCTGGCGGTGATGCACGGTTCGTCCTTCCACGGCGACGGCGCGGCCGCGCTGACCGCCCTGGCGGACGGGCTGGAGGAGCGGTTCGGACCGGAGTCGGGGTTCGTCGGGCTGCCCAGCGCACTGGCGGGCCCGCACCCGTAGCCCGGTCCGTCGGCGCCCGGTCCGTCAGCGCTCAGTCCGTCAGCGTGATCCGGATGCCGACGGTGCCGCGCTCGCCGCGGCGCAGCCGGCTGCCGAGCAGGGTGAGCACGCCGAGCAGGCCGTACTTCTGGCGCAGCAGGGTGCGGTAGGCGGCGGTGCGCTCGGGGCCGAGGAGCTCGGCGGTGGCGGGGTACTGCTCGCCGGTCGGGCGGCCCTTGACGTCGCACGGGCCGACCAGCACGTCGGCGCGGTTGCGGATCCGCTTGACCTTCCAGGAGTCCGCGACGGTCCAGACCCCGAGCGCCTCCCCGTCGCGCACCACCCACACCGGGGTCGGCACGGCGGTGCCGTCCTTCCTGTACGTGGTGACGAGCAGGTAGCTCCCGGAGGAGAGCTGGACGATCCGGGCGAGCCGGTCCGCGGCGGAGGGGTCGGGCGTGGTCATGGCCGGAAGTCTAGGGCCTGTCGTCGAACTCGCGTCTGCGGGCCGACGCCGGGGCACGCACCTCGCCGCGTTGTCGTCGGTCGCCAATGCTCCGCAGTGGCTCCCTCCTCCGCCTTGCGATGCACGCACCCCAACGCCGCCCCGCCCGCCCTCCGGGCGGACGACGGGAGTTCGAAGACAGGCCCTGGAGGCCACGTCACCAGAACCTGGCCAGCGCGCTCTCCTTGAACGGTGCCGGCGAGACGCTGAGCTCCCCGGCGAAGGGCCGGTCGAGCACCAGGACGAGCAGCAGGCTGAACCCGATCAGGGCGGCCACCGAGCCGACGAACAGCATCCGCACCTTCAGGCTGCGGATGCCGTACAGCAGGGTCAGCGCGAGGATCACCAGCGCGCCGCCCACGATCAGGACCTGGAGCAGGACGGGCAGTTCCTCGCGGCTGGCGTTGATCCGGTCCCGGCGCTGGCCGACCGCGTCGTTGAGGCTGCTCAGGGCCTCGGTGTAGAAGGCCTGCTCGGACTGGGACTGCGGCTCGTACGCGCGCAGCGCCGTGTACATCGCGTCCATCTTCGAGGCCGTCACGGTGAAGTCGCCGTGGCCGGCCCGCATCAGCGGCCACTGCAGCTCGACGACGCCGTGCACGTAGCCGCGGACCGAGGCGTCCACGGCGGTCTGGACGTCGGGCGGGAAGGCCTTGGCGTCGCGGGCGATCTGGGAGACCGCCGTCGCCTCGGTGGAGACGATCTTCTGGGTGTCCTGGAGCTCGGTCCACAGGTTGACGATGACGAAGGCGAGGATGATCCCGTAGATCGCCCCGAACATGCCGAGCACCACGCCGACCATGTCGTTGTTCTCGCCTCCGACGAGGGCGGGGAAGCGCCGGGTGGTGACGAGGCTGGCGGTCACCGCGAGGACGACGAAGCCGCCGACCACCAGGAGGGCGAGCAGGGCGGTGGAGAAGTGGTTCAGCAGCCAGAGTTCCACGGGAACGCCCTGTCCTGTCAGCGGGGCCCGCGGGTCCGGGCGGTGCGGAGCAGGGTGCGGGCGCGGCGGGTGAGGCGGTGCCGGCCGTGGCCGCCGACGCCGGTGGCGCCGGTGGCGCCCCCGACGGCGGTCGCCCCGCCCCCGTCGTACGCCGCGGCGGACGCGGCGGACGCGGCGGACGCGGTGCGGCGGCGGGCGGTGACGCGGGCGGTGGCCCAGGCGGCGAGGGCGGTGGCGAGGACGGCGGCGGTCCAGACGGCGGGGGCGAGGCCCGAGCCGGAGCCGCTGGTCAGCGGCGGACGGGACCAGGGCGGCAGCTGCTCGCCGGCCTCGGCCCCGTCGGCGGCGGCGGACGGCCCGGCGGGGGCGGGGGCGGCGGTGTCGTCGACCAGCTTGCCGACCGGCTGGACCTTCCCGGCGGCCGCGAAGCCCCAGTCGAGCAGGCTGGCGGCCTCGTCGTAGACCCTGCCCTGCGCGTCCGGGTGCATCACCGTCACCAGCAGGGTGCGGCCGTCGCGTTCGGCGGCGCCGGTGAAAGTGGCGCCCGCGTTGGTGGTGTAGCCGTTCTTGACGCCGATCAGGCCGGGGTACTTGCCGAGCAGCCGGTCGGTGTTGGCGATGTCGAAGCTGGTGCGCCGGCCGGTGAGCTTGTCCAGCCCGCCGGGGAAGCTTGCGGTGCGGGTGGCGCAGTAGGAGCGGAAGTCGGCGTTGCGCAGCCCGGCCCGGGCGAAGAGCGTGAGGTCGTAGGCGGAGGAGACCTGGCCGTCCATGTCGTAGCCGTCCGGGGAGACGACCTTGGTGTCGCGGGCCTGGAGCGCCCGGGCGCGCTCCTGCATCTCGGTGACGGTCTGCTGGATGCCGCCGTTCATGTGGGCGAGGACGTGGACGGCGTCGTTGCCGGAGCTGAGGAAGACGCCCCGCCAGAGGTCCTCGACCCGGTACGGCAGGTTCTCCTTGACGCCGACCAGGCTGCTGCCGGCGCCGAGGCTGGCGAGCTCGGTCGTGGTGACCTTGTGCTCGGTGGCCCGGTCGAACTTGGGCAGCACGGTGTCCGCGAACAGCATCTTGAGGGTGCTGGCCGGGGGCAGCGGCAGGTGGGCGTCGCGGGCGGCGAGCACCTCGCCGGTGGCCGCGTCGGCGACCAGCCAGGAGCGGCCGGTCAGGTCGGACGGCAGCGCGGGCGCCCCGGCCAGCGGCGCGACCTGGACGGCCGGGCGGCCGAGCCGCTCCCCGCCGACGGCGGGGACGGAGTCCTGGGCGAGGGAGGCCGGGGCGGTGACGGCGAGGACCAGGACGGCGCAGGCGGCGGCTCCGGCCGCGGTCACGGCGGCGGAGGGCGACTTCAGGGGTGTGCGGGTGGGGAACACACGGCGAACGTACCCGCGCCGCCGCCGGGCCGCCGGGCCTGCTGCTCCGTCCGGAGCCGGGCTGAGCCGTCCGGAGTCGGGCTGAGCCGTCCGGAGTCGGGCCGGGCGGTGAGGAACCGTCCGGAGCCGGGTCGGAGCCGCGCGGAAGGGACGACTTTGGTGGTGCCGGCCCGCACCGAAAGTCGGATGTCCGGCGGAGGGCCGGATTCCTAGGCTCGGGAGCATGAAGACCCTGCTCGGCTACCTCGGCTCCGTGTTGATCGTCGGCGGCGCCTCCGGCCTGCTGTCCACCTGGATCGAGGGCTTCCGGCTGTTCGGCTTCGTCCGGGTCCTGGTGCCGGCCGGCCACGAGATCGCCGGGTACTCCACCCTGGTGGTGCTGGGTGTCCTGCTGGCGCTCCCCGCCGCCCGGCACGGTTAGGGGATGCGCGGCAGGGCTGGAACGCGCCCGGCACGGTCAGCGCACGCCCGGATCGTCTGAGGGCGCCCCCGCCGCGATGCCGTCGAGCAGCACGGCGAGCCCGGCGCGGAAGGCCTCCCGGTGGCCGTCCTCGGGGGCGCCGCCGCCGGTGCTCTGCAGGGCGACGAGCAGGGGGAAGCGTTCCGCGAAGTCCGGTGCCAGCTCGGCGAGTCGGGCGGAGCGGGTGGCCCACCAGTCCTCGTCGGCGATCCCGGTGGCGGCGGCCGCGCCGCGCGCGTCGGCGGTGGTGGCGGCCAGGCCGCGGACGAACTGCCAGAGCGCGGCGACCGCCCCGCGCAGCCGCGCCGGCGCCAGGCCGGCCGGCCGCAGTGCGCGCAACAGCGCCTCCATCGCGGCGAGTTCGGCGGGGCCGAGGACCGGGCGGGCCTGCGAGACCTGGAGCACCCAGGGGTGGCGCAGGTAGCAGGCGTACAGGGCCTCGGCCCAGGCGGTGACGGCTTCCCGCCAGGTGTCGGCCACCGGGAGTCCGCCGGGGAATTCGGCGGGAACTCCCGAGGGGGGTTCGGTGGCGAGTTCGGCGAGCGCCCGGTCGTGCATCAGGTCGAGCAGTTCGGCCTTGCCGGGCACATAGGTGTAGAGCGCCATCGCGGTGCGGCCGAGCCGTTCGCCCACGGCGCGCATCGACAGCGCGGCCATGCCCTCGGCGTCGGCCACCGCGATTCCGGCGGACACGATCGCGTCGACGCTCAGACCCGGCTTGGGGCCGCTGCGCCCGGCGCGCGGCTCCTCGGGCGCGCCCCAGAGCAGGGCGAGCGCGCGGTGGGCGTCGCCCTGCCCGGCGTAGACGGTCATCCGACATCTCCTTATGGCGTAAAGTATCGCTCCGACGGCAACTCTTTATGCCGTAAGGTTACCAATCGAAGGGGTTTCGCGATGACATTGCCCGTCACCTTCGTCGAGGTCGTCGAGGTCCGCCGGATCACACCGCGCACCGCCCGGATCACCTTCGCCGCCGAGGAACTCCCCGACGCCGTCGGGACCGCCCCGGACCAGCAGCTGAAGCTCTGCTTCCCGCGCCCCGGGCAGCGCGAGCCGGTGCTGCCCGCCCGGCAGGACGACCCGATGGGCTGGTACCAGGCCTACCTGGCGATCCCGGAGGCCGAGCGCCCGCTGCTGCGCAGCTTCACCCTGCGCGGCCGGCGGCCCGGCACCCGGCTGGTCGAGATCGACTTCGTGCTGCACGGGGACTCCGGCCCGGCCGCCGCCTGGGCGGAGCGGGCCGCGCCGGGGGACCGGCTCGGGATGGTCGGCCCCTCCGCGCTGTACGCCCCGCAGGTCCCCTTCGTCGAGGCCGCCACGGAGGCCGACTGGGTGCTGCTGGCCGGCGACGAGACCGCGCTGCCGGCGCTCGCGACGCTGCTCGGGGTGCTGCCCGAGGGGGTGCGGGCGTACGTGTGGATCGAGGTGGCCGACCAGGCGGAACGCCAGGAGCTGGAGAGCCGCGCCGAGCTGGAGGTGGAGTGGCTGTACCGCGACGGCGCGGCCCCGGGCACCGTGCTGACCGAGGCGTTCCGGGACGGCGTGCTGCCGGGGGGTGAGCCCTTCGTCTGGCTGGCCGGGGAGGCGGGGGCGGTCCGGGAGGTCCGCCGGCTCCTGATCGAGGAGCAGGGGGTGCCGAAGGAGGACATCGACTTCACCGGCTACTGGCGCCACCGGTTGACCCAGGATGACGCGCCCACCGCCGAGGACCTGGCGGACGCTCAGGAGCGGCTGGCCGGCACCTGAGACCGGGCCGGGCGTCCCGCCGCGGCTCCCGCCGCGGGACGCCCGGGCGCCGTGGCGGCCGTTTCGCCGGGCGGCGCCGTGGGAAGGGAGTCCGCCGGGGCTCTCCCGTGCCGGCCGTCCGGATCCGGTAAGGGCCGATCGGCTGAAAGATGCGGATTCGACCCGATTTCCTCTCCGAATTTTACTGATTGATGGTCAACTTTACTTTCTGATGGGGATTTACCCCCTTGTCGTGATCCTCTCAGGTGCGTTGGAATGCGTCAGCTGTCCATCTGACGAGAGGATTTATATGATCGGCTGGCGGAAAACCCAGCTAGCGGCCGCCGTCACGGTGACCGCCGCGTCCATGGTCCTGAGCCTCGGGACCATCGCGACCGCGGCCCCGGCCCCCGAACCGCAGAACGCCCAGGCGGCGTCCACGGACGGGTCCCCGGTGCCGGTGATCGTCATCATGAAGGACCAGATCGCGGACGCCCCGGCCGACCACGGCCACCTCGGCGCCCGGCAGCAGAAGACCGCCGACGCACAGGCGCCGCTGCTGAACAAGGTCAAGGCCGGCGGCGGCACCGATATCAAGAGTTTCGTGGTCGGCAACGCCTTCTCGGCCACGGTCAGCCCCGCCCTGCGGGCCCAGCTCCAGGCCGACCCGGCCGTCTCCTCCGTGGTGGCGGACGCCCAGGTCCAGGTCGCCCCGCCGGCCGCCGCCAAGGCGAAGGCGGCCAAGGACACCGCCGCCGCCAAGGCGCCCAAGGCCGACGCCGCTCCGCAGGCCGTTTCGGGCAGTAACGGCCAGGGGGCGGAGGAGAACGCGACCAACACGGTCTGCCCCGCCGACCCGGCCAAGCCGCTGCTGGAGCCCGAGGGCCTCTACTCGACCCGGGCCGTCACCGGCAACGGCAAGCCCGGCGTTGAGGACCTGGCCACCGGCAAGGGCGTCAAGGTCGCCTACATCGCGGACGGCCTCGACCCGAACAACCCGGACTTCATCCGGGCCGACGGCTCGCACGCCGTGGTCGACTACCAGGACTTCGCGGGCGACGGCTGGGACGCGCCGACCGGCGCGGCCGAGGCCTTCGGCGACGCCTCGGCGGTCATCGCCCAGGGCCGCCAGGTCTACGACGTCTCCAAGTTCGTCAACTCCTCGCACCCGCTGCCGGCCGGCTGCAACATCCGCATCCGCGGCCTCGCCCCGGACGCCGACCTGGTCGCGCTGAAGGCCGGCGGCGAGATGATGTCCAACTCGTCGATCCTCCAGTCGATCGACTACGCGGTGCGGGTCGCCCACGTGGACGTGCTGAACGAGTCCTTCGGCGGCAACGTCACCCCGGACAGCGGCGCGCACGACACCATCTCGCTCTTCAACGAGCAGGCCGTCAAGGCCGGTGTCACCGTCGCGGTCTCCACCGGTGACGCCGGCCTCAGCGGCACGATCGGCACCCCGGCCACCGACCCGTCCGTGATCGCGGTCGGCGCCTCGACGGACAACCAGAACTACCAGCAGACCGGTTACGCGGCCTCCCAGTTCTCCAACAAGACCTGGAGCAACAGTCGCATCTCCGCGCTCTCCTCGGGCGGCTTCACCCAGGCCGGCCGGACCGTCGACCTGGTCGCGCCGGGCGAGTCGGACTGGGCGCTGTGCACGCCCGACACCAGCAAGTACACGGACTGCACGGGCTACAACGGGCAGCCCTCGCCGATCCAGCCGTTCGGCGGCACCAGCCAGTCGGCCCCGTTCGTCACCGGCGCCGCGGCCCTGGTCATCCAGGCCTACCGCGACACCCACGGCGGCGACTCGCCCGCCCCGGCGCTGGTGAAGAAGTTCCTCACCGGCACCGCCACCGACCTCGGCGTTCCGGCCGAGGAGCAGGGCGCCGGCCTGCTGAACGTCCGCGCCGCCGTCGAGGCCGCCCGCGGCTACGACGACGGGGACGGCACCGACGGTGCGAAGACCGTCGTGGTCAACACCGGCCAGGTCGACATCGCCGGCGCCCCCGGCTCGACCCACACCGCCGAGGTGTCCGTCACCAACACCAGTGACAGCACCCAGACGGTGAGCGCCACGACCCGCGGCTTCGCGCCGCAGTCGAGCAACCGGCAGACCGTCCAGCTGGACCCGTCCTCGAAGGACACCTTCAAGTACGCGACCAACGGCGCGGACTGGGTGCAGAAGCAGGTCAAGTTCACCGTCCCGGCCGGCGCCGACCGCCTCGCGGCCTCGATCGCCTGGCAGGGCGCGCCCAACCCGGTCACCAACGGGCCGGTGGTCCGGATGACGCTGCTCGACCCCTCGGGCCGCTTCGAGACCAACACCCGTCCGCAGGGCGGCGCCACCCCGGCCAACTTCGGCCTGGTGGACGTCCCGCACCCGGTGGCCGGCGAGTGGACCGCCGTCCTCTACACCCCGGCCGGCCAGGCCGGCTACAACGGCGCCGTCGAGCTCGGCACCGCCACCCAGCGCGCGGTGCCGGCCGGCGCCGTGAGCCCCGGCACCACCGACCTGAAGCCGGGCCAGACCAAGACCCTCAAGGTCCAGCTCACCACCCCGGCCACCAGCGGCGACTCCAGCGAGGCCGTCCTGGTCTCCGGCTCCAACGGCAACACCACCAGCGTCCCGGTCGTGCTGCGCAGCCTCGTCCCGGTCAACCAGGGCAAGGGCACCTTCACCGGCACCATCACCGGCGGCAACGGCCGCAGCGCCTCGCCGACGCAGAGCTTCTCGTACGCCTTCGACGTCCCGAAGGGCCAGAAGGACCTGCGGGTCGGCCTGACCGTCGGCAAGGACCCGAAGCTGCTCATGCAGGGTGCGCTGATCAGCCCGAACGGCACCCCGGTCGACATCGAGGGCAACGGGCAGTTCGACGCCCAGGGCAACCTGGCGGGCACCGGCAACGGCGTCTCGGCCACCGCCGTCAACCCGGCCGCCGGCCGCTGGCGGTTCGTCCTGAACGTGCTCGGCCCGGTCAGCGGCCAGGAGCTCGCCCAGGACTTCACCGGCACCATCGCGTTCAACCAGAACCAGGCCACCGCGGCCGGTCTGCCCAACGACGCCCGCAGCAAGCTGGCGGCCGGCAAGCCGGTCACCGTCCAGGTGAACTACACCAACAACACCGTCGCGACCCAGCGGATCGCGGCCGACGGCCGGCTGGACCGCCGGGTGGACGTGCCGCTGGTGCCGCAGGGCACCTCGGCGACCGTCACCCTGCCGCTGAGCCTCAGCTCCGCGGTGCCGTCCTTCCTGGTGCCGCCGGGCACCGACCGGCTCAAGGCCGTGGCGGCGTCCTCGACGCCGGCGCAGATCGAGCTGAGCGCCACCACCGGCTCGCCGGACCTGTTCGGCGACCTGAAGAAGGCCCAGGACGGCTCCACCGTCTCGGTCGTCACCGACAACGGCACCGCCGAGCAGCCGGTCGTCCCCGGCACCTGGAGCACCTTCGTCCAGCAGATCGGCCCGTTCGGCACCGGCGGCGCGCCGGCCGGCACCTCCACCATCACGGCCACCGCGCACACCCAGGCCTTCGACCCGGCGCTGACCTCCAGCACCGGTGACCCGTACGCCGCCTCGGTGAACGCCTCGGCCGCGGCCGCCACCCCGGTGACCGTCGCCCCCGGCGCCACCGGCACGCTCCAGGTGACGCTGACCCCGACCGGCCCGAAGGGCAGCACCGTCAAGGGCGTGCTGTACCTGGTGTCCGGCCCGACCGGCGTGGCCACCGCCAACAACGCCCTGAACACCACCGGTTCGGTGCTCGCGGCGATCCCGTACAGCTACACCGTGAACTGACGCCACGTCAGCCGACGTCAGGCCGAGGCCGTCCCGGGGTTCCGGGGCGGCCTCGGCCGCGTTCGGCGGCCGGGGTTCCGGGGGCGGCCGACTGGGCAGGGTCGGGAGTGAACGGATGTTGTCACCGGATGTTGTCACCGGATGGGGAGTTGCGAGTTGAACGACGCGATCAAGCACGGCGAGGTCGTGGTGAACGGCGTACGGCTGCACTACGCGGAGCAGGGCGAGGGGCCGCTGGTCCTGCTGCTGCACGGCTTCCCGGAGAGCTGGTACTCCTGGCGCCACCAGTTCGCGCCGCTCGCCGAGGCCGGCTACCGGGTCGTCGCGCCGGACCAGCGCGGGTACGCCCGCAGCGAGCAGCCCGAGCGGATCGACGCCTACACCCTGCTGCACCTGGTCGGCGACGTGACGGCGCTGATCGCCGCGCTCGGCGAGGAGAAGGCCGTCGTGGTCGGGCACGACTGGGGCGCGCCGGTGGCCTGGGCCGCCGCGGCGCTGCGGCCGGACCTGGTGCGCGGGGTGGCCGGGCTGAGCGTGCCGCCGCTGCCGGCCGGGCCCGGCACCCTGTCCGCGGCCCGGGAGAACTTCGGCGAGGGCTTCTACCAGATCTACTTCCAGGAGCCGGGCCGGGCCGACGCCGAGCTGGCGGCCGACGTCAAGTCCAGCCTGCGCCGCATCCTCTGCGGCATCCAGCCCGACGGCGAGCCGCGACCGTGGATCGTCCCCGAGGGCAAGAAGCTGCTGGACACCGTCCCGGAGCCGGAGAGCCTGCCGGACTGGCTCACCGACGAGGACCTCGACGTGTTCGCCGCCGACTACGCCCGGCACGGCGAGAACGCCTTCACCGGGGGCCTCAACTGGTACCGCAACATCGACCGGAACAGCGAGCTGATGACGGCGTTCGTCGGCCAGCGGATCGACGTGCCCGCGCTGTTCGTGGTCGGCGAGCGGGACCTGGTGAACGCGATGATCGCGCCGGAGGCGGTCCAGTACCTGCTGACGCACCTGACGCCCCGGCTGCACCGGCACGTCCGGCTGCCGGACACCGGCCACTGGACGCAGCAGGAGCGCCCGGCCGAGGTCACCGAGGCGCTGCTGGACTTCCTGGCGCACCTGGACAAGTAGCCGGCCGGGGCACCGGGCGCGGCCTCGGGGGCCGCGCCCGGTGTCAGACCGGCAGCAGGCGGGCGATCAGCTCGCCGAGGCGGCGGGCGTTGCGGCAGGAGTGCATCTCCACCACGCCCGCGTAGGCGAGGGCGGCGGAGTCGCCGGTCGGCCAGAGCGAGGGCTGCTCGGGGTTGAGCCAGAACACCCGGCGGGCCCGGGCGGCGATCCGGCGCAGCGCGTCCGGGTTGGGGTCGCGGTGGTTGTTCCTGGCGTCGCCGAGGACCAGCACGCAGGTGCGCGGGCCGACGGCGTCCAGGTGCCGTTCGGCGAACTCCCCGAGTGCGGAGCCGTAGTCGCTGTTGCCGTGGTAGCCCGTGACCTCGGCCTCGGCGAGGATCCGGGCGGCCAGGCGTGCCGGGTCGTCGCCGCCGCGCAGCAGGCCGGTCACCTCGGCGGTGCGGTTGACGAAGGCGAACACCCGGACCTTGCTGAACTGTTCGCCCATCGCCTGCACCAGCAGCATGGTGAAGTCGGCGAAGCCCGCCACCGAGCCGGAGACGTCGCACAGCAGCACCAGCTCCGGGCGGGCCGGGCGGCGCCGCCGGTACGCGGGGCGCAGCGGCACCCCGCCGGTGCCCAGCGAGCGGCGCAGGGTGCGGCGCAGGTCGATCTCGCCGCGGGCGGCGCGCCGGCGCCGGGCGGCCAGCCGGGTGGCCAGTTTGCGGGCCAACGGGTGGACGGTGCGGCGCAGTTCGGCGAGCTGGTCGCGGCCGGCGTAGAGGAAGTCGACCCGGTCGGCGGTAGGGGCGACGGCGCGTTCGGCGATCCGCTCGGGGCCGCGCAGCTCGGCGACCCGGCGGCGGGCCTCGCCGGCGGCCATGGCGCGGAAGTCCCGGATGCGGCGGCGGATCTCGTCGGCGAGCACCCGGTCGGAGAGGTCCCGGTCGGCGGGGTCCCGGGCGCCGGGCCGCTCGCGCAGGGCGGCGAGGACGCGGGCGAGCAGCGTCTCGGGGGCGAGCCGGCCGAGCGCCTGCTGGGCGGACCAGCCGCCGGAGCCGGGGGAGCCCCCGCTGCCGGGGGAGCCTCCGGCGCCGTACCGGCCGAAGGCCTCGATCAGCTCGCCGGCCAGCCGGGCCTGGGCGGCGCGGTCGTCGGCGGCCAGCGCGGCGGCGAGGCGCTCGCGCAGCTGCTCGCGCAGCGGGTCGGGGCGGCCGAAGCGCGGCGGTTCGGGGTCGTCGGGGACGGGCGGCGGGTCGGCCCGGACGGCCTCCGGGGTGCCGACGCCGAGCGGGAAGAACAGGTCGAAGGCGGCGTCGTAGACGGTCCGTTGGGCTTCCGAGCGGAGCAGGGCGGCGGCCAGGCCGGCCCGCATCTGCTCGCGGTCGGCGAAGCCGAGGACGTCCAGGACGGCGGCGGCGTCCACCGTCTCGGCCGGGCCGATCCGCAGGCCGTGCCCGCGCAGGGCGCGGACCAGGCCGGTGAGGCGGGCGGCGGTGTCGGCCTCCCGGGGCGTCGTCATGCGAGGGTGAGCTTCTGGGCGGCCTTGCGGACGTCGTCCTGGTGCTTGAGGATCACGCCGAGGGTGTCCCGGACGACCGTCTCGTCCAGGGTGCCGGCGCCGAGCGCCAGCAGGGTGCGGGCCCAGTCGATGGTCTCGGCGACGGACGGGGCCTTGCGCAGCTCCATCGCGCGCAGCGCGCCGACCACCCGGACCAGCGACTCGGCCAGCGTCTCGTCCAGTCCGGGCACCTTGAGCCGGACGATGCGGCGCTCCAACTCGGCCTCGGGGTAGTCGAGGTGGAGGAAGAGGCAGCGGCGGCGCAGCGCCTCGGAGAGCTCGCGGGTGGCGTTCGAGGTGAGCAGCACGAAGGGGCGGCGCTCGGCGGTGATGGTGCCCAGCTCGGGGACGGTGACCTGGAAGTCGCTGAGCACCTCCAGCAGCAGCGCCTCCACCTCGACGTCGGCCTTGTCCATCTCGTCGATCAGCAGCACGGTCGGCTCCTCGCCGCGGATCGCGGTGAGCAGCGGGCGGGCGAGCAGGAACTCCTCGCCGAAGATGTCGGTGCGGGCCTCCTGCCAGCCCTCGTCGCGGCCGGCGGTGATCCGCAGCAGCTGCTTGGCGTGGTTCCACTCGTAGAGCGCGCGGGCCTCGTCGATGCCCTCGTAGCACTGGAGCCGGACCAGCCGGGCGCGGCCGATCGCCGCCACCGCCTTGGCGAGTTCGGTCTTTCCGACCCCGGCCGGGCCCTCGACCAGCAGCGGCTTGCCGAGCCGGTCGGCGAGGAAGACGGTGGTGGCCACGGAGGTGGAGGCCAGGTAGCCGGTGGCGGCCAACTGCTCGGCGGCGTCCGCCACCGAGGTGAAGAAGCCCGTGCCGTGCCCGCCGTCGTCGCTCATCCGTCTGCCCCGATCCGGTTCGCCGTCTCCGTGCGGCGCCACCCTACCGGCCGGTCACTTCGCTGTCTCGGGGGCGGGCGTCCGGGGTCGGGGGCGGGCGTTCCGGTTCGGGGACGGGTCCGGCGCAGCGGCGTACGGCCCGGTGAGGGTGCCGTACGCCGCCGTCGTCAGGACGGGCCGCGGGGGCCCCGGCGTCAGTTGACGAAGAGCGCCGGGCTGCCGGCGACGGAGCTGTCGAGAACCGGGCCGTAGGTGGCGCTGAAGTAGCCCGTCGAGAAGCACAGGCTCGGCCCGGACACCAGGGCGAACGGCTGGCCGGCGAAACCGATGGTGTTGCCGGTGTTCGAGGTGGTGCCGTTGATCCCGGTGCTGTTCTGGTAGTTGCAGCTGATGCTGCCCAGGATGGTGTTGAGCACCACGGTGGTGCCCATCACGCCGGCCGCGCCGGGGGTGAGCTTGACCGGGTTGCCAGGGGCGTCGCTGACCGTGTTGGTGAACGGCAGGCTGGTGACCGTGACGCTCTTGACGCCGGTGACACCGATGACGTTGGAGGTGCAGGAGCCGAAGGTCTGGGTGTCGAGCCGCTCGACGGCGCTGCCCGGCGCGGCCGGGTTGGCGGTGACGGTCGCCGAGAAGGAGGAGGCGGCACACTTGACGCCGGTCGACCCGGTGGCGCTGTTGTTGAAGTTCGCGGTGGTGCCGGAGACCAGGTTGGCGGTCAGCACGTCGCCGACGGCGACGTCCGGGCCACTCGGACTTCCGGTGGTCAGGACCGCGCCGGCGGCCTGGGCGGGGGTCACGGCCGCGCCGGTGAGGGCGAGTGCGGCCAGGGCGGCGGTGGCGAGGGTGCGGCTGATGCGCATGAGGGTACCTCTCTCCGTCCGGTGGACGGGGGTGGGGGAAACCCGGCGTGCGGGTGTGGTGGTGTGCACGACGGGGGAGGGGCGTGGCGGGTGCCGGAGGCTTCGCACCGGAGATTTCGTACCGTTCCCCGGGTCGCGCTCCGGGCCGCGCTCCGGTCTTCACACCGGATGCCTCGGCCCATGCCGAGGGCGGGCGGGCCCGGCGCCACGGGCCCGTCCGTGCGGTACGGCGGTGCGGACGTACGCGAGGGTGGGCGTACGGCGGTGCGGTGGAACTGCGGTGGTACGGCGGTGCGGTGGAGCTGCGGTGCGGCCTTGCGTACGGACGGCGGCGTGGAACACCGCGGCACCGCGCCGTTCGGTCGGGGACGTGCGGTGCCGTCGGGGCCCTCGACGACTGCCACCGTCGCGGTCCCGTCCCCGCCGTGGTCCCGTGGCCCGGGCTTTCGCCCCGGTCCGCGGAGCCCCCGGAGGTCCGGCCGGTGGGCGCCTGCTGGCCCGCCGGTTGGAAACCTGTCAGTGTTGTAAACCCGGTGTTCCATCAATGTCAATACAGGACACAGGAGTTGGTGATGGATCGGAAACACCTCCGCGGAGCCGACGTGGTCCTGCTGCCGGGTGCCCGGACCGGCCGCGATCCGGCCCGCTCGATCAAGCCGGGCCCGCGCCGGCTGCCCGCCGGCGTGGTCGCCGCGACCCAGCGCGATCGACTCCTGGACGGGCTGGTGCGGACCGTCGCCGAGCGCGGCTACCAGCACGCGACGATCAGCGACATCTGCCGCGCGGCGGGCGTGACCAGGCCGGTCTTCTACGAGCTGTTCAACGGCAAGGAGGACGCCTTCCTGGCCGCGCACCGGCACGGCACCGGTGTGGTGATCCGGCGGATGGCGGCCGCCTTCGCGGCCGAATCCGACTGGTGCCGGGGCATCCGGAAGGCGCTCGGCGTGATGCTGCAACTGCTGGCGGGGACACCGGCGTTCGCCACGATGGCGGTGATCGAGATCGAGGCTGTCGGTCCGGCCGGCCGCCGGGAGCGGGCCCAACTGCTGACCAGGTTCCGCTCGTTCTTCGCAGAGGTGCCCCAACTTCCGGGCGGGGTCGGGTCGAAGGAGATGGTGGACGCCGTGGTCGGCGGCGTCTACAGCGCGATCTACCGGCGGATCGACTCCGGCCGGACCGAACAACTACTGGAGCTCCTACCGCTGTTGAGCCTGTTCTGCCTGTCGCCCTTCCTCGGCCCGGCGGAAGCGGCCGAGCGGCTGGGGGTGCGGGACTGGCCGAAGCGGGTCGCGGATTGGTGAAGATCCTTCGTGCACCTGTATTGACCCGGCCAATACCGGGCAGTAGCTTCCCAGTTACCTACCGGCGCCGACCGGTCCGCCCCGCTGCCGAGGGGCGGACAGCCCGGTCGGGCCGGGGAACGCTGTCCGCGCCAGGACAACGTGCCAAGTGCCTGCACACCCATTCCACCCACAGGGAGCACACACATGGCCATGTCCGAGGACGCCGCCACGGCGGCCGAGACCCCGCAGACGCCGAGCGGGCCGAGAAGAGGACGGGTCCGGCTGAAGCGCAGCGCCCTGATGGCCGTACCGGCCATCGCGGCCGGTGGCGTCCTGATGGCGCTCACCGCCCAGGGCGTGCTCGCCGCCCAGTTCTCCATCTCCGGCATGCCGTTCACCATCACCGCCGACAAGCTGGACGGCGAGGGCTTCGCCCAGTTCGGCTCGCTGGACTCGATGATCCCCGACAGCCCCAACGCGGGCTCCACCGGCGGCCAGGTGCTGGTCGCGGTGTCGGCGATCAAGAAGGCCGAGATCACCAACCTGTGCCAGAGCGTCGACCTCGGCGGCATCAACCTGGTGATCCACGCGGGCGACGGCGGCACCCCCGTCACCGCCTCCGACCTCACCACCGACTCCGACATGCTGTCCGGCGACGCGGAGTTCAAGAACATCGAGATCGGCGGCGACGCCAGCACGTACACCAAGGCCGGCCCGGTCGGGAAGGGCAACCCCGGCGTGTTCGGCCAGCAGGCCGACCACGTCACGCTGACCCACCTGAACCAGCACAACTACGCGAGCACCGCCGTCGGGTTCAAACTGCCGAACCTGCGGCTGAGCTTCAGCTCCACGGGCTGCTGAGCATGGCGGAGTCCGTACCGGAGCCGGCCGGCACCGGCGAGGGCACCGCGGCACGGGCCGAGGGGGTGGCCGCCGAGGGGACGGCGGCCGCGCCCGCCCAGGCCGTGGCGGCCCCCGTCGCCGAGCCCGCCGCACGCCCGGTCACACGCGACTGGCGGGGCCGGCGACCGTTCTGGGGCGGGCTGCTGGTGACACTCGGCGGCGCCGAGGTCCTGTTCACCCTGAAGGCCCCGCTGCCCGTCATCCTGCACATCGGGATGCAGGGGCTGGCCGGGTACCTGGTGCCCGCGGTGATGCTGCTGTGCGGCCTGCTGATCCTGTTCAACCCGGCGCAGCGGCTGTTCTACTCCATCCTCGCCGTGCTGGCCTCGCTGGCCAGCTGGGTCACCTCCAACCTGGGCGGCTTCGTGATCGGGATGCTGCTCGGGGTGGTCGGCGCCTGTCTCACCTTCGGGTGGCTGCCCGACCAGCCGCTGCGCCAGGGCCGGCAGCGGCGGCTGGAGCGCCGGGAGGCGCGCCGGGCAGGAGTCTGACGACGGCGGTGCCCCGGGTCCTGGTGGTAGGAGAGCACCGGGGCGCGGGGCACCCTTCCGTCCTCCCCGCCCGTTCCGGGGGGGCGTGCGCGCGATGGGGCCCGTGCGCGGTGGGGGTGCGTGCGCGCGGTGGGGGTCCGTGCGCGCTGTGGCCGAAAAGCGTCCCGGTCCGGACGTACCACCGCAAGGGGTCGTTGGTCCCGGGTCTCTCCGGGGCGATCGGCCCTTCTCGTGTCCGGCGGCCCGGCAGTTCACTGGGCGGGACATGGACAACAGCAGCAGCATGAGCACTGGCACCGCCACCGCCACCGCCACCGCCGAGTACGACCGCCTGATCGCCCGCCATCACGCGATGCGCCTGCGACGCCAACTCCTCGCCCCCTCCACCTCGGCCGGCGGCGACCTCGGGTGCAACGCGTACGGGGAGGAGGGCGGCTACGACGGCGCCGCGGACCAGCACGTCATCCGGCGCGACCTCGACCTGATCTCCCCGCTCGCGGACCTGATCGACCACCTCTACGCGGTGATGTTCAGCCACCGCCCGTACCTGCGACCGCTTTTCCCCGCCTCGATGGAGTTCCAGCAGCTCCACCTGGAACGGATCTTCCACCATCTCATCGACCACCTCGACCGGCCGGCCGAACTGGAGCAGACGCTCCGCCAACTCGGCCGCGACCACCGGAAACTGGGTGTCCGGCCGGTGCACTACGAGGCCTTCGAGGAGGCCCTGTGCGCGGCCGTCCGGCACCGGGCCGGCGAGCGCTGGACGGAGGAGCTGGAGGGCGCCTGGGTGCGGATGCTGCGTTTCGCCGTCGGCGCGATGGTGGCCGGCGCCGACTCCGCGCTCACCGAACCCCCGTACTGGCACGCCGTGGTGACCGGCCACGAGCGCCGCCGCCCCGACCTCGCCGTGCTGCGGGTGCGCACCGGCGAACCGTACCCGTACCGGGCCGGGCAGTACGGCACCGTCGAGCACCCGGCGCTGCCGCACACCTGGCGGCAGTACTCGATGGGCTGCGCCCCGCGCGCCGACAACGAGCTGGAGTTCCACGTCCGCCGCACCGCCCCCGGCGGGGTCAGCGCCGCCCTGGTCGAGCACACGGGCATCGGCGACCGGCTGCGCCTCGGCCCGCCGCGCGGCAGCCTGCTGCCCGACGGCGACGCCCGCGACCTGCTGCTGGTCGCGGGCGGCACCGGCCTCGCCCCGATGAAGGCGATCATCGAGCAGCAGACCGCCCACCGGCCGACCGGCCGCCGGGTCCACCTGTTCGTCGGCGCCCGGGACCGCCGGGACCTCTACGACTGGCAGTCGCTGTCCGAACTCGGCCTGCATAAGCCGTGGTTGACCGTCACCCCGGTCACCGTCGGCGAACTCGCCGACGCCGTCGCGACGGCCGGCGACTGGCGCGAGCACCTGGCCTGCGTCACCGGGCCGGCCGGCATGGTCGGCTCCGTCCGCACCCGGCTGACGGCGGCGGGGCTGCCGTCGGCGCAGGTGCGGTTCGACCAGGCGCTGTTCCGGTGACGCCCGCCTGACCGGTGACGCCTGCCCGTCCGGTCAGGTCGGCTCAGCTGGTGACGACCGCTCAGCGGAAGCAGTAGGAGTCGGAGGAGGCGTCGCCGCCCGCCAGGTGGGTCTGGTGGACGCGCAGGCCCCGGAAGTCGGCGCCGTGCGGGAAGAAGCGCTCGTCGACACTCAGCCCGCCGGCCTCCGGGTCGGCGTCCAGCTTGACCATCCAGGGCTCGATGCCGTCCGGGTAGAACTGGTCGTCCCAGGCGCCGTAGAGCGAGTTGGTGAGGTAGACCCGCCGGCCGTCCCGGCTGATCTCCACCATCTGCGGCGCCCCGCTCAGCGGACGGCCGGGCTCCGCCGGGTGCGGGGTGCGGGCGGTGATCCCGCCGAGCCGCACCGAGCCGGCCAGCCGGGGGTGGAACGGGTCCGAGACGTCGTACTGGAACAGCTCGCCGGTGCCCCAGGCCGACACGTACAGCCAGCGGTCGTCCACCGACAGGTTGATGTCGGTGACCAGCGGCGGCACCGCGCCGAACGGCCGCAGCGCGGGCGGCAGGTCCTCGGCCGCGGCCGGCTCGGCGGGGATCTCGATCACCTTGCGCGCGGTGAACGCCGGCCCGTCCCGGTACCAGAGCCAGACCGAGGAGGACAGGTCCTCGACGTTGGTGACCACCCCGGCGAACCCCCACTCCGCCTGCGGGTCGTGCGCCGGGCGCAGCTCCAGCACCATCTGGTACTGGTCGCCGAGGTCCACCCGCTGGAGGTGGCGGCCGGAGTCCAGCTCCCAGAAGTGCAGCGCGTGGCCGTACTTGCGCCCGAGCAGGAGCTCCGGCACCACCCCGCCCTCGACCATCGACGGGGTGCCCCACTCGCTGGTGATGCCCACGTTGGTGCCCAGGTGCCACCAGACGTCGTAGGCGAAGTGCTGCGGCCCGCGCTCGGTCTCCCAGGCGCGCAGCACCTCGAAGGTGGTGTGGTCGAGCAGTGCCACCCCGCCCGGGCCGTCGTTGCCGTCGCCGCCGCCCAGGCAGGACAGGAAGACGCCGTCGGGGCCGCAGTGCAGGGTGTGCGGGCGCGAGTAGCCCGCCTTGGCGGCGAGCTCCTTCGCCTCCACCGTCTTGACCAGCCGCGGGCGGACCGGGTCGGGGTAGGTGTCCATGACGTGCAGCCGGGAGGAGCGCAGCCCGGGCAGCAGCAGGTAGCGCCGCTCCGGGTTCTCGTGGCAGGCGTGGGCGAGGGCGCTGGAGCAGGCGTTCCAGCCGAAGTGGTGCAACTCGTCGCCGAGCGTGGGAAGTTCGGCGAAGTTCAGGACCTTCCCGTAGCTCGCCGAGTCCGGATCGGTGTCGACGCTCAGCAACGCGTCCGGCCGCCGCCCCGACCGGTCGAACCCGGCCACGTACGCCAGCCTCTCCGGCGGGGCGGCGATCGCCTCGGCGGCCGAACGGTAGAGCGACGGATCGGTGTGCCCGTGCTGCATGCAAACTCCCCAACTCGCCTGGTCTGTCCCGGAAGCGTTCCACAGAACCACCGGCGCACAGCAGGCGCACGAGGGGCGGGCGACTACGCTCACGGGGTGCACAACAGCATTCGCGGGGGAGCCTTCCACGCCCCGGTCGTCCAGGCGGACACGGCGCACGTCTCGGTCACCGCGCGCCCGCCGACGATCGCGGGGCTGCCGCCGGTCACCTCCGCCTTCACCGGACGCGCCCAGGACCTCGCCGAACTCCGCGCCCTGCTGGTCCCGGACGGCCCGTCGACGGTGACGGTCACCGGCCTCGGCGGCATCGGCAAGACCACCCTCGCGCTCGCCGCCGGCCACGCGCTGCTCGGCGAGGGCCACTACTCCGCCGCCCTCTTCGTCGACCTCCGCGGCTACGACGAGACCCCGGTCGAGGCCGGACAGGCCCTCGACACCCTGCTCCGGGCCCTCGGCGTCCCCGCCGAACACATCCCGCCGGAGCGGGAGAGCCGCGCCACCCTCTACCGCGCCCGACTGGAGCAGCACGGCGGCGGCGTGCTGGTCATCGCCGACAACGCCTCCGCCGCCGACCAGGTCCGCCCCCTCCAGCCACCGCCCGCCACCCGCCACCGCCTCCTGGTCACCTCCCGCGAAACCCTCCCCGGCCTCGGCGCCCGCCTCCACCGCCTCGGCGTCCTCGGCCCCGAGGCGGCCGTCACCCTCCTCGACACCGCCGTCCGGGCCGCCCGACCAGCGGACGGGCGCGTCGCCATCGACGCGGAGGGCGGCCGGCGCACCGCGAGACTCTGCGGCCACCTCCCTCTGGCACTGAGGCTCGCCGCCGCCCAACTGATCCTCGACCAGCACCTCGGGGCGGCCGAACTCGCCGACGACCTGGCCGGGGGTATGGGCCGCCTCGACCTCCTGCACGACGGCGAGACCGGCATCCGCCTCACCCTGGACCGCTCCTACCGTCGCCTCACCCCCGCGCAGGCCGAGCTCTTCCGGTTCCTCCCGGTCTGCGTCGGACGCGACGTCTCGACCGAAGCCGGGGCGGCGCTCATCGGAAGGACGGTCCGTGAGACCCGGCCCCTGTTCGCCCAACTGGTCGGCGCCGCACTGATCGAGCAGAGCCCGTCGAAGGGCCGGTGGTACCTGCACGACCTGGTCCGGCTCTACGCGCTGGAACAGCTGGGGAAGGACCCGGAGCTGGGGGCGCGCGGGCTGAGCCGGTTGACGGAGTACTACGTGACGACCGCCCACGCCGCCAACCGGCGGGCCGCGTCATCGCCCGGGCGCTCGGACGCCGGCCCATTCCCGGAACGGGCCGCCGCACTGGCCTGGCTGGACCGCGAGCGCGCCAACATGGTGGCCATGATCCTGGGGCTGGCGGAGGTCGGAATCCACCGAGGGGTCGCGCGCCTCTCGCCCGTGGTGGTGCCGGGGCTGATCCACGGCGGCAGGGCCGATCTGGCGATCGCCGTCACGGAGGCGGCACTGAGGGCGGCCGACTCCATGGGGACCAGCGACGTCGAAGCGGAGGTCTGGAACAACCACGGGATCTCGCTCGGCCTCGCGAGCCGTTGCGAGGAGGCGGTGGAAGCCCATCGACGTGCCCTCGCCGTCGCGCGCAGCCGTCGTGACCGGGAGGGTGAGACGATCGCGCTGCTCAACCTCGGCGAGCGGCTGAGGGTCATGGGCCGCCTCGATGAAGCACTCGAGTTCCTCGAACGCGCCTGTGTGCTCTGCGAGGAGTGCGACGACCGGTTCTGCCAGGCCATGGCCTGGGAGAGCACGGGATCGGCTCTCCGGGCACTGGACCGGAACGAGGAGGCGGCCCGGGCGCAGGGGCAGGCCCGCGGGATCTTCCGGGCCCTCGGGGTGGAGCGGGCGGACGCCAGGTGGCTGCGGGCCCCCGACACCACCCGGGCCGCCGCAGTGTGGATCCACACATGACAGCCCACCGCCGAGCGGCCCGCGGCTACCGGCCGGTATGGTCGGGGAAGGAACAGGCGGCCACCTGCCGGTACAGGCAGACAGAGCAGAGGACGGGTGCGGCAAGCAGATGGAGTTCCGTGAAGACATCCTGGGTGCCCCCTACGAGGCCGCCGAGCTGACGCTGCGGCCGGACGACGAGGGACCGGTGTGCGCGACCCTCGTCCGGCGGCCGCTGCCCGGGGCGGAGCGCGCCGTGCTCTACATCCACGGGTACAACGACTACTTCTTCCAGACCAACCTCGCCGACCACTACGCCGCGCTCGGCTTCTCCTTCTACGCCCTCGACCTGCGCAAGTACGGCCGCTCCCTGCGGCCGCACCAGTCGCCGAACTTCGTCCGCGACCTCGCCGAGTACGACGAGGAGATCGACGAGGCGGTCCGGATCATCCGCGAGGTCGACGGGCACCGGCAGCTGCTGCTGAACGGGCACTCCACCGGCGGGCTGATCGGCGCGCTGTGGGCCGCCCGGCGCGCCGGGCGCGGCCTGGTGGACGGGCTGTTCCTCAACTCGCCGTTCCTGTCGATGCCGGCCGGGCCCGCCGTCCGCACCCTCGGCGGCCCCGCCGTCACGGCGCTCGGGCGGCTGGCGCCGACCCGCGTCCTGCCGTCCGCGCTCAACCCGCACTACACCCACAGCCTGCACAAGGACCACCAGGGCGAGTGGGACTTCGACCTCACCCTCAAGCGCCCCGAGAGCTTCCCGCTGTACGCGGGCTGGCTGTCCGCGATCCACCAGGGCCACCGGCGGCTGCACCGGGGACTGGGCATCGACGTGCCGGTGCTGCTGATGGCCTCGACCCGCTCCATCTCCACCACCAAGTGGCACAGCGCGCTGCACCACGCCGACGCCGTGCTGCGCGCCGACGACATCGCCGCGCAGGGGCCGCGGCTGGGCCGGCACGTCACCATCGTGCGGATCAAGGGCGGCATGCACGACCTGGTGCTCTCCGGGGAGGCCGCGCGCACCGAGGTGTTCGCCGAGCTGGACCACTGGCTCGCCGCGTACCTCGACGTCGAGCCCGTCGGAGAGCACGCGTGACCTCCGAGCACGATTCGCGGGACGAGCGGGACGAGCGGGACGAGCCGGTGCCGGTCGGGCGGCGGACCGACCTGGGCTTCGCCAAGCTCATGCCCGACCTCGACCGGGACGGCGGCTGGCTGCTCACCCTGGACGGCACCCCGCAGTCCTACGTCGACCTCGCCGACCCCACCCACCTGGAGTTCGAGTACACCCGGCGCCTCGGCCACCTCGCCGACGCCCTCGCCCCCGCCGGGCAGCCACTGGACGCGCTGCACCTCGGCGGCGGCGCGCTCACCCTGCCCCGCTACCTGGCCGCCACCCGGCCCGGCTCGCGGCAGCGGGTGGTGGAGGTCGACGGGCCGCTGCTGGAACTGGTCGCCGAACACCTGCCCTGGCAGGGCCCCGGCGCGGACATCACCGCGACCGTCGGCGACGCCCGGGCGGCCCTCGCCGGGACTCCGGCCGGCTCGCAGGACCTGGTGATCGCCGACGTCTTCCACGGCTCGCGCACCCCGGCCCACCTCACCTCGGTGGAGTTCCTGCGCCTGGCGGCCGCCGCGCTGCGCCCCGGCGGCTGCTACGCGGCGAACCTGGCGGACGGCCCGCCGCTGGCCTTCGCCAAGGCGCAGGCGGCGACGGTGCGCGCGGTGTTCCCGTACGTCTGCCTGGTGGCGGAGGCACCGGTGCTGCGCGGCCGCCGGTACGGCAACATCCTGCTGGCCGGCTCGACCGCGCCGCTGCCGGTGGCCGAGCTGACCCGGCTGCTCGCGGGCGACATCTTCCCGGCCCGGCTCACCGACGGGGACGACCTGGCCGCCCTGGTCGGCCGGACCGCCCCGGTCACCGACGCCGAGGCCACCGACTCCCCGCCCCCGCCGGACGGCGCCTTCAGCATCGGCTGAACCCTCGACCCCCTCACGGCCCCTGGCGCGGAAATCCGCTGGTCCGTCCCCGTCCCCGCCGGTAGCCTGCGGGGACGACCAAGGGAGGTGAGCCGGTGCGTCCGCTGCTCCTGCTGGACGTCGACGGACCGCTCAACCCGTGCGCGGCGAAGCCCTACCGGCGGCCCGAGGGCTACCGGACCCACCGGCTGACGACACCACGCTGGGAAGCGGCCGAGCGCCGCCGACTCACCGCCTGGGGCCTTCCCCACAAGGCCCCGAAGCCCCTGCGGGTCTGGCTCAACCCGGCCCACGGCCCGGCCCTCGCCGCGCTGCCCTTCGACCTGGCATGGGCGACGACGTGGCAGGAGGAGGCCAACGCCTTCATCGCCCCCCTGCTCGGGCTGCCCGCCCTGCCGTACATCCCCTGGTCCGAGCCACGGCCCGAGCCGGACGACGGCGTCTTCTGGAAGACCCCACAGATCGTCACCTGGGCGCAGGGCCGCCCGTTCGCCTGGGTCGACGACCTGATCACGGACGCCGACCGCACCTGGGTCGAAGCCCACCACCCGGCCCCGGCACTCCTCCACCACATCGACCCGAAGGCCGGCCTGACGGCGGAGGACTTCGCCCTCCTGGCGGACTGGTCGAACGGGCTGGGCTGACCGCCGGGCCCGCTACGGCCTCCTGGCGCAGAACGGGGACAGGGTCAGCGGCAGGGGGCGGTCAGGGGCGGTCGAGCAGCAGCTCCACCCTGTCGAGTGCGGCCTGGGTGGACTCGATCAACTCGCCGTCCCCCTTGGCGATCCGCAGCCGCAGCGCCTCCTGCAGATGGGTCCGGGCCTGCGCGAGGTCACCGCGTTCCATCAGCTGTTTGCCGGTGTGCTGGAGTGCGAAGTCGAGGAGTTCCGGGTGCCGGGTTCGCGCGGGTGCTCGAGCACGTGGCTCTCCGTCGTTCGGTTCTCCACCCCGTGGGGTGAGAAGTGCCCACGCGGGAGAACGAGTTCGCGCGCTCCAGGTCGCCTGGAAGGCCCGGTCGATGGTTGCCGTCGTAGAGCTCCACGGGTCGGTGAGTCGGCGCGTCGGCGGGAGGGGAGGTGCGGACGGGGTGTCAGAATCGGCGGGTTCATGCCCATGACGGGAACACGGCGGGAACGCGACGGAATGAGTCGGACCGCGACGGGACCACGTCCGAAGGAGCGAGCGATGAGTGGCGGCGGGGAGCGGCCGGAGCTGGGGCAGGTACCGGAGACGGCGCTGTGGACGCTGTGGCACCGGGCGGTGGAGGCGCGGCGGCCGGACACCGTGCTGCCGGACCCGAAGGCGGTCGAGCTGGTGGAGCGGATCGACTATCCGTTCGCGGCGCGGTTCGGGGAGAACGCTCTGGTGAGCCAGCTCCAGGCGTTGCGGGCCGCCTGCTTCGACCGCGAGGTGGCGGACTTCCTGACCCGCTGCCCGCGCGGCACCGTGGTCGGGCTCGGGGACGGCCTGGAGACCCAGGCCTGGCGGGTCGACAACGGGCGGGCGAGCTGGCTGTCGGTGGACCTGCCGGAGACGGTCGCGCTGCGGCGGCGGCTGCTGCCGCCGGACGAGCGGCACCGGATCGTCGCCCACTCGGCCACCGACCCGGGCTGGATGGACGAGGTGGACCCGTCGAACGGGGTGCTGATCAGCACCGAGGGCCTGCTGATGTACCTGCGGCCGCAGGAGGTCCGCGCGCTGATCGCGGCCTGCGCCGAGCGCTTCCCGGGCGGTGCGATGGTGCTGGACGCGGTGCCGCGCTGGTTCAGTCGGCGGGCCGTCGAGGGCAAGCTGCGGGACCGGTACTACCAGGCGCCGCCGATGCCGTTCGGGATGGACGCGGACGAGCGCGGCGAGCTGGCCACCGCGCACCCGGGGGTCACCGACGTGCGCGAGGTGTACCCGGAGGGCGGGCGGTGGCCGGTGAGCGCCCTGCTGCCGTTCGCGCGCCGGATCAAGCAGCGCCCGTCCGTGGTCGCACTGCTTTTTGCCGAATCTTGAAGAAACGGTGGTCGAGCTGGAACCATGGCGCGGGGGCGTACGTCGTAACCACGGGTGATCGGCCGGGGGGACAGGCCGCCCGGCACGTTAGGCTCGTTTCCGGGGGAGCGGCCTGGGTGCCGCCATCGGACGAACTGCCGGGACGGGCACGCGGCTCCAGGGGGAGCGCGGCCGGTCCCGTCCTGCCACGGAGGGACTGGCCTTGCACATCGACGCCTGGATCGAGGGGATTCCGCCGACAGCGGTGTACGCCGTGGTCGGTCTGATCATCGGGCTGGAGTCGCTGGGCATTCCGCTGCCCGGCGAGATCGCCCTGGTCACGGCGTCCCTGATGGCGGTCAAGGGTGTGGTGAGCCCGTGGGGCGTCGCCATCTGCGCGATCGCCGGCGCGATCATCGGCGACTCGATCGGCTACTCGATCGGGCGCAAGGGAGGCAAGCCGCTCTTCGAGAAGCTGGGACGCAAGTTCCCCAAGCACTTCGGGCCCTCCCACCTGGCCACCGCCGAGCGCTCCTTCCAGAAGTGGGGCATGTGGGCGGTCTTCTTCGGCCGGTTCATCGCCCTGCTGCGCATCTTCGCCGGCCCGCTCGCGGGCGCGCTGAAGATGCCGTACTGGAAGTTCCTGATCGCCAACGTGCTGGGCGGCGTGGTCTGGGCCGGCGGCACGACGCTGCTGGTCTACAAGGTCGGCAAGAGCATCGAGCCCTGGCTGGCCCGGTTCTCCTGGGCGGGCCTGGGGGCGGCCCTGGTGATCGGCCTGCTCTCGGCCTGGATCATGAAGCGCCGCGCCGCCAAGACGCACGCCAAGATCGAGGCGGAGGAGGCCGCCAAGGCCGCCGCCGCGACCAAGGAGCCGGTCGCCGACTGACCTCCCGTACGGCCGGTCGTCCGACCGGCCGTCCACAACCACCGTCGTGGTGCCCTCGGGCCCTCGGAGTAGCATCGGCCGGGTAGCTGCCGATCTTGCACTCTGGAGGGCCCGATGTCTTCGCAGCCGACCTGGGACGCCGTGGACGCCTACTTCTCCGAGCAACTGGTCGGACACGACCCGGTGCTGGAGGGCGCCACCGCCGCCGCCGACGCGGCCGGGCTGCCGACGATCGCGGTCGCCCCCAACCAGGGCAAGCTGCTCCACCTGCTGGCACTGACCCAGGGTGCGAAGCGGATCCTGGAGGTCGGCACGCTCGGCGGCTACAGCGCGATCTGGCTGGCCCGGGCGCTGCCCGCGGACGGCACCCTGCTCACCCTGGAGCTGGACCCCCGGCACGCCGAGGTCGCCCGGGGCAACCTGGCGGCCGCCGGGCTGGCCGGGGTCGCCGAGGTACGGGTCGGCCGGGCCGCCGACTCGCTGGCCGCGCTGGTCGAGCAGGGCGTGGAGCCCTTCGACCTGGTCTTCATCGACGCCGACAAGCCGAGCAACCCGGAGTACTTCCGCCGGGCGCTCCAGCTGACCAGGCCCGGCTCGCTGATCATCGTCGACAACGTGGTGCGCGGCGGCGCGGTCGCCGACGCGGACAGCACCGACCCGGCGGTGGTCGGCACCCGGGCGCTGCACGAGCTGATCGCGGCCGAGCCTACGGTCACCGCGACCTCGGTGCAGACGGTCGGCAGCAAGGGCTACGACGGCTTCACGCTGGCCCGCGTCCGGGGCTGAACCAGGGCGCGCGCCGCGAATCACGCGCCGCGAGCACGCGGCGGCGTCGCGACCATGCGGCGGCGTCGCGACGGAACACGACAGAACACGAAGGAAACGGAGACATCGTGCGGATCGGACTGCTGGGAACCGGCCCCTGGGCGGAGCGGGTGCACGCGCCCGTCCTGGCCGAGCACCCCGGGCTGGAGTTCACCGGCGTCTGGGGCCGCCGACCGGAGGCGGCCGAGGCGCTGGGCGCCGCGCACGGCGTGCCCGGGTACGCGGACCTGGACCGGCTGCTGGCCGAGGTGGACGCGGTCTCCATCGCGCTGCCCCCGACCGTCCAGGCGGGCCTCGCCGTGCGGGCCGCCGAGGCGGGCTGCCACCTGCTGCTGGACAAGCCGGTCGCGCTGACGGTGCCGGACGCCGAGGCCGTGGCCGAGGCGGTGCGCGAGCACAAGGTCGCCTCGGTGGTCTTCTTCACCGTGCGCTTCGGCGGCGAGCAGATCCCGTGGATCGAGCGGCAGGCGGAGCTCGGCGGCTGGTTCACCGGCCGCTCGGACTGGCTCGGCTCGGTGTTCGCGCCCGGCAGCACCAGCCCGTACGCGGCCTCGCCGTGGCGGGTCGAGAAGGGCGCGCTGTGGGACGTCGGCCCGCACGCGCTGTCCGTCCTGCTGCCGGTCCTGGGCGACGCGACGCACGTGACGGCGGCGGCCGGCCCGCTGGACACCGTCCACCTGGTGGTGCGGCACGCCGGCGGCGCCTCCAGCACGCTCGCGCTCAGCCTGACCGCGCCGCTCGCGGCCGGCGGGACGGGCATGGAGCTGCGCGGCGAGCACGGCGTGGTGCAGCTGCCCCCGCGCGGCGAGGGACCGGCCGCGGCGCTGCACCGGGCGCTGGACGCCCTGCGGGCCTCGGCGGCCTCCGGCGAGCCGCACCCGTGCGGGGCGGACTTCGGCCTGCGGGTGGTGGAGATCCTGGTCGGCGCCGAGCGTTCGCTGGCGACCGGCGCCACGGTGGCCGTCTGAGGCCTGCTGTCGGGCAGGGCCCTGACAGTCCCTGACAGTAGGGAAGGACGCCGGGCGGGGCACCCAGGTGCCCCGCCCGGCGTCGTCCGTCAGATGCCGAACGGCGCGGCGTACCGGACGGTGCCCGCGGGCAGCGGGTGGCCGGCGTCCAGGGCGAGGGCCATCAGCGCCTCGTCCGGGACCTCGATGCTCAGGCCGATGCCGTGGGCGGAGGCGCGGGTGAAGCCGAACCGCGGGTAGTAGTCCGGGTGCCCCAGGACGACGACGTGGCGCTCGCCCAGGTCCCGTGCCGCGTCCAGTGCGGCGCGGACGGCGGCGGAGCCGGCGCCGGTGCGCTGGTACGCGGGGAGCACGGCGCACGGGGCCAGGCACAGGGCCGGGACGTCGCCGATGTGGCAGCGGGTCAGCAGGGCGTGGCCGACGGCGGTGCCGTGCTCACCAGTGCCCTGCTCGTCGGTGCCGTGCTCGGTGGTGGCGACGAGGGACAGGCCCTCGATCCAGGAGGCGTCGGCGCGCAGCGCGTCGACGAGGTCGGCCTCGGCGGGAGTTCCGAAGGCGGCGAGGTTGATGTCGCGGATGGTCGGGATGTCGGTGCCGGTCTCGGCACGCGTGATCCAGTTGCGCATGGTGGACGGAGATCCGTTCCTGAGGAGTGTTCGTGCGGGCCCCGCGGGCTCACGCCCCCGGCGAGGCGGGACAGGAGGAGGTCAGGCCGCGGCCCGGGACGTGAGGGAGACCCGGACGCTGCGCATGGCGGCCTTGAGCGCGGTCATCAACCCCACCTCCCTCTTCTTCCTCTGCTCCTGCGTACTCCTGAACGGCACGTACTGCGGACGAGTGTACCCGGTCCGCCCGGGTCGGTCCCGTCCGCCCCGTCCGCCCGGTCCGCCCGTTCAGGCGGGCGGCAGCGGCGGCAGCGGTGTCCCCGGCGGCGGGGTCGAGGACGGGCGGCGGTCGGTGGGGCGGCTCGGCGGGATGACGGGGGCGCGGAAGTCGCGCGGGCCGGTCCACAGCGCCGGGACGGCGTCGCTGCGCCGGGCCAGTTCGTACGCCAGCGCCTCGTAGTTGACCCGCCAGCCGTGGAAGTGCGCCCAGGCGTCCTCGACCGGGCGTTCGCGCGGGAACCCGGCCGCGGTGATCATTGCGACGGCGCCCAGGTACTCGGCGTAGGTCAGCCGGATCGGGATGTCTGGGTCCGGGTCCGCTTCGAAGTCGATCCGCAGCGAGCGGCCGATGTCGCGCATCGCGGTGAAGCCGGCCCGGATCACCAGCCGGGCCTCGGGCGGGGCCGAGCGCGGGCAGAGCGCCAGGTGCAGGGCGGCGGCGTCCATCACGGCGATCAGCCCGACCACCCAGCTGCGGTGGGGCTGCGGGGAGCGGAAGGAGAGCAGCACCGGGTAGTTGGAGTGGCTCTCGCCGATGTCGGCGGCCAGCCGCTCCCAGTCCCGGTAGAGCTGGGGGAGCGCCGTCTCGGTGTCCACCAGGGACTGGCGGGCCAGCAGCTCGGGGCCCCAGGCGGGCTCGCCGGCCCGGGACTGCAGCAGGGTCACCTCGGTCTCGCGGCGCTGGTAGGCGGCGTAGAGGGTCGGCAGGTAGGCGATCTGGAGGGCGATGACCAGCGGGCCGCTGGCGGCGGCCAGGAAGTCGATCGCGGAGAGGTGGAGCCGCTCGCCGCTCGCGAAGCCGAGGGTGAACAGGCTGGACCCGGCCTCGCGCACGGACACCGACCAGCTCAGCTCGGAGGTGCCGTGCAGCAACAGGGTGTAGGCGGTCAGCATGCAGCTGAGCCAGACGCCGAGCATGCCGAGGAGCACCAGCGGCGCCAGCCAGGTGAGCGCCCGGTCCTGCGCGAGGTAGCCGCGGTTCGGCCCGGCGGACAGCCGCAGCAGCGTGCGCAGCACCCGCCAGAGCCGCATCACCAGCGCCGAGTAGAGGCCGCGCGGAACGACCAGCGTGCGCAGGATGCTGCCGATGATCAGCAGGAGCAGCAGCGTGCCGAGCGCGGTCTGGATCATCCTCATGGCGCCATTCTGGCGGCACGCCGGGGCTGGCGCGGACCGGGTTCCGCGCGGGCGGCCGTCCGCGGGCTGTTCGTCCACGGTCCGCGGCCCGCCCGTCGGACGCTCACGTCCCACCCGTCGAGCGCAGTATGACCATGATCACACCAAAGCCAGGCATACGTACTGATGTTCTCATCACGTCTATGTGTACGGAGGGTCAGCCCACGAGCGAATCGGAGACCGGACTGTGCGTGCTCAGCAAGACGGCGGGGCCGAAGACGTGGCCGAAGACGGGGCCGGGGAGACGGCCGAGGGCGTGGCCGAGGAGACCGCCGAGAAGACCGCCGGCGAGACCGCCGAGAAGGAGACGCCCGGGCGCCGACGCCGACGTTTCCTGCCGCGCCCGCGCCCCCGGCCGTTACGCGGGTCGCGTCCGTTCCGGGGCCGGCGCCCGTCCCTGCGGATCGACTACCCGCGCCGCGGACGGCGCGGCGTCCGCCGCTGGCTCCCGTCCTGGCGGCAGCTGCTGCTGGTGGCCGGGACGGGCGCGGCCGGGCTGAGCGGCTGGCTGCTCTGGTTCTACGCGCACACCGCCGTCCCGGAGGACCTGAACTCCTTCGCCACCCAGCAGAACAACGTCTACTACTGGGCGGACGGCAGCGAGATGGCGCGGATCGGTCCGACCAACCGGCAGGAGGTGCCGCTCGGCCAGGTGCCGGAGCCGGTGCAGTGGGCGGTGCTGGCCGCCGAGAACGAGACCTTCTACGACGACCCGGGCATCTCCGTCACCGGCATCGGGCGCGCCGTCGTCCAGATGGTCACCGGCGGTGAGACCCAGGGCGGATCCACCATCACCCAGCAGTACGTCAAGAACATCTACCTGAACCAGCGCCAGGACATGTCCCGCAAACTCAGCGAGATCGTCATCGCGATCAAGCTGGACGACCGGATGAGCAAGCAGGACATCCTGGCCGGCTACCTCAACACCAGCTGGTTCGGGCGCGGCAGTTACGGCATCGAGCGCGCCGCGGCGGCGTACTACGGCAAGGACGTCTCCCAGCTCGACCCGAGCGAAGGCGCCTTCCTGGCCGCGCTGTTGAAGGGCGCCGGGCAGTACGACCCGGCGGTCAGCGCGGAGAACCGGGAGCGGGCCGAGGAGCGCTGGTCGTGGATCCTGGACCGGATGGTGGAGGTCGGCAAGCTGTCCGCCGCCGAGCGCGCCCGGTACACCGTGTTCCCCGAGCCCAGGCCGCAGCCGAAGTCGGCGGGGCTGAGCGGCCAGACCGGGTACCTGGTGGACATGGCCCGCGCCTACGTGGAGAGCCACAGCGACATCACCCCGGCCCAGTTCGACCTCGGCGGCCACCAGATCCGCACCACCTTCGAGAAGCCGAGGGTCGACGCCCTGGCCGCCGCCGTACGGGAGGGCACCGCGGGGATCGACCCGGACAGCCGGGAGGCCGACAAGCTCCTGAAGGTCGGCGCCGCCTCGGTGGCCCCGGACGGCCGGATCGTCGCGCTCTACGGCGGCACCGACTACCTCAAGCAGGGCTTCAACAACGCCAACGCCACCTCGGTGCCGATCGGTTCGGCCTTCACCCCGGTGGTGTACGCCGCCGGCCTCGGCCAGGGAGTGCAGCGCCAACGGGGCGGCGACCGCACCCCGGTGACGCCCGCCACCCCCTACAACGGCGACGACGGGGTGAACGTGATGACCCCGGAAGGGCCGTACTGGGGACGGGACGGGAAGATCGTCAAGACCGCCAACGACGGCAGGCGGAACTGGGGCACGGTCACCCTGCGGAACGCGGTCGAACAGTCCGTCAACGGCCCGCTGATGCAGCTCGGCATGGACGTCGGCCTGGACCGGGTGCAGAAGACCGCCACCGACCTCGGCCTGCTCCCCAACAGCCTGGGCGAACTCGTCCCCGCCCTCGGCGTCGGCAACTCCACCCCCAGCGCCGTCCGCACCGCCGACGCGTACGCCACCTTCGCGGCCGGCGGCAGCCACACCGACCCGTACTCCGTCCTCAGGATCTCCCGCAACGGCGCCCAGCTCCCCCTGCGCCTGCCCGCCGCCACCCAGGCACTGACCCCGTCGGTCGCGGCCGAGGTGGACGCGGCGCTCAAGGGCTCCGTCCGCGACGGAGCCGCCAAACCGGCAGCGGAGGCCGGCCCCGGCCTGGCCGCCAAACCCGGCACCACCGCAGACCGTACGGCAGGGTGGTTCGTCGGCTACAACGGGCAGCTGTCGACGGCGGTCACCATCTTCCGCGCGGACCTGAAGGACATGAAGCTGCTCTCCCTCGAAGGCCTCGGCGGCGCCACCCCGGACACCTCCGACGCCGCCCTCCCGACCCGCATCTGGAGCACCTACATGAAGACGGCGGCACAGTAGGCCGGTCGGCTGCCGGGCCCGAGACCCTCACGGGCCCGGCAGCCACGCCTTGCCGTTTCGTCGTTCGCGTGAGAGGTAGGGCGCCCCGGTCCGGGGAGGGCTGGTGAATGCCGGTCGGGCCGTGTCCGTACTAGGGTCGTGGGCGGGCCGAGGGCGGTCGTGGGCTCTGAGGGACTGAAGCGGATGCAGCGGATGAAGATGACGTTCGGGCTGTTGGGGCCCCTGGCGGTCGCCGTGGACTCCGTGCCGCAGGCGTTGCCGCGGGCCGCGGTGTTGCGGGGACTGTTGGGGGTCCTGCTGCTGGCGGAGGGGGAGCGGCTGTCGGTGGGGCGGCTGCTGGAGCTGGTGTGGGCGGGGCAGGCGGACCGGGTCGGCCGGGGTGCGGTGCACACCGGGATGTCGCGGCTGCGCGGCTGGCTCGGCGGGTTCGGGGACGAGTCGGTGGTGCTGGAGTCGGACGCGCAGGGGTACCGGCTGGTGACCGGGCCGGGCGCGGTGGACCTCGGGCGGTTCCGCGGGTTCGCCGCCGACGGGGATGTGGCCGGGGCGATCGGGTTGCGGCGCGGGCCGGTGCTGGCCGGGCTGGAGCGGGTGAACCGGGAGGATCCGCTGGTGGCCGCCGTGGAGGACGAGGTGCGTGCCGCGGTCCTGGCCCTGGCCCGGGCCGCGCAGGCCGACGGGGCGGCCCGGACGGCCGTTCCCGCGCTGACGGCGCTCGCCGAGGAGTACCCGTACGACGAGCCCGTGCAGGCCGCCCTGCTGGAGCTGCTGGCGGCGGACGGGCGGGCGGCGGAGGCGTTGCGCCGCTTCCAGGCGTTGCGCCGGCGGCTGTCCGAGGAGCTGGGGATCGAGCCGGGCGAGCAGGTGCAGAGCGTCTTCCTGGCGCTGCTGGCGCACGACCGGGAGGACGCCCGAGCCGTTCCGGGGTGCTCCCGGGTGCCTTCCCAACTCCCACGTGACATCCCGGACTTCACCGGTCGTGACGAGCAGGTGCGGCTCGTCCTGGACGCCCTGGCGGCCGGTCGGGTGCCGGTGATCGCCGGGATGGGCGGCATCGGCAAGACGGCGCTGGCCGTCCACAGCGCCCACCGCGCCGCCGTCGACTACCCGGACGGCCGGCTGTACGCGGACCTGCGCGGGGCCGACGAGACGCCCGCCGACCCGGCCGGCGTCCTCGCCGCCTTCCTGCGCGCCCTCGGCGCGGACCCCCGGGAGATCCCGGCCTCCCTGGAGGAGCGTTCCGCGCTGTACCGCACGCTGCTGGCCGGCCGCCGCACGCTCGTCCTGCTCGACAACGCCGCCGGGGAGCAGCAGATCGGCCCGCTGCTCCCGGGCACCCCGGCGGACCCGGCCGGGCACGGGCCGGACCGCCCGGCCGTCCTGGTCACCAGCCGCGCCGCGCTCACGGCGCTACCCGGCTCGCACCTCGTCGACCTGCACGAACTCGACGCGCCCCACGCCCGGACGCTGCTGCGCCGCATCCTCGGGGACCGCCGGGTCGCCGCCGAGCCGGTGGCCGCCGCCCAGATCGTCGAGCTGTGCGGCGGCATGCCGCTGGCCGTCCGCATCGCCGGGGCCCGGCTGGCCGCCCGGCCGCGCTGGACCCTGGCCCGGCTCGCGCACCTGCTGCGCGACGAACGGCGCCGGCTCGACGAACTGGCCGCGGGGAACCTGGCCGTACGGGCCGGCTTCGCCGTCGGCTACGCCCGGCTGCCGGAGCCGACCCGCCGGACGTTCCGGCTGCTCGGACTGCTCGACGCGCCCGACTTCGCGCCGTGGGTCGCGGCGGCGGTGGCGGGCATCCCGCCGGAGCGGGCCGAGCGCCAGCTGGAGGAGCTGATCGACGCCCAGCTCCTCCAGGAGACCGGTACGGAGCCGCACCTGCGCTACCGCTTCCACGACCTCGTCCGGCTGTACGCGCGCGAGCACGCCGAGGCCGCGGACGAGCCTTCCGCCCGCACCGCCGCGCTCGGACGGGCCTTCGGCGCCTGGCTCTGGCTGGCCGAGCAGGCGGCCGACCAGGTGCCCGGGCCGTGCTTCGCGCCGATCCACGGCACCGCGCCGCGCCACCCGATGCCGTCCGGCGTCGCGGCGGCGCTGCTGGACGACCCGATGGCCTGGTTCGACGCCGAGCAGCCGGCCCTGGACGCGAGCGCCCGGCAGGCCGCCGCGCTGCGCATGGTGCCGGTGGCCTGGGACCTCGCCGCCTGCCAGGAGAAGTACTGCGACGTGCGCGGCCTGTACGACGAGTGGCGCACCACCCACCTGGCCGTCCTCCAGGCCTGCCGGTCGGCCGGTGACGGCCTGGGCACCGCCGTGCTCACCCGCGGCCTGATCGAGGTGACGACCTGGACCACCCCGGCCGACGGCTCCGGCACGGCCGTCGACCTGGCCGACGGCGCCCAGACGATGGTCGCCCTGGAGGAGCGGGCGCGGCACCTGCGGCGCCTGTTCGAGGAGGTCGGGGAGGAGCGCGGGGCCGCCGACGCCCTCGTCCTGACGGCCTGGAGCCTGGTCGCCCAGGGCCGCGCGCAGGAGGCCCTGGACGCCGGCCACCGTGCCCTGGACCTCGCCACCGCCCACGACCACCCGGGCGGCGAGGCCCGGGCGCACCAGATCATCGCCATCGCCCACGGGGAGACGGACCTCGACCGCACGATCGAGCACCTCACCGAGACGCTGCGGCTGGCGCGGCTGATCGGCAACACCCGCTTCGAGGCGACCGCGATCCAGTTCCTGGGAGCCGCCCACGGCCGGGCCGGCCAGGTGGAGCGGGGCGGCGAGCTGCTCCTGCGCTCGCTCGCCATGGCCCGCTCGCTCAAGGACCGCTACGTGGAGGCGTTCTCGCTGCTGTACCTGGCCACGCTGTACGCGGCCACCGGCGACGGCCGCGCCCGGGAGACGGCCGAGGCCGCGCTGGCCATCGCCCGCCGCTTCGACCTGGGGCACCACCTCGCCCAGGCCCTCGGCATCCTCGGGGAGCTGGACCTGGCGGCGGGGGACCGCGCCTCGGCCGTCGCCCACCTGGAGGAGTCCGTGCTGGTGTGGCGCGCCCGCGGCTGGCGCTCCTTCCTCGCGGAGGCGCTCCGGGCGCTCGGCCGGGCCTACGAGGCGGCCGGGCTGCCGGAGTCGGCCGCGCGGGTGCTCACGGAGGCGCGGGAGCTGAGCGACGTCCGGTAGTGGCCGGGGCCGGGGCCGGGGCCGTTGCCGCAGCCGGGGCCGTACCGGTCGCGGGCCGCAGCCGTCAGTGATTGGTAAGCGATCGGTAAGCGCCCCTGCCTAGGCTCGATCCCCACGGCACGGGACAGGCGTACGCGTCAGTCCCGTACGCGCCGCATGGGCTGCCGGTCGGGTCCGCGCAGGGGACGGACCCGGCCGGAGGTGCGGCCGTCGGGACCGCGGCATCCGTCGGTGCGCGACATCTGTCGGCCGACGGGATCCGTCGCCCGGGCCGGGGCTCAGGCGAGGGCGGCGTCGAGGAAGGCGTGCCAGGCGGCGTGGACGCGCCGGGCGTGGGACCCGTCGGAGCTGTCGGAGCTGTCGGACTCGTCGTCGACCCCGGCGAGCAGGTCCAGCAGCAGGCCGCGGAGGACGGCGAGCACCACGGTGGGGTTCGCCCGGGTGCCGTCGAGGACGCGTTCCAGCGGTGGCAGCCACTCCTCCAGCGAGGCGGTGCCGAAGTCCGGCCACGGCTCGCGCCGGCCGAAGGCGCGGACGTACCCCTCGAAGAACAGCCGCAGCGCCCCTCGGTGTTCGGGCTGCGTCAGCCACTCCCAGAGCAGGTCGAGGGTCTCGCGGGCGCTGCCGCCCTCGGCCTCGGACCGTTCCAGCAGCGCGAGTTGCTCGGCCCGTCCGACCGCCAGGACCTCCCGGACCAGCTGCTCCTTCGACCCGAGCAGGTACAGCAGCACGCGCGGGCTGGAGCCGATCCCGGCCGCCAGGGGCCGGGGGCTGGGCCGCCGGATGCTGGAGACGGCCCTGGACGAGGCCCGGGCCCGTGCGTACGAGGGCGTGCTGCTCTGGACGGTCGAGGGACTCGGCGCCGCCCACCACCTCTACGCGACGGCCGGGTTCGAGCTCACCGTCTCCCGCCCGGCCCGCAAGTTCGGCGTCGACGCGGTCGAGCAGCGGATGGACCTGCGGTTCTGAGGGGACGGCGGTCGGGCGGGCGCGCGGGTTCGCCCCCGTGCTCGGCGCGCGCCGTCGCCCACCGCCGTCCCGTCCGGCGGTTCCCGCCGCTCAGATCTTCACGGTGAGCCAGGCGCCGAGGCCGCTGCAGCCGCGCGCGTCGTAGGTGGTGCTGCGGTACCCGGCCGGGATCGGCGAGTACGGGCAGGTCCAGACGCCGTTGCGGACCAGCTCGTGGTACCAGGCGCCGACGCCGCTGCACCCCCGGGAGTCGTAGTTGGTCAGCACGTAGCCGGAGACGATCGGCGAGCCGGAGCAGGTCCAGAGGCGGTCCTGCGCGGGCCGCTGGTACCACGAGCCGTGGTTGTTGCAGCCGCCGGCGTTGTACATGGTGATGACGTAGCCGGCCGGGACGGGCGCCCCGGAGCAGCTCCAGCCGCCGGCCGCGGCGGCCGCCGAGGCTGGGGAGGCCGCGGAGGCCGTGCCGGCCGCCGTCGTGCCGGTGAGGGCGGCCGCGAGCACGGCGACCGTGGCGGCCGCCCTCCCCGTACGGGTCATCAGCTTGCGGAGGATCGTGGTCACGGCGACACCGTTCCGATCGGTCGTCTCCCCGCCGTCGGTGCGGCGCGGGGAGGGTGTAACAGCGGGGATGCGCCGCACCTTAGCGGCGGTGATCAGGTCGCTGATAGATCCAGATCGATACATCGACGGACCTGACCGAAAACGATCCCAACTGACCGTCATGGCGCCGCCCGGCCATGCTCCGGACGGCGGTCGCCGGATGCGTCCGGTTGGTCGTCCCACGCGCCGCCCGCCCCTGCCCGGACCTCCCGCCGGACCGTCCCGCTGACCAGGGCGTTCGGGCGGATCCGGCAGGAAATCCGTCACGCTCCGTAGTGCTTCCGATTGCCGCGCGCCTCCGGCCGGAGAAATCTTGTGGATGCTCGGCCGCTCGATTTCTCCCGATTCTCCCAAGGAGCCCCACGTGTCATTCCCAGCCCGTCCTCGAACCCGCCCGTCCGCCTGGCCGGCGACCGTCGCCGCCCTCCTCTCCCTCTCCGGGATCTGGACCGGAGCCGTGACGGCCGAGGCCGTTCCGACGCCGTCCGCCCTGCCGGCGGCCGCCGGTATCACGGCCACCGGTCAGACGCCCGGCGCCTATTCGGACTGGACCTTCAACACCACCGACACCGTGACGGACGTCGACTTCCGCAACACCGTGGTCACCAGCCCGGGAGACGGCGACGTGTACTGGGCGCACCAGTTCAACTTCGACGGGAACCTCTCCTACACCGGCTTCCAGCTCGGCAAGCAGAACAGCGGACAGTTCCTCTGGTCGACCTGGGCCGACAGGGACCTCCAGTTCAAGGACGGGACCGAGGGCTCGCACTGCTGGAACAACGAGGGTGAGGGCCAGCACCTGCAGTGCTCCAACACCACCGTCAACCACGGCCGTCCCGTCACCGGGGACACCTACGCCTTCCACGTGGAGATCGACCCCGTGACCCACTGGGCGAAGGTCACCGTGAGCGACGAGACCGCCGGCACCAGCTTCGTCCTGGGTGAGGCCCTGCTGCCGAACTCCTCGAAGATCCAGCACAGTTGGAGCAGCTGGGTGGAGTACTTCGACTGGAACGACTCCCGGTACGTGTGCGACGACAACGCGTACGCCGAGAACCGGTGGGGCAAGATGACCGGCAACGGCGGCACCCTCACCGCCGCGAACACGGGAACGTCGACCAGCGGCACCTGCCAGGACATGGTCCGGCAGCAGAAGCAGGACGACGGGACGCTGATCACCGAGACCGGTCTCGGCCAGTCCGCCCGCTGGCCCCTGCGCTTCACCAACGGCGCCTGTCTGGACCGCGGCGGCGCCACCGGCGTGATCACCTACGGCTGCGCCGAATCGCCCAACGGCAACCAGCTGTTCGTCTTCGCCCGCGACGGCAGCATGCGCAGCGCCGAGGGCAACGAATGCCTGGCCGCGCCGTCCTCCGTCGGCGGTCAGATCACACCCGCCGCGTGTGACGGCTCGGCCGCCCAGCAGTGGACGTACGACGTGATGAACGAGGCCGTGGTGAACTCCGCCGGCTGGGCCATGACTTCCAGCACCTCCGGGGGCAGCGGCGACCCGGTGACCGCGCAGGTCTTCGACGGGCGCGCCGAGCAGACGATCACGCCCTTCGAGGTGTGACGAGCCACCAGGTGTCAACGCCCCACGAGGTGTCATGAGGTACGAGGTGTCGACGCCCTACGGGGTGTGAACGAGCCAACCCGCCCACGGCCGCGCCGGAACACCCGGCGCGGCCGTTCGTACCCACCCTCTATGATCCCGCCCGGGGGGAAGGTCGCTGAGCTGGGGTACGACACCGCTGTGTCCGCTCTCCCCTCGGGGGCGCACACCCGCGTCGCCGATTCGACGACCGGGAGACGAACACTCGGTGATACTCACTCAACGCCTGGGCCGCGGGCTGCTCGCCGGCGCCTCGGCGCTCGCGCTGGCACTGCTGCCCGCGGGCCTCGCACCCACCACGGCGGCCGCCGCACCCGCCGGCTCAGCACCCAGCGGCTCAGCACCCGCCGGCTCAGCACCGGGCGCACCGGCCGGTGACGGGTCCGGCCCGGCCCCGGTGGACCTCACCACCACGCGCGCCTTCGCGGACACCTTCCGGCTGGACCCGGCCCAGGACACCGACCCGCTGTACGGGCTGAACGTCGGCCTCGACGCCCGGCAGTCGCCCCCGGCCGGGCAGCACGGGATCTCCTACACCCGGGTCTCCGGCCGCTGGGACACCTCGACCGCGCCCGACCAGTGGTTCGTCCAGACCAGTCATCCGGACCACCCCGACAAGCTGCTGTTCGCCAAGGGCGTCTCCGCGATCATGCTCGGCGCGCCCGCCGTCGCGGACGGCACCGGCCACTACACCGTCTCGACGGTGGTCGACCCGGTCGTCGGCGACACCGGCGGCGCCGACTGGGGCTCGATCGTGCTGAGCCGCAGCCACCGCGGCAACGGCTACGTCACCGGCGGCGACGTCGACCTCGGCCTGACCGTCACCTCGGGCGGCAAGCTCGCCCTCTTCCACGGTGGCGGCGGCGAGAACCCCTTCTGGACCGGCACGGTGGCGCCCACGGCGCAGTACGCCGTCTCGCTCACCGTCTCCACCGGCGCCGACCGCGCCGTCACCCTGACGGTGAACGGCACCCCGTTCACCGTCTCCGCGCCGGCCGGGGTGACCCGCTGGCCGGGCAGCGAGTTCCTCTACCTCGGCGCGTACCTCTCCGACCCGAACCGCGTCACCACCTTCGGTGACGGCGCCGGCCACGGCCTGAACGTCAGCCGGATCGACACCAGCGCCACCCGCAGCGCCAAGCCGTTCGTCGACACCTTCGACGGCGCGCCCAACGCCACCGCCGACCACGGCCTCAACCAGGACCTGGCCGCCCGTCAGCCGAGCCTGATCTCCGCCAACTACACCGCCGTGTCGGGCGTCAAGGGCCTGGCCCTCGACCCGCCGGCGGGCTCGGTGCAGGTCAACAGCCCGGCCCACCCGAACGTGCTCTCCTTCCCCAAGGGCACCTCGGCCGTCCGCCTCGACAAGCCGGCCACCTCGGACGTCCAGAGCGGCGCCTACACGG
Source organism: Kitasatospora sp. NPDC001119 (assembly GCF_053598475.1). NCBI lineage: Bacteria > Bacillati > Actinomycetota > Actinomycetes > Kitasatosporales > Streptomycetaceae > Kitasatospora > Kitasatospora sp. NPDC001119. The sequence continues at coordinate 192,005 of NZ_JBSFKI010000011.1, forward strand.
TGCACGCCGTCCTGACCCCCGTGGTCGGCAGCACCTCCGGCCAGGACTGGGCCTCCCTCGCCGTCGGCAACGCCTCGGGCGGTACGGGCGCCGTCGACGCCGAGGACATCGCGCTCGGCCTGCGCGTCCAGGCCGACGGCGGGCTGACGCTCTTCCAGGGCGGCACCCCGACCGCGCTGCCCGCCGTCCCGCCGGCCGGCTCCTACGAGGTGTCGGCCGCGCTGGCGACCGGCGACCGGCAGCAGGCGACCGTCAGGGTCAACGGCACGACGGTGTTCTCCGGCCGCACCGCCGCCAAGCTGCCCCGCGACGGCTACGTCTCGCTCGGCGCCCACCACTCGGCGGCCGGCCAGGTCACCACGGCGGACGACCTGCGGGTCTCCATGCTGGGCGGGCTCGGCTACTACGGGTTCTTCGACATCCGGGACCCGAACGAGCCGAACTTCAGCGCCAACCACGCGCCGGAGGTGGCGCAGTGGACCAACTTCAACAACTACCTGCGCGACCAGGACCCCCGCCTGGAGTTCCTGGACCAGTGCCGGCCGGCCGCCTGCGTGATCGACCTCAACCAGGAGACGGTGGTCCCGCGCTCGCCGGGTGACTGGCAGGTCAACCCGAACCCGAACGCGGCGCAGAACCTCCTGAACCTGGTGCGGCGCATCGGGTCGAACATCGACAAGATCGGCGCCGTCGACATGACGGACGAGGCCTACTCGCACGGCCTCAGCCCCGCCCAGGTCCAGACCCAGGCCGAGCAGATCAGGGCCGCGTTCCCGGACAAGAAGCTGATCATGAGCCTCGACCACTGGAACGCGGAGCAGGGCGCGCCGATCCCGTCCACCGTCGACATCGTCGGCTTCGACCACTACTGCGCGGGCCGCGGCGAGATCCAGTGGCGGCTGGCGAACCTGAAGACCTTCCTCTCCTCGCCGGACCAGCACCTGATGCTCTTCCCGGAGTCCACCAACGCGTACCGGGTCGCCGAAGGCTGCTACTCGGGCAAGACCGACGCCGACATCGCGGCGTACAACGCCGAGTACCGCGCGATCGCCGCGCAGGACCCCCGGGTCGTCTACCTGCAGAACTTCCGCTGGCTCGGCCCGGACCAGCCGAACAAGGTGCCGCTGACCGTCGCGGCGCAGCAGAGGATCGGCAAGGCCGTGGTCGACGCCACGCCCACGCCGGCGCCCGCCTCGGTGGGCGTGTACCGGCCCTCGGACGGCAGCTTCGGCCAGGCCGCCCACAACGGCTGGTACACCGGCCAGGCCGTGTTCGGCGGCGGTGGCGGCGACGTCGTCCCGCTGACGGGCCACTGGAACGGGCCGGGCACCGACACCGTCGGCGTCTACCACCGCGACACCGCGACCTTCCAACTGTCCTACGACAACGCCACCGTGGCCGCCACCTTCCCGTTCGGGGCCCCCGGTGACGTCCCGCTGGTCGGCGACTGGAGCGGGCAGGGGCGGAGCACGGTCGGCGTCTACCGGCCCAGCGACCAGTACTTCTACCTGTCCGACGACAACGCCACCGTCAGGTACCGGATCAAGCTGGGCAACGAGGGCTGGAAGCCGCTGGTCGGCGACTGGGACGGCAACGGCACCACCACCGTCGCCGTCTACGACCCGCAGACCCAGACCTTCTACCTGAACGACTCCAACGAGACGGAACACCCGCGCCCGGGCGTCAGGTTCGGCAACCCCGGCGACCGCCCGGTCAAGGGTGACTGGGACGGCAGCGGCAAGGAGACCATCGGCGTGTACCGGCCCGGCGACCAGACCTTCTACGGGGCCGCCGAGAACTCCGACCTGGTGGTCTACAGCAGGAAGTTCGGCAACCCGGGCGACATCCCGCTGGTGGGCAACTGGGGCTGACACCCCGTCCGCCCGTCCGGCACGGCGCCCTCCCGACCGCCGCGCGGCGATCGGGAGGGCGCCTTCGGGCCGGCCGCGCGGCGCGGGTCAGCAGCGCCCCTCGCCGAGCATGATCCGCGCGATCAGCTCCTGGCGGCTGCCCACCCCGGTCTTGGTGAACACCGACTTCAGGTGGTCCTGCACCGTGTACGGCGTCATCGCGAGGGCCCGGGACACGTCCCGGGTGTCGCCGCCGCGCACCAGCAGCAGCGCCACCTCCCGCTCGCGGGCGGTCAGCCCGTACGCGGCCAGGTACAGCGGCATCACCTCGGCCGGCGAGGCGGGCGAGGCCACCACCGTCACCGCGCCCGCCGCCCCGCCGTCGCGCAGGGCGGAACCGTGCAGCAGGTACCAGCGGTCGTCCCGGCTCCACACCCGTACCGGGGCCTGCGGGACGGGCAGCCCGTGCGCCGCCCGGCGGGCCTGCTCGGCGGCCATCGCCACGCCGGTCGGGACGGTCAACGAGGTCGGGGTGGGGTCGGCCAGCCGGGCGAGCAACTCCTCGGCCGGTCCGGACAGCGCCTGCAGCCGGTTGCGCCGGTCCAGCACCAGCACCGCCGGCCCGGCATCCGCCTCCTCGGGCGGGCCCGCCGGTACGTGACAGGCCCTCAGCGCGTTGCCCAGATGCCGGGCGGCGGCGTCGGCGAGCTGCCGCTGGCCCTCCAGGTACGGACCGCGGTCCGGAGCCCGTAGGAACGCCGCGCACCCCCACATGCCCCCGGCCGCGTCGAACACCGCCCGCAACTCGTCCCCGAACCCGGCCGGCCTGACCTGCTCCCGGAACCGCACACTCTCCCGCAGCGACCCCCGGGTCGCCCGGCTCAGCGTCTCGGCCTGCACCCCGCTGCGCCGGATCTCGGGAAAGGTCGCCACGTCGTCCGCCCACACCTCCAGCCGTACGGCGTGCTCGAACGCGTCCAGGGTGAGGTCCTCGCTCTGCACCGAGTTCACCAACCCGGTCGCCGGATCCGCGGTGTGCCAGCACACGGCGTCGAACTCCAGCACCGGCCGCAGCAGTTCATCCGCCCGCCGGAAGACCTCGGGTGCTGTCAAGCCCGCCCCGGCAAGCTCCCGCACCCCCTCGATCGCCGCCCGCCCCGCCACCCCACGTCGCCCCATCCGGTGAAGCTAGCACGACAGTTCGCGCCCCACCCACGCACCGAACGGCAGCGCGGAGGCTCCCTCCCCGGGGGCGGAGAGGGCCAGGGGCGGTCCGAACCGCCGCCCTGGGCGCAGGCCGGGCGAAATCCGCATGACAGCGGTGGAAGGCTCCGGGATCATGGGCCGGTGGCCACGGAACCGGACATCCTCGACCTGAACATCCTCTGCCCGCCGCCCGGCGAGGGCTACCTGGAGGTCCGCCCGGTCGTCAGCGGCCGGGACCTCCTGGCCGAACTGACCCTCCGCAACAGGGAATCGGGCGGCCCCCGGTTCATCGGATCAGGCCCCCGGTACCTCCTGGGCCGGGGCGGGCGCTTGCACGCCACGGCCGTGCCCCGGGAGGTCCGGCTCGGTGTGTCCGGGTGCGGCCTGGAACAGTGCTGCAGCACCCTGTACGTGACGGTCGGTCGGGACGGAGAGCACGTCGTCTGGGCCGGCTGGCGCGACCCGGCCGAACGGGGCTTCGACCTGCCGGAGTTCCGGTTCGCCGCGGACCAGTACGAGGCCGAGGTGCTGCGAGCCGAAGCGGACCGCGGCTGGGAGTGGCCGGGGGCAGTGGTCGCGACGCTGCTGGAGGAAGGGCTGAGGGGACGCGAGGACTGGCTCGCCAGGTGGGAGTGCGAGGTGGAGGCCGTCTGGGCCTCCCGCCTGGAACCCGACCGGATCGACGTCATCCTGCGGCATCCCCCCGGCCGGGAGGAGACGGATCTGCCCTGGGCCCAGTTCTCGATGATCCTCCCGATCTCCGCGGAGGACCCGTCGGACCAGGCCGAGCGCCTCGAAGCGCGGCTGACCGCGGGCGACCCCCGTGCCACCGCCGAGCTCTGCGGAGGCTACGAACCCGAACAGGTGGGCTACCCCTGGCCGTAGCGCCCTTAGCCCTGGCCCCCTGCCGGCGACGCCCCGCGGCTGCCCCGTGACCGCCCCGCCCGGCGCTCAGGCGGCCTGGGCCTACGGTCGTTGGTGTCGGTTTTCCGCCGGACAACGGTGGCGGCCGCTGGTTGCCTTGGGGGCATGATCAACGCCAGCAAGTCCGCGCTCTTCCGCTCCCTCCACAATCCCGCTCGGCCGCTCGCGCTCGCGAACGCCTGGGACGTGGCCAGCGCCCGCGTCATCGAGGCCGCGGGGGCGGCCGCGATCGCCACCACCAGTGCCGGGGTGGCCTGGTCGCTCGGCGCCCCGGACGGGGACCGCGTTCCCCGGGGCTCGGTGCTGGAGGCCATCGCCCGCATCGCGGCGGCAGTCGCCGTCCCGGTGACCGTAGACATCGAGGGCGGCTACGGACAGAGTCCGGCCGAGGTCGCGGAGACCGTCACGCGGGTGCTGGAGGCCGGCGTGGTGGGCGTCAACATCGAGGACGGCACCCGCCCGCCGGGCGCGCTCGCCGGCCGGATCGCGGCCGCCCGCGGTGCGGCGCGGCGGGCGGGCGTCGACCTGTTCGTCAACGCCCGCGTCGACACCTACCTGCTCGGACTGGGCGACCCCGCCACCCGGCTGCGGGAGACGATGGGACGGGCGCGCTCCTACGTGGACGCCGGCGCGGACGGGATCTTCGTCCCCGGTGTCACGGACCCCGGCGTCATCAAGGACCTGGCCGCGGGTCTGACGGTGCCCCTCAACCTCATGGCGGGGCCGGGCACCGCGCCGGTGGACGAACTGGGAGCCCTGGGCGTGGCCCGGGTCAGCCTCGGCTCGGGGGTGGCACAGGCCGCCTACGCCGCTGCCCGGCAGGCGGCCCTCGACCTGCACCGCGCCGGCGGCTACGACTCCCTCCAGCGGACCATCGACTACCCGGAGCTCAACGGCCTGTTCACCATGAGCGGCTGACCGCGCCCCGGCTGCGGCGGTCCGGTTGGAGACCCGGCGCCGGCGCACGGGCGCCGGGTCTCCGGTGGCGGTCCGCCGGGCTACTTGGCCAGGCGGGACCAGTCGGCCGGTTGGGCGGGGTCGAGTTGGCGGAGCTGGTCGAGGACCTTCGGGTCCTGGGCGTCGAGCCAGTCGGCGACCTGGCGGAAGGAGACGCAGCGGACGCCGTCGCGCTTGCAGACGCCCTTCATCACGTCCTCGATGGCCTGCATGTAGATGCCGCCGTTCCAGGACTCGAAGTGGTTCCCGATGAACAGCGGGGCGCGGCTGCCGTTGTAGACGCGTTCGAAGCCGGCGAGGTAGCTCTCGCGGGTCTCCTTCTCCCAGGTGTCGTACTTCTTGGGGTCGCCGTTGGTGGTGTTCCCGGACTGGTTCGCCAGGAAGTTGAAGTCCATCGAGAGGCTCTGGGTGGACTTGCCGGGGGTGGGGAGCAGCTGCAGCGGGAAGTTCCAGATGCCCTCCTTCTTCGTCGGCCAGACCTGGAACTCGCCCGGGGAGCTGGCGTCGTAGCGGAAGCCGGTCGCCTTCTCGGCCGGCAGCAGGTTCTTCTGGCCCTCCAGGCAGGGGGCACGGCCGCCGACCAGTTCCTTGGTGTAGTCGAAGGGGAGCGGCGGGAGGTCCTTGAAGCCGGTGTTGGTCTTCCAGTTGGTGACGAAGGAGACGGCCTGGTCGAGTTCGCTCTTCCACTCCTCGGTGCTCCACTCGCCGCCGCCCTTGGCGTTGCAGAAGTGCCCGTTGAAGTGGGTGCCGATCTCGTTGCCGTCGAGCCAGGCGAGGCGCAGCTGTTCCAGGGTGTCCTTGATGTGGGGGTCGGTGGCGTAGTCGATGGAGGCGTCGCCGGGCTTGTGCTGCGGCGGCTTGTAGAGCGTGCTCTTGGACTTGGGGAGGGTGTAGAGGCCGCTCAGGAAGAAGGTCATCTGGGCGTTGTTCTCGGCGCCGAGCTTGCGGAAGCGGGAGAACTGGCGGTCGTCGCCCTCCAGCGCCCCGTCCCAGGAGAAGACGACGAACTGCGGCGGCTTCTCCCCGGGCTTGAGCTTCTCCGGCACGGGCTGCTTGGGCTGCGGGCCGGTGTCGGAGGTGGAGCCGTCTCCGAGCACCTTGACCTGGCCGTCCCAGGTGGGGGTGGGGGCGGGCGGTGGCGGGGCGGGGGCCTCGGTGGTGGTGCTCGGGGCGGGGCTGGGCGGGGTGGTGCCGGTGGTGGCGGTGGGTCTGCTCGGTGTGCCGTCGCATCCCGTCGCCAGGGCGGAGGCCCCGAGGACCCCCATCGCCAGCAGGATGGCCGAGCCGCGAGCAGTCCGCACGGGACCCCATTTCTCTGATCTTCAATCAGGAGCTGTTCAGAAGATGATCGATGAATGTGATCATCAGAACACTTTTGATCGACCTCTGTCGAGGTCGGGAAGGTGTGGCTTTGGTGGGGGTGGGCCGGGTGAGCAACTCCCTTGTGGAGCATGGGAGATGGCGCGCCGAGCGGGCTCCGGTGGAGGCCCCCGGAGGGTGTGGGGGTGAGGGGTGGTTCATCGTCGCCGCCACCGCAACGGCCGCGGCCGCCGACGGGTTCAGCGACTGATCGGGCGTCACGCGGGTTTCGGCCAAGTTCGTGGCATGGGCATGGCGCTACGTGCCCAGCCGTTCCGGCCCCGGCTAGGGTCGCTCCAGCTCAGCGAACCTCCGGCGCCCCACGGCCCTCGTGCGGCGTCCCGTGGACCTTCCCGATTGGACTGGTGTGCCATGAACAGGACGTACTACCGCCCGCTGGACCGTCCCTCGACCACGAGCGTCCGCAGCCGGCTCGCCGCCGCGGCGGGGGCCGCCGCGGTGGCCGCCTGCGTGCTCACCGGCGTCGCGGTCGCCGCCGCCGGTGCCGCGACCGCCGCGCCCGCCTCGGTCCCCAAGCCCGCCGTCACCGTCTACGGCGTGGCCGGCGCCACCCAGCCCGCCGCGCCCCGCTAGACCCGACCCTTCGACGCGCCCGGGTGGCGGTTCGTCCGAACCGCCACCCGGGCGTCGCCGTTCCCGCCGGAGGGCCCCGGACGGGCTTCGCGGCATTGACAGGGGACATCCTCGGGCTGAATGCTAAGCAAGCGCTTAGTCAATGAGGATCCACCCCGAGGAGCCGCCCGATGGCCGAGACCCCCGTCGACCCGCCCGGACTGGACCTGGTCCGTCTCCGGTCCCGGCTGGAGCGCGAGCTGCCCGGCCTCCTCCAGGGGCCGCTGCGGGCCGACCTCGTCGAAGGGGGCCGCTCGAACCTGACGTACGTCCTGGGCGACGGCGCCTCCCGCTGGGTCCTGCGGCGCCCGCCGCTCGGGCACGTCCTCGCCACCGCCCACGACATGGGCCGCGAGTACCGGGTGATGACGGCGCTGCGCGACACCGGGGTGCCCGTGCCCCGGACGCTCCTGCTCGACCCGGACGACGAGACCCTCGGCGCCCCCTGGTACCTGATGGAGTACGTCCCCGGCACCGCCCACCGGGACGTCGCCCCGCTCGCCGCCCTCGGCGAGCGGCGGGTGCACGCGCTCGGGCAGCGGCTGGTCGACACCCTCGCCACCCTGCACCGGATCGACCCGGCCGCCGTCGGCCTCGCCGACTTCGGCCGGCCCGAGGGCTACCTTGAGCGCCAGCTGCGCCGCTGGTCCAAGCAGCTGGCCGCCTCCCGCAGCCGCGACCTGCCCGAGCTCGACCGCCTGCACGCCAGGCTCGCCGAGCGCCTGCCGGCCTCGCCCGCGCCCGCGCTCGTGCACGGCGACTACCGCCTCGACAACGTCCTGGTCGACGACGCCGACACCATCACGGCCGTCCTGGACTGGGAGATGTCCACCCTCGGCGACCCGCTCACCGACATCGGCCTGCTGGTGATGTACACCGAACTCGCGGGCGTCGGCGGCGGCATCATCCCCTCCGCCATGACCGCCCCAGGCTTCCCGAAGGCCGATGAGATCGTCTCCCGCTACGCCGACGCGACCGGCCGCCGGGCCGAGGACCTCGACTGGTACGTCGCCTTCGCCTCGTTCAAGCTCGCCGCCGTCGCCGAGGGCATCCACTACCGCTTCCGGCAGGGCCGCACCCTGGGCGCCGGCTTCGAGCGCGCCGGCGAGATGGCCCCGATCCTCGCCCGGCACGGCCTGAGCACCCTCAAGGAGAGCTGAGAACCGATGGACTTCGCCTACGACGCCCGGACGGAAGAACTCCGCGAGCAGCTGCTCGCGTTCATGGACGAGCACGTGTACCCCGCCGAGCCCGTCCTCGCCGCCCAGCTCGCCGACCCGGCCCGCGACCGCTGGGCCGTCCCCCCGGTCATCGCCGACCTCCAGGCCGCGGCCCGCAAGCAGAAACTCTGGAACCTCTTCCTGCCTGGTGAGCTCGGGGCCGGCCTCACCAACCTCCAGTACGCCCCGCTCGCCGAAATCACCGGCCGCAGCATCCAGTTGGCCCCGCCCGCGCTCAACTGCGCGGCGCCCGACACCGGCAACATGGAGCTGCTCGCCCAGTTCGGCAGCGCCGAGCAGCGCGAGCGCTGGCTGCGCCCCCTCCTCGACGGCCGGATCCGCTCGGCCTTCGCGATGACCGAGCCCGAGGTCGCGTCCTCGGACGCCACCAACATCGCCACCCGGATCGAGCGGGACGGCGACGCGTACGTGGTCAACGGCCGCAAGTGGTACATCACCGGGGCGATGAACCCCGACTGCCGGATCCTCATCGTGATGGGCAAGACCGATCCGGCCGCCGAGCCGCACCGCCGGCAGAGCATGCTGCTCGTCCCGCGCGACACCCCGGGCGTGACCGTCCGGCGCGGCATGACGGTGTTCGGGTACGACGACGCCGACCACGGCGGCCACGCCGAGGTGCTGTTCGAGGACGTCCGCGTCCCGGTGGGGAACCTGATCGGCGAGGAGGGTACGGGCTTCGCCATCGCCCAGGCCCGGCTCGGCCCCGGCCGGATCCACCACTGCATGCGGGCCGTCGGCATCGCCGAGCGGGCGCTGGAGCTGATGTGCCGTCGGGCCAACGAGCGGGTGGCCTTCGGGAAGCCGCTGGCCGAGCAGGGCGTGGTGCAGGACTGGATCGCCGAGTCCCGGGTGCGGATCGAGCAGCTGCGGCTGCTGGTGCTGAAGACCGCCTGGCTGATGGACACCGTCGGCAACCGGGGGGCGCACACCGAGATCCAGGCGATCAAGATCGCCACCCCGCGCACCGTCGAGTGGATCCTGGACAAGGCCGTCCAGGCGCACGGCGCGGCGGGCGTCAGCCAGGACACCCCGCTCGCCCAGCTCTGGGCCGGCAACCGCACCCTGCGGCTGGCCGACGGCCCGGACGAGGTGCACAAGCGCTCGCTGGCCCGGAGGGAACTGCGGCAGTACCGGCGCTGACCCGTAGGGGTGTGACACCCGGGTATTCCGGGGCCGGTTGGCCCCCAGGTATGACGGCGGCGGCCCGTTCCCGACCGTAGTGTCCTGCGTGTTCGATCGATCGGAACACGGAGGGACACCATGGGAATTCCGGGACGGGCGGTGGCGGCGGCGGTGCTGGCGGCGGCAGCGGCGGTGGGCACGATCGGCACGGCCGCGGGGGCGGTCCTGCCGCCGCCGGGGGAGACGGGCCCTGGGCGGCAGGCCCGGGCCTGGCTGCCGGAGCCCAGCGGGCCGTACCCGATCGGGACCACCGCCGTGCACCTCACCGACACCGCACGGGAGGACCCCTGGCACCCCGGGCAGCGGCGCGAGCTGATGATCAGCCTCTGGTACCCGACCTCCCGGCCGGCCGCCGGCGACGACCGGGCCCCGTACATGGAGCCCGCCGCCGGGCGGCACTTCGACGGCCCGGACGGCGTCGGCCTGCTCAACTACGGCACCACGCCCGGCCGCACCGACTGGTCGGCCATCCGCACCCACGCCCGCCGGGACGCCCCGGCGCTGCCCGGCGGCCCGCGCCCGGTGGTGCTCTACTCGCCCGGGCTCGGCGACCCGCGCACCTGGGGGACGGCGCTGGTCGAGGACCTCGCCTCGCGCGGCTACCTGGTGGTCACCGTCGACCACACCTACGAGGCCTCCGAAGTCGCTTTCCCCGGCGGCGACCTGGCCCCCTCGGTGCTCCCCGGCATGCTCGGGCAGCCCGACCTGGACGTCGGCGCGGTGCTGCGCAAGGCGATGGACACCCGGGTGACCGACACCCGCTTCGTGCTGGACCAGCTCGCCGCGCTCGGTGAGCGGCCGGGCCTGCCCGCCGGGGTCGCCGGGGCCCTCGACCTCGGCCGGATCGGCATGGTCGGCCAGTCGGCGGGCGGCTTCACCGCGCTCCAGACCATGCACGACGACCCGCGGATCGCGGCCGGGATCAACATGGACGGCCAGCTGCACTTCCCCAGCCCCGACGGCCACACCGGCGTCTTCCTGCCCAGCGTCGCCGAGGACGGCCTCGACCGGCCGTTCCTGCTGATGGGCACCGGCAGCGAGGACTCCGGCGGCTACCGCGACCAGCCCGGCTGGAACGCCCTGTGGCGGCACAGCACCGGCTGGCACGCCGACGTCACCCTCACCGGCTCCCGGCACGGCTCGTACACCGACGCCCAGCCGCTGCTCCCGCAGCTCGCCCGGCAGGGCGTGCTCGGCGCCGACCAGCTGCGCAAGGACGTCGGCGACATCCGCCCCGGCCGGGCCGAACTCGCCACCCGCAGCTACGTCGCGTCCTTCTTCGACCGCTGGCTGCGCGGCCAGGACGACCACCTGCTGGACGGGCCCTCGGCGCGCTTCCCGGAGATGGCGTACGAGCGGTAGCCGGGCCCGGCGTGCCGGGGGCACCGGACGGGGTCAGCGGATCCCGGAGCCCGGGTTGGCCCCGTCCCACCGCCGCCGGGAGTCGACGATCGCGTCGTGGTGGTCGTACGACCAGTCCGTCATCGCCCGCACCAGGTGGGTCAGGCTGTGGCCGAGCGGCGTCAGCTCGTACTCCACCTGCGGCGGGACGGTCGGGTGGACGGTCCGCGAGACCATGCCGTCCCGTTCCAGCCGGCGCACGGTCAGGGTGAGCATCCGCTGCGAGATGCCCGGCAGCGCGCGCTGCAGCTCGCGGAACCGCCGTACGCCCTGGGCGAGTTCGACGACGGTGAGGACGGACCACTTGTCGCCCAGGCGGTCCAGCAGGTCGCGGATCCCGCAGTCCACGCCGTCCTCGCACCAGACCACCGGGCGGGGGGTGGTTACCGCGGTGTGCCCTGCTGACATGGAAGTGCCTCCTTACGCCGGACGCCCAGGCTACCGAGGATGGTCGCGAAGCCGACGAACGATCATCTGCTCGACCGACCATCCCTGGAGGAACCCCATGCTGCTCGTCACCGGAGTCAACGGAGGCCTGGGCGCGCTCGTACTGGAGCGGCTCGCCGGGCGGGAGGGCGTCGTCGCGGGCTCGCGCACACCGCAGCGGGTGCCGGAGGGCGTCCCGGCCCGGCTGGTGGACTTCGACCGGCCGCGGACACTGGCGGAGGCCTTCACCGGGGTGCGGACCCTGCTGCTGATCTCGGCCGGCGCCGCCGAGGACGACGTGGTGATCGCCCGGCACGGCGCCGCGATCGGGGCGGCGGAGCGGGCGGGCGTCGATCACGTGGTCTACACCAGCCTCTCCGGCGACGGCGACCACCTGCCCTACGCCCTCGCCCACCGCTGGACCGAGCGGCGGCTGCGCGAGTCCGCCACGCTGCGCTGGACGGTGCTGCGCAACGGCCTGTACGCCGAGTTCCTGGGCGCGATCGCCGCCCCCGGCCCGGACGGGGTGATCAGCGCCCCGCTCGGCGACGGGCGGCTCGCGGCGGTGGCCCGGGCGGACCTGGCCGAGGCGGCGGTGAACGTCGCCCTGGCGCCCGACGGGCACGCGGGCCGGACGTACGAGCTGGTGGGGGAGCGGGCGGTGGGCGGCGCGGAGGTGGCCGAGGCGCTCGGCGCCGCGTACCGGCCGGGACGGCTGACGGAGGCCCGGGCGGCGGTGGCGGCCTCGGACGCCCGGGACTTCCAGGTGCCGATGGTGGTGGGCACCTACTCGGCGATCGCCCACGGCTTCCTCGCCGGCCCGGGCGGGCCGGGCGACCTCGCGGCCCTGCTCGGCCGCGCGCCCCGCCCGGCCCTGGAGGTCATCGCCGAGGGGCGGTGACCTCCGGGTCACATGCCGCCTCCCAGGGTGACCCCGCCGTCCACGACCAGGGTCTGGCCGGTGATCCAGCCGGCGTCGGGGGAGAGCAGGAAGGCGACGGCGCCGGCGATGTCCTCGGGGACGCCGAGGCGGCCGAGCGGGTAGGCCTTGGCGACCTTCTCCTCGCGGCCCTCGTACAGGGCCTCGGCGAACCTGGTCTTGACCACGGCGGGGGCGACGGCGTTGACCCGGATGCCCTGGGGGCCCAGCTCGGCGGCGAGTTCGGTGGTGAGCCGGATCAGCGCGGCCTTGCTGACGCCGTACATGCCGATCCCGAGCGAGGAGCGGATGCCCGCGATGGAGGCGACGTTGACGACCGAGCCGCCGTGCTCGCCCAGCCACGCGGCGTGCGCGCGGCGGGTCCAGGCCAGCGGGGCCAGCACGTTGACGGCGAGGATCTTGGCGGCGGCGGCCTCGTCGGTGTCGAGGACCGGCCCGTAGACCGGGTTGATGCCGGTGTTGTTGACCAGGTGGTCCAGCCGGCCGAAGGCCTCCAGGGTACGGGCGACCGTCTCCTCCTGGTGCGCCGGGTCGTCGGCCTTGCCCGCGACGGCGATCGCGTTCTCCGGGCCGCCCAGGTCGCGGACGGCCTCGGCCAGCGGCTCCGGGTTGCGGGCGGTGAGGCAGACCCTGGCCCCGCGGTCGACCAGCTCGCGGGCGATGCCGAGGCCGATGCCCCGGCTCGATCCGGTGACGACGGCCACCCGGCCCTTGAAGGAGTGCACCACGGAGCGTCCTGCCTTTCGTGCGGGGGATCCCTGCTGTCAGCTGACTAAGCGCTTGCTCAGCATGCTGTCGGTGCGGGAGGCTGTCAACAGTCCGCCGACCGCTTGCCCGTCGCACGCCGGCCCGGGCCGGGGGTCGGGCCGAGGGGTGGCCGGCGCGAAAGCCTGTACGAGTTTCTCTGGGAGGATGACGCCATGACCAGCACCCCGCTCGCCGACCTCTGGCCGACCCTGCCCGGCGCCGACGCCCGCCCCGAAGCGGCGTACCGGCTGCTCCAGGCCGCCGTCGAGTCGTTCGCGGAGCGCGGCTTCCACGCCACCACCACCCGGGACATCGCCACGGCGGCGGGGATGAGTCCGGCCGCGCTGTACATCCACTACCAGTCGAAGGCCGCGCTGCTGGCCGAGATCAGCCGGGCCGGGCACGCCGCCACGCTGACCCTGGTCCGGGGCGCGGTGGCCGGCGGGGGCGGACCGGCCGAGCGGATGCGGGGGCTGGTCGAGCAGTTCACCGCCTGGCACGCCCGGGCCCGGACGGTCGGCCGGGTGGTCAACTACGAGCTGCACGCGCTGCCCGAGGACGCCTACGCGGTGGTCGCGGCGCTGCGGCTGGACATCGAGCGCGAGGTCAGCGCGCTGATCGAGGCGGGCGTGGCGGCGGGGGAGTTCCAGGTGGCGGAGGTGCGGACGGCGGCCCGCGCGGTCACCTCGCTGGGCATCGACGTCTCCCGCTGGTACACCGACAACTCCTCCGAGACGCCGGAGGAGCTCGGGCGCCGCTACGCGGAGCTGGTCCTGCGGATGCTCGGCGCCCGGGTCTGAGCCGGCGCCCCGTGCCGCCCGTGCCGCCCGGACCGCTCCGGGTCCCTTGACCTGCTGCGACGAGGCGAGCAGACTCGTATACGCAGTACGTGTCCCTCGTACGTGTGCCTCGTAGACGTACGGCGCCGACGATGTTCGGTGCCACCCGGCCCCGAGAGACGGCCCCCCGCGCGGCCCCGCGCCGCGCCCCCAGCAGCACCCTCCCGCGGCGGCCACGCCCCCGACCGGCGGCGCCGACGGGAGCAGACCCCGACCCGGGCCGGTCCGGCCGGCCGTGTCGCGGGCCCGTGCGGCCCGGCGGCACCGGGACGGCGCGCGTGGCGCGCCGGGCGCGGCCCGGGTGGAGGGAGAGGGGAGGCGCGGCAATGCCTTCCCAACAAGCCCCCGCCCATCGACGACCGAGCCCGGTGCGCCCGCGATTCTGGCTGGAGACGGCCCTCGGCGCGCTGTCCGGGCTCCTGTTCCTGCTCACCCTGGTGTGGCCGCAGTGGATCGAGACGCTGCTCGGCCTCGACCCGGACGCCGGCAGCGGCGCCGCGGAGTGGCTGGTGGTCGCGCTCGCGGCCGCCGTCACCGCCGGGTGCGCGCTCGGCGCGCGGACCGAGTGGCGCCGGGCGCACCCGGCCCCGGTCCGTGCCGCGCGGTGAGCGGATCGGAGGACCGTCATGACCGACACCGCACCAGCCGCCGCACCCCGGCTGACCGACCTCGTCCGGAGTGCGCCGCTGAGCTTCCTCGGCACCGTCACCAGGGTCGGCGGCACCTCGCTCGCCGCCCTGCCGGCCGAGGCCAGGAACGAACGGACCGCCGTGGTCCGGGTGGACCAGGTGCTGCACGCACCCGCGGCCTTCCGGCAGCTCGGCGGCAGCGAGGTCACCGTCCAACTGGCCACCGACGCCGAGCTGTTGAAGGTCGGCGACACGGCGGCCTTCTTCACCAGGGGGATGGTCTACGGGGAGGGCCTGGGCGTGGCCGAGGTCGGCCGGCTGCCGGCCGACGCCGTCCGGCAGCACGTCTCGCTGGCCGCCACCACGGCCGACGAACTCCCCTTCTCCTCGGTGCAGCGGGAGATCCGCGACCAGGACCTGGCCGCGCACGCCGCCGAGGCGGACGCCGTCGTGGTCGCCACCGTGGTCGGCCTGGAGGACCTCGGCCTGGCCGAGTACTCCGAGCACGACCCGCACTGGTGGCGGGCCACACTCGACGTCTCGCTCGTCGAGTCCGGCGGCGCCGCCCCCGGACCGACCACCGTGCTCTACCCGGCGAGCGGGGACATCCGCTGGCGCGCGGTGCCCAAACCGACGCCCGGGCAGCTGGGCCTGTGGCTGCTGCACGCCACCGGGGGCGAGCTCGCCGCGCGGGCGCCGTACCGGCTGCTCCACCCCGAGGACTACCAGCCGGCGCAGAGGCTCGCCGTGCTGCGGGAACGGAGGTGAGCCGACATGCCCACCATCAAGGTCGTCAACATCACCCCGAAGGCGCTGAGCGGCGACACCAACCTGGACAGTGAGCCCAACCTCGCGGTCGACCCGGAGAACCCGCTGGAGATGGTCGCGACCGCCTTCACCCCCGACCCGATGAACGGGCCGCTCGCCCCCGTCTACGTCTCGACGGACGGTGGGGACACCTGGGTGCTGAACAGCGTCGTCCCGGGCAACGGGGCGCTCGGCACCGGGGACATCAGCGTCGGCTTCGGCGGGGCGGGGGGCCGGCTCTACACCGGCATCCTCAACGGCCAGAGCGGCGACCTGCAGATCCTGCGCGCACCGGACATCACCGCGAGCACGCCGATGGCCGTGCTCGTCGACCGGAGCGGGGAGGACCAGCCCTGGGTCGTCGCCACCACCGTCGCGGCGAACGGTGGCAGCGGCGACCGGGTGTACATCGGCAGCAACGACGTCGCCCAGCCCGGCGGCACCGCCACCGTGGACGTCTCGAACGACGCCGGCACCGGGCCCGCTCCGGCCGGTTTCGCGCCCGTCAAGCTCGACCGGCACACCGGCACGCTCTTCGACGGGCCGCCGGTGCGGATCGCCGCGCACCCGGACGGCACGATCTACGTCGCCTTCCTGAGCGTGACCGCCACCGGCGCGGGGGCCCTGATCACCTTCGACGTCGTGATGACCCGTGACGACAAGGGCGGCGTCGGACCGAACCCCTTCGAGGACCTCCTCGACTCGGCCGTCGGCGACGTCGGCCAGCGCGTGGTCACCGGCCGCAAGGCCCGGTTCAACCCGCACCAGCGGTCGCTGGGCCAGGAGCGCACCGGTGCGGACCTGGCCGTCGCCGTGGACCCCACCGACTCCAACAGCGTCTGGATCGCCTACTGCGACAACCTCGGCGGAACCGCCCCCACCGACTACGTGCTGCACAGCCGTCACTCGGCGGACCGGGGCCAGACCTGGGCCGCGGCCCGCCCGGACGTGGTCAACGGCAAGAACCCGTCGCTGGCGGTCAACTCCGACGGCCTGGTCGGGCTGGTCTACCAGCAGCTGGTCCACAACCAGTGGTCGACGGTGCTGGAGCTGACCAGCGACGGCTTCGGGACGACGGAGAGCCATGTGCTGCACCAGGCCCCGGGCGACGTGCCGCCGGCCGGGACGCAGCTGCCGTACCTCGGCGACTACCTCCGGATGGTCACGGTCGGAAGGGACTTCTACGGCGTCTTCGCCGGCAACAACACCCCCGACCGGGCCAACTTCCCGGTGGGTGTGACCTACCAGCGCAACGCCAACTTCACCACCCACCAGCTGCTCAGCTCGGACGGGGTCACCCGGGTGCCGCCGTCCATCGACCCGTTCTTCTTCCACCGGGCCGCCTGAGCACCCGCGCACCCCCGCATCCCAAGGCGCCCGCCACGACCGGTCGTGGCGGGCGCCCTGCTGTCGGGCACTGTGGCTTTCGGGGCAGGGGTTCAGGCGGTGGCCAGGCAGAACCGCACCAGCCCGGCGTCCACGTCGAGGACGATCCGCTGCATCTCGGCCCACGGCGGGTGGAACTGCGTGCCCCACTCGACGGTGAAGCCGAGCACCTTCCCCTGCTCGGGGTCGACGAAGTGGCGGGCGAAGACGTAGTCGTCGCTGGTGCCGCTGGTCGGGTACAGGTGGAAGCCGCTCAGCGGCTTGTACGCCAGGCCGCGCACGCCGTGCAGGCCCTGGCAGAAGGCCTCGGCGAGCAGCACGGCGGTGTCGGCGTCGGTCTTGGGGATGTACTCCGCGTACGCGACGTCGCCGGGCAGGCCGCGCTTGCCGTCGTACTGGCTGTTGCGGAAGTTCATGGCGGGGGTGACCGACTGGTTCTCGTCGTCGCCCCAGTTGTAGAGCATGTCCTGGGAGTAGCTGTGCACGTCGACGAACCACCCGGTCCGCGGGAACTGGTCCAGCAGCCAGCGGACGTTGCGGGTCTCGGGCTCGGAGAAGGCGCTCGGGCCCTCGTAGACCTGCTGGTCGCACGGGTCGGCCGACACCTGCGGGGTGGCGGTCGGGGCGAAGGCGGTGGCGAAGTCGAAGAGGAAGTCGTAGTTGCGGTTGAGGTCGACACCGACGCAGTCGGGGTTCGTGCTGCCGCCGGCGTTGGCCGGGTTGCGGTTCTTGCGCCACATCGGGGCGGCGGTCTGGCTGAACAGTCGGCCGTCCGGGTTGACCAGCGGGAAGAACACCAGGTCCAGCCGCTGGAGCAGGTTGCGGACCTGGTCGGCGGTGAAGACGGTGCCGCCGTAGCCGAGGCCGGTGCCGTCGCGCTGGGCCTCCAGCAGGTCGGCGGCGAGGTGGACGAGGATCTCGCAGCTGCCCCATTCACGGGCGTGCACACCGCCGATCATCATCACGCAGCTCTTGGGGACCGGGGCCGGTGCACCGATCTTGAGGGCGTGGGCGGTGCGGCCCTCGATGGAGGGCTCGGGCAGGGTGAGCAGTTCGGACGTGCCGGGGTAGGCGGAGGCCAGGCTGGCCACGGCGGACTCGACCTCGGTGATGTTCAGGTACGGCATGACGACCTCCCGGGTCAGCCGGCGGGCTTGGCGGCGAGGCCGTGCGGGACGGCGTCGGCGGCGGCGAACCGGTCGCCGGTGCCGACCTCGGCCTGGGCGGCGCGGCCGGCCTCGCTGGCGTTGCCGATCCGAGTGACGGTGACGCCCTCGCGTTCGAGGGCGGCGATCCGGTCCTCCGGGGCGTAGACGTCGATGCCGACGCTGCCGTCCGGTTCGACGTGCGGGCGGCCACCGGTGTCGGGGCGGGCCTCGCGCAGCAGGGCGCGCAGGACCTCCGGGTCCCTGGCGGTGACGCGGAGTCGCAGGATGTCGGGTCGGGGCGGTCGGGTGGGAACGGCGGACATGGCGACCTCTTCTCGGGCGCCGGGGGAGCGCGGCCCACGGCCGGCTCAGCGGTGCCGGATTCGAGCGGATATGTCCGACGTGTACCTCGTATCCTCAGGATGCGTCGCCGCCGTAGAAGCCGTCAAGGGGCGGCTCGGGCATCCCGTCGAGCAGGCTGTCCAGGCCGCTCAGCATCTCGGCCTCGTCGTCGAAGTCGGAGAACCGGGGCACCAGGGCGCGCAGCCTGGGGTAGTCGGCGGCGGGCAGCCGGTGCAGGCCGAGCCGCAGGGCCGGGTCCGGCTCGTTCGGGTTGTCGACCACCTGGCGCTTGTCCACCAGCAGGCAGCCGAGGTTCCAGGCGACGAAGGTGCGGTAGACGGTCAGCGCGCCGGCGTCGTCGAAGCCGGCCCGGCCGAGCACGGCCAGGATGTGCTCGGTGAGCTCCAGCACCGAGGCCGGGCGGCGGGCCACCGGGACGGCCAGCGGGCGGGTCGCGACCAGCGGCAGGATCTCGGGGTGGGCGTGCGCGGTGGCGGCGAACGCCCGGGCGATCCGGCGCAGTTCGGCGCGCCAGCCGTCCTCGTGCGGGCCGCGGGCGGCGCCGGCCCGCAGCCGGGCGTTGATCTCGTCGAAGTAGGCCTCGACCAGGCCGTCGATCAGTGCCTCCTTGCCCGGGGTATAGCGGTACAGGGCCATCGACTCCACGCCGAGATCGGCGGCCAGCCTGCGCATGGTCAGCGCGGCCAGGCCCTCGCGGTCGACCAGGGCCACGGCGGCGCCCAGTACCAGCGGGCGGCTCAGCCGGCCCCGCCTCTCGGGGGCGTCCTGCTCGGCCATCTCCGCACTCCTCCGGGTCGGTGGCGGCGTCGTCGGGCGGTCGGCTCGGCTTGGGCGCGGGGCCCGCTGCCGGGCTGGGTCTTCGGCGGATGTCACTCAGCGGATACAGAACCAGGATACAAGGGAGGAATAGGACGTAAACGGGCACGCGGCCGCGCGGCGGCGGTGCTGCCGATCCCGCTGGTCAGATGACCGGGCGGGGGGTGGTGGGGGCGGCGACCGGGGTGTGGCGGAGACGGTCATGGGTCGATGGTGACGGCCCGGGGCGGGGGTGGCAAACGGCTTTCCGCGGGCCCGGGATAGCGTGGGGCGATCCCGTGATCACCGTCCCGAGGAGAGCCGATGAACAGTCAGAACGATCCCGTGCGCGTGCTGTTGGCGGAGGCCTGGACCTCCTGGGCGGAGCGGGGCGCGGCCCTGGCCGCCGAGGACTGGGACCGGCCCACCCGGCTGCCCGAGTGGACCGTACGGGAGCTGTTCGCGCACGTGGCACCGGTGCCGGAGATGTTCACCGGGCTGCGCGCGGCCGTCCTGGACACGCTGGCCGAGGTGGCCGACGGGGCCGGCATCCTGCGGGCCTACAACCGGCCGGGCGGCATCGCCCACACCGCCGCCGGGCAGGTCGCCGAGGCGGCGAAGCGGACCGCCGAGGTGGCCGAACCCGCCGTGCTGATCGCCCGGTTCGGCGTCGAGGGCCCGGCGGCGCTGGCCGGCCTCGCGGACCTGCCGCCGGGGGCCACGGTGGCGCACCCGCTGCTCGGCAGCGTGACGGTCGGCGCGCTCGGCGAGGTGGCGCTGATGGAGGCGACCGTCCACCTGCTCGACCTGATCGCGGCCGTCGGCGGCCCGCCGCCCGCCGAGGGGGCGCTGCACTTCACCCGTGCCCTGCTGGCGGAGGTGGCCGACCCGGTGGCCTTCATCGAGGCGGCGACCGGCCGTAGCGCCGAGGCGGTGCTCCCGGTGCTGCGGTAGGGCTTCCGTCGGGTGGGGTGAGGCGTATGCGTCTCATGTCATGAGCCTTTCAAAGGTGCGGGTTTGCTGTCACGCTGCTGCTCCCGGCCCGCTCCCCACGAGAGGCTCCGATGAGAAGACTCCTGCCTGCCCTGACCGGCGCCGCCCTGTTCGCGGCGACCGGCCTCGCGGCGCTCGCCACCCCCAATGTGGCGAGCGCCGCGGACTGCACACCCGCCCAGGTGGTGGCCAACGGCGGTTTCGAGTCCGGTGGTTCGTCCTGGTCGGCGCCGAGCGGCGCGATCACCGCCGACACCGGCCAGAGCGCCCACTCCGGCAGCTCCTACGCCTGGCTCGACGGCTACGGCTCCAGCCACACCGACACGCTCTCGCAGTCCGTCACCCTCCCCGCCGGGTGCGGCACCGCGACGCTCGGGTTCTGGCTGCACGTCGACACCGCCGAGACGACCGGCAGCACCGCGTACGACAAGCTGACCGTCAAACTCGGCTCCACCACCCTGGCCACCTACTCCAACCTGGACGCGAAGGCCGGGTACGTGCACAAGACGCTCGACGTCTCCGCCTTCGCCGGCCAGTCCGTGACGCTCGCCTTCACCGGCGTCGAGGACGCCAGCCTGCAGACCAGCTTCGTGCTGGACGACGTCACCCTGGACGTCTCCGGCGGCGGCACGTCGCCCCAGCCCGGCGACCCGACCCGCACCCCGGTCGCGCCGACGTACACCGTCGGCCTCACCAGCGACTCCTCCGGCGGCAGTTGGACCGGGCACGAGAGCGTGACCTTCACCAACGCCTCGCCCGACCCGCTGAACGAGGTGTACCTGCGGCTGTGGGACAACGCCCACGGCAGCTGCCCCAGCACCCCGATCACGGTGACCAACGTGACCGGCGGCACGCCCTCACCGCTCACGGTGAACTGCACCGCGCTCAAGATCACCCTGCCGGCCCCGCTCGCCCAGGGCCAGAGCGGCACCGTCGCCTTCGACCTCGGCATCACCGTGCCGAGCGGCGCGGACCGCTTCGGCCACGACGGCGCGTACAACTTCCTCGGCAACGCCCTGCCCGTCCTGGCGATACGGGACGCGGTCGGCTGGCACCTCGACCCGTACACCAACAACGGCGAGTCCTTCTACTCGGTGGCCGCGGACTTCGCCGTCACCCTGGACCACCCGAGCGGTCTGCTGGTGCCCGCGACCGGCACCTCGGTGGACACCCCCGGCACGGCCGGGCGGACCGTCACCAAGGCGACCGCGAGCAAGGTGCGCGACTTCGCCTGGGGCGCCGGGCCGTTCACGAAGATCTCCGGCACCTCCGCCGCCGGGGTGAAGGTCAACGTCTACTCGGTGGCGGGGATCAGCGCGGCCGACTCCCAGTCGATGCTCTCCACCGCGACCTCGGCGGTCGACGCCCACGCCCAGCGCTTCGGCGCCTACCCGTACGGCGAGTTGGACGCGGTGCTCGACAACAACTTCTGGTTCGGCGGCATGGAGTACCCGGGCTTCGTCCTCGACCTGGTCAGCACCACGGCGCTCACCCATGAGATCGGCCACCAGTGGTGGTACGGCATCGTCGGCGACGACGAGTACAACGGCCCCTGGCTGGACGAGGCCTTCACCGACTACGCCACCGACCTCGCCCTCGGCAAGACTGGCAACGGCTGCTGGAACAGCGTCTCCTGGGCGTCCTCGGCGGAGCGGATCACCAACTCGATGGCGTACTGGGACGCCAACTCCTCGCGCTACTCGACGGTCGTCTACGGCTACGGCAAGTGCGCCCTGCACGACCTGCGCCGGACGATCGGCGACAGCGCGATGACCACGCTGCTGCGGAACTACGCGCAGGCGCACTGGTACGGCGTCTCCACCACCGCGGAGTTCAAGGCCGCGGCCCAGGCCGCCACCACGGTGGACCTGAGCTCCTTCTGGAGCCAGCACCGCATCGACGGCTGAGCCCGGACATCCGTACATCCCGGACGTCGCCCCCGGTCCAGGCCGGGGGCGACGTTCTTGCGCGGGGTCAGCCCAGGGCGAGGGCGCGGAGGCGGTCGGCCGCGCCGTTGAAGTAGTTCTGGTCACCGGGGAAGGTGCCGGAGTCGGCGAACTGCCAGAAGGTCTGGTAGCCCCAGCCGTTCGGCAGGGTGCCGACGGAGGAGGCGTAGCGGGCTATCCAGAGCGGATTGGTGGTGCCGAAGCCGCCGTTGTCGCCGGTGCACTGGCTCCACCAGTTGGTGGTGGTGTAGATGGTGGGGTAGCGGCCGGTGCGGGAGTGCACGGTGTTGCTGAAGTCGCGGATCCAGCTGACCATGGCGCTCTGGCTGAGGCCGTAGCAGGTGGCGCCGTAGGGGTTGTACTCGATGTCCAGTGCGGGCGGCAGGGTCTTGCCGTCGGCGGACCAGCCGCCGCCGTGGCTGACGAAGTAGTTGGCCTGGGTGGCGCCGGAGGAGGCGTTCGGCAGCGCGAAGTGGTAGGCGCCGCGGACCAGGCCGGCGTTGTACGAGCCGTTGTACTGCTGGGCGAAGGACGGGTTGGTGTAGCCGGTGCCCTCGGTCGCCTTGACGTAGGCGAACTTGGCGCCGTTGGCCGCCACCGAGGACCAGTTGACGTTGCCCTGGTAGCCGGAGACGTCCAGGCCCGGGGTCTGGGTGGCGGCGAGGGAGGCGAACGGGGCGGCGGTGCTTCGCCCCTCGCGGGCGGCGACGGTGGAGCCGGCGAAGTCCTGCTCGGGGTGGAAGCCGGGACGGCCCTCGGCGAGGGGGGCGACCGGGGCGGGGTCGGCCGCGTACGCGGGGGCGGCGGCGCCGGCGACCAGGGCGGTCGCGGCGGCGAGGGCGGCCAGTGCGGGCAGTCGGCGGCGGGCCGGTCTGGCGGCTGCTGCGGTGGCTGTGGTGCGGGCGGAGCGGGAAGAGCGGGGCATGAGCACTCCTCTGGTCCGAGCGTGGGGAAGGTCGAAATGACCCGGTTCGGCCGGGGTCTGACCGGCCGTACCGCAGAGTAGCCATGTACCTGGCACCGCCACCAGGCATCTTTTTTCACATGGTGAACGCACGTCACCTCGGTCGGAACGCCATGACCGGCAACCGGCGTTGCCGGTTCTGCCGGTGCGGCCGGCCCCGGGGAGGGATCGGCGGCGGGGGCGACGGAGGAGCCGGCGGAGGGGGCCGGGGGAGGGGCGGGCAGCGGAGGCGGCGCCGGGTGCGGCGGGGGCGCTGTGGCACGATGCCCGCGGGCCGGCCACCACGGGCGGCCCCCTGCACGTGAGGAGAGACCACCCATGATCGAGACCGCCACCGACTTCGCCCGGCCCGCCGGGGAGCCCGTGTTCCGGCCCGCCACGCCCGCCGACGTCCCGGCGCTGGTCGCGCTGGTCGAGTCCGCCTACCGGGGCGATTCCAGCCGGGCCGGGTGGACCACGGAGGCGGACCTGCTGGGCGGCCGGCGCACCAACCCGGAGGCCGTCGCCGAGGCCGTGGGCCACCCCGACGGCGTGGTGCTGCTCGCCGAGCGGGACGGCGAGCTGGTCGCCTGCTGCCAGCTGGAGCGGCGCGGCGGGCTGGCCTACTTCGGCATGTTCTCGGTGCGTCCCGGGCTCCAGGGCGGCGGCATCGGCCGGGCCGTGCTGGCCGAGGCGGAGCGGGTGGCGGGCGAGGAGTGGGGCGTCGGCGCGATGGAGATGACGGTGATCGAGCAGCGCGCCGAGCTGATCGCCTGGTACGAGCGGCGCGGCTTCCGGCGCACCGGCGAGTTCAGCCCGTTCCCGTACGGCGACGAGCGCTTCGGCATCCCGCGGCGGCCGGACCTCCGGTTCGCGCACCTCGTCAAGGAGTTGAAGGCGGAGTCCGCGGGGAATTGACGTCCGTGTACGGAAGTTGACGGCTGTGCGGAGGCCGGGGCCGGGTCGTCCGGGCGGTCGTACCAGTAGTCGTACCGGTGGTTGACGGCCTCGGAAACGGCCCGCCCTCGGGGTTCGGTTCAGTTCCGCTGGACCGGGTTTCCGCAGGTGATCCGCCGTCAACTCGCTGAGCTGGGGCGATGCGGAGATGTCATACCTCGTTCATTATTGGTCTAGGCCAATGTGAGAGGCTGAGCGCGAACGGCCACGTTCCGTCCGCTGCCCAGGGGGGCCATTTCCGCATGCCCGTTCTCCATGGCACCGCCATGCCCGCACCCGACACCGGTCCGCGCCGGACACCCGCGGACCCCGACGGCCACCGGCTGCCCAGTCCGCCCGACGACGAGGAGCTCTACTGGTACTTCGGCCCGCAGCGCCGCTGGGTGCTGCTCTGCGCCACCCTCTCCTACGCGGGAGCCACCGCCACGCTCGGCCTGTTCGCCCTCAGCAAGCCGCTGCTCTGGCCCTTCCTGGTGCTCACCGTGCTCAACGCGGCCACCTGGCTGCTCTCGCTCACCGACGGCCAGCGCGCCCGGCGCTTCACCCGCGACTCGCACGACCTGCTGCTGCGCGCCTGGAGCCCCGCCCGCGCCCCGAGCGTGGACCTGCTGCTGCCGACCGCCGGCGAACCGCTGGCCGTCCTGGACAACGCCTACCGGTACACCGCGGCCGTCCAGTGGCCCGGTGAGCTGACCGTCCTGGTCCTCGACGACGCCGGCCGCCCCGAGGTGCGCGAACTCGCCGAGTCCTACGGCTTCCGCTACCACGCCCGCCCCGACCGGGGCCGGTTCAAGAAGGCCGGCAACCTCAACCACGGCCTGGCCGAGGGCACCGGCGAGATCGTCGCCGTCCTGGACGCCGACTTCTGCCCCCGCCCCGACTTCCTGCACCACCTGGTGCCCTACCTCGACAACCCCGGGGTCGGCATCGTGCAGAGCCCGCAGTGCTTCGACACGGACGCCGACATGTCCTGGCTCGAACGCGCCGCGGGAGCGACCCAGGAGATCTTCTACCGCTGGATCCAGCCCTCCCGGGACGCGCAGGACGGCACCGTCTGCTGCGGCACCAACGCCCTGTACCGCCGCGCCGCGCTGCAGCGGATCGGCGGCTTCGCCGAGATCGACCACAGCGAGGACCTCTACACCGGCCTGGCCCTCGCCCGCGCCGGATGGTCCACCCGCTACGTCCCCGCGCTGGTCGCCAAGGGCATGTCGCCCACCGGCCTGCCCGCCTTCATCAGCCAGCAGTACCGCTGGTGCCTCGGCTCCCTGGCGCTCGTCCGCGACCCGGACTTCCGCCGCGGCCCGCTGCCGAAGTCCGCCCGGCTCTGCTTCTGGAACGGCATCCTCGGCTACGTCACCAGCGCGGTGAACGTCTTCGCCGTACCGCTGCCCGCCCTGATCATGCTGTTCTTCCGGCCCGAGGAGATCCAGCCCTGGCAGGTGCTGCCGTTCCTGCCGCCGATCTGGGTCGCCCTGGTGCTGCTGCCCGCGATGTCCCGGACCCGCTGGCGCTTCGAGGTCACCCGGGTCCAACTCCTCGGCGGGCTCTGCCACGTGGTCGCCATCGCGCACGCGCTGCGCCGCCGCTCCGCCGACTGGGTGCCCACCGGCGCCGTCTCCGGCGGCAGCACGCTCGCCCGCACCGTCGCCCGGATCGGGGTCGCCTGGCTCGGGCTCGTCGTCCTCGCGGGCGCCGCCGGGCTGGTCCGGGCCGCGCTGCTGTACGGCTGGCGGCCGTACTGGGCGCTCGCCGGACTGCTCGCGCTCACCACCTACACCATGGTCCCGCTGATCCGGGAGCTGTGGCCGCTGCTGAACGGGACCAACGGGGGCAAGGGCGCCGCCGTCGGTGAGGTCGCCGCGCCCGCACCGGGCCGCTCCGACCTCGGGTTCGGACGGGCCGAGGCCGTCGCCGTCACCGCCGCGCTGCTGCTGTGCGGGCTGCTGGCCTCCGGCTGGGCCGACCCGCTGATCTTCTGACGGACCGTCACTTCCACTGCAACACCTGCCTGTTGCGTTTCCTTGCGCGTCGCCCCACCGGCGCGGACACCGCCCGGCCGCCCCATCGGCCCGGCGGGCCCGACAAACCGCTGCCAGCCCTGCAAGGAGCACCGCCGTGTCAACGGCCGTACCACCACCGTCGTCGTCCTCCTCTTCCGCTGACGTCCAGCCCTCCGTTCCGACCTCCGCCGCGTCCGGCCCAGGCGTCGACCTGCTGCCCGGCGTCGTCCGGGTCGACCGGGAACTCGCCGCCCCGCAGCGCGCCACCGTCGCCGAGAGCGGGCAGGCCCGCCGGCGCACCGCCTTCCGCCCCGACATCGAGGGGCTGCGCGGCGTCGCCGTGCTCTCCGTCCTCGCCTTCCACTCCGCCGTCCCCGGCCTGACCGGCGGCTTCGTCGGCGTCGACGTCTTCTTCGTCATCTCCGGCTTCCTGATCACCGGCCTGCTCGTCGGCCGCCCGCTCGGCCTGTGGGACTTCGCCGCCCGCCGCGCCCGGCGGATCCTGCCCGCCGCCGCCACCGTGCTCGTCGCCACCGCCGTCGCCGGCGGCGCCCTGCTCGACCCGCTGCGCGGCACCGACCTCGCCCGCGACCTGATCGCCTCCGCCGGACAGTTCGCCAACTGGCGCTTCGTCGGCCAGCGGACCGACTACCTGGCCGCCGAACACGACCCCAGCCCGCTGCAGCACTTCTGGTCGCTGGGCGTGGAGAACCAGTTCTACCTGCTCTGGGGCGTGCTGCTGCTCGGCCTCGCCCGCTACCTGCACGGGCGCCGCCGCACCCTCGCGATCACCCTCGCCACGGTGGCCGTCGGCGGCGTCTCCCTGGCGCTCTGCCTGCGCTGGACGGCCACCTCCGCGCCGCTCGCCTACTTCTCCACCGGCAGCCGGCTCTGGGAGTTCGCGGCCGGCGCCTGCGCGGCGCTGGCCGGCCCGGCCCTGCTCTCCCGCGCCGAGCGGCGCCCGGTGGTGTGGTCGCTGCGGGTGGTCGGCTGGCTCGGCCTCGCGGCCGTGCTCGCACCGGTGGTCCTGTACGACCGCGAAACCCCCTTCCCCGGTGCCGCCGCGCTGCTGCCCGTTCTCGGCACCGCCGCCGTCCTGCTCGCCGGACACGGCGCCGGGCACGGCGGCCCCGGCGCCGCCGACGCCGGGCGGCTGCTCGCCACCCGCCCGCTGCGCGCCGCCGGACGGCTCTCGTACGCCTGGTACCTGTGGCACTGGCCGGTGCTGACCATCGCCCAGGCCCGGTACGGCGCCCTGCCCTGGACCACCCTGCTCGCGCTCACCGCCGCCAGCGCGCTGCCCGCCTGGCTCACCCTGCGGCTGGTCGAACAGCCGCTGCGGTACGGCAGCAGCCCGGCACCCCGGCGCGGGCTCGCCGTCGGCGCCAGCGCCCTGGTCATCCCGCTGATCGCCGCGCTCACCCTCGGCGGCGGCACCGTACGGGCCCTCGGCGACCCCTCCTCCGGGCCCGTCGCGGCGCCCGCCGGAGCCGCCGACGGCCCGGGCCTGCTCGCCCCCGGCACCCGGGTGCTCACCCTGACACCCTCGCTGGCCCGGGCCCGGGAGGACTTCCCGCCCGGCAAGGGCTGCGAGATCCCGCTCAACGCCGACAGCAGCCCGCGCTGCCTCTTCGGCGCCGAGGACAGCCCCGACCGGATCGTGCTGCTCGGCGACTCGCACGCCGGGCAGTGGATCTCCGCCGGCCTCGCCCTCGCCGAGCAGCGGCACTGGGCCCTGGAGGTGCTGGTCAAGCCCGGCTGCCCGCTGGCCACCCTCACCGTGCGCAACAACGTGCTCGGCCGGACCTTCGAGGAGTGCGACCGCTGGCGCGAGAACACCCTCACCCGGCTGGCCTCCGGGCCCAAGCCGCGGCTGGTCCTGATGGCGGGCCTCAACCGCTACGGCAGCCCGGAGGAGCGCACCGAGGGCTGGACCCGCACCCTGGACCGGCTCACCGCGCTCGGCGCCCCGCTCGCCTACCTCGGCGACACCCCGATGCCCGGCAAGGACATCCCGACCTGCCTGGCCGCCTCCGACGGGCGCTCCGACGCCTGCTTCTTCCCGCGCGACACCGCCTTCGAGCCCGACCCCGTACTGGACGGCGGGCTCGCCGCCCGGTACGGGGTACGGACCCTCGACCTCGGCCCGCTGCTCTGCCCCGGCACCGGGCCCTCCTGCCCGGCCGTGCTGGAGGGCGTGGTGCTGTACCGGGACACCGGTCACATCACCGACACCCTGGCGCGGGTGCTGGCGCCCCGGCTGGACAGGGGGCTGCTGGGCGCCCCGGGGGCGTCCGCGGCTCCGGCGGGTCCGGGCGCTCCGGCCGCGTCTGCGGCTCCCGGGCCGACGTCGGACCGGCCGGTCCAGCAGATTCAGCCGGAGCTGCCGGGTCAGCCGGTTCAGCCGTAGAGGCTGTGGCAGACCCGGGCCTGGTCCGAGCCGGGCGGCCAGTGGCCCGCCCGCTCGGCCTGGTCGCAGATGGTGTTCTGGCCGCCGCCCGCCCCGGTACTCGCCGGGGCGGGCGCGCCCGACGGGCCACGGGCCGGCGTGCTGGTGTGCGGGCTGTGCCCCGGCTTGGGGCGCGCACTCGCCGAGGCGTGCTGGGCGTCGGGCGTCGCGCTGCCCCCGGCACCGGGCGCGGCCGTCGCCGTGCCCGGCCCGGTCACCGGGACCGCCGCGCCCGGGGTGGGCGGCGGCAGCGGGGACGGCGCCGGCGTGACCGGCGACGGGGAGACCGGCAGCAGCCGCGCCGCCGTCGAGTCCGAGGCGGTGGGTGAGGCGTCCGGCAGCGCCGCCACGCTGAGCTCGTCACCCGACCCCGGCCCGCACATCGCCAGGACGGACGCCAGCACGGCGCCCGTGCCGACCATCGCGGCCGTCCAGGCCTTGCGCGACAGGCGCCTCGGCGGTGTGGCGGTGGACCACGGCGGTAGCGGATCTGTCGGAACCGGCGGCGGCTGCCAAGCGTTCTGCGGCCACTGCCACTGCCCTCCGGTGGGCTGCCCAGTCATGTGCTCGTCCTTCCAGCGGCCCCCCTAGAACCTTGCTGTGCTCAACGAGCGCGCCGACGCCGGGACATGACCCGGAAGAGGGGTCTGGACGGGCGTTGATTGCCACCGCGCCACATGCTGGGGGGCATGGAGACCAACAGCACGGCCACCCCCCTGGTCGAGGTGGCCGAGTTCCGCACCGACAGCCGCTACCGCCTCGTCCGCTTCGAGGGCCACGGCTGGGAGCCGCTCGCACCGGAGGAGTTCGAGCCGCGCGTCCACCAGCTCTTCCCCGACCTCGACCCGCGCGACCCCCAACGGGTCCACTGGGCCGACCGCCCCTGGGAATGGCCGGCCTGGCACGCCGGCGAGGCCTGAACGCGGTCCGACTGGGCCCGAACGCGGCCTGACGGGGCCCGAACCCCGGTTTGACGAGGTCTGAACGGCTCGGCGCGGGATCGGCACCCCGCGACTTCGTTACGCTGGGCGGGTGAGTGTGGATCACTTCTGGCGCCGCCTGCCGGGTCAGGCCGTGGACACCTGCTCGCCGGAGGAACTCGGCGAACTCGTGCCCCGCGACCGCGACCTCCGGTACGACCGGCTGGCCGCCGCCGGGCTCGCCCTCGGTGTGCGGCGCACCGCCGTCCTGATGGAACTCGCGCTCACCGAGAACGGGCTGCACCCCGACCCGGCCGCCCGACTGCCCGTCTACGGCGGCGGGCGGCACGAACCGGACGGGGCACTGCCGTGCGGCGCCATGCCGGTGCTGCGCCCCGAACAGGTCGTGGCGGCCTCCGCCTTCCTGCGCGGCTCGGCGCTCGGCGAACTCGTCCGCCAGCAGAACAGCGTGCTCGCCCGCACGGCCGCGCACCTCGGCTACCCGACGCCCTGGTCCGAGACCTGGGCGGCGCTCGTCGTCCACGACCTGCGCGAGCTGCGGGACTTCTTCGCGAGCGCGGCCGCCGCCGGGGACGCGGTGGTCGTCCGGGAGGCCGAGGAGACCGGCCGCCCGGACGCGGCGCCGCAGCGGGTCAACTCGCCGTCCAGCACGGGGGCGTGAGCCTCGGCCCCGCCCCCTACGGGCGAACCGGGCTGTGCCCGCGGCCCTTTCGGTAGGTACCGACTCGACGGGCCCGTTGGCCCGTTCGTCGGCGGCGACCACGGCCTCGATCCTCCGGGGCCACGGCGAGCGGCATTCGCGCCGTGTGCGGAGGAAGCCCCGATTGTCCGTGATTCGGGTGAGGCCGAAGCGAGGCGACACCGCCCCGGGGCCGTCGGCACGATGGCTGTGCCGGGCCGGGGAACACCGGTCGGAGACCGCGGGGGATGGTCTCCGGCCGGTCCCGCACCGTACCGGACCGGCGTCCTTCCGGGTGCCGCCACCGTGCACCCGCCTTCCCGACGACCCCTGAAAGGGGACAGTCCCATGAAGAGGATCACCGCCGCCCTCGGCGTCGCCGCACTCGCGCTCTCCATCGGCGTCGCCGCCGCGCCCGCCGCCTCCGCGCAGGCATCCGTGCGGTGCAACTACACCAGCAGCGAGCCGTTCCTGTCGTACGGCGACAACTCGACGGCCGTCAAGCAGCTGCAGTGCGAGCTCTACAACTCGATGAAGAGCAGCAACCTGACCCGCGACGGCATCTTCGGCAGCGGCACACTGAGCGAGGTGAAGAGGTTCCAGGGCTGTGTCGGCCTCCCGAAGGACGGCCTGGTCGGCCCCAGGACCTGGGCGCAGCTCGACAAGTGGACCGCGCGCTCCGGTTTCGCCTGCTGACGCTCGGTCGACTGAGGCCCGGCCCCGCCCGCACGGGGCTGGGCCTCAGCCCGTAGCGGCGGCGAGGAGCGTCAGCCCGGCCGCGGTGGCGGTGTGGATCGCCGTGTTGCGGTCCCGCAGGGTGGTGACCAGCTCGGCCGCCCGCAGTACCGTCGTGTGCTCGCCGGCGCTCGCCGCGGAGATGCGGACGGCGGCGGCGACGTCCCCGGTCGTACAGCCCTCCCGCAGGACGCGCACCGCCACGTTCAGCTCCACCATCGCCGCCATCGCCCCCGCGACCCTGGTGCGCGCCAGGTCCTCGCCGGTGAAGTGGAACCGGAACGCCATCCCGCCTCCTGTGATGGGGAGCTGACTGAGAGTCAGTTCCCGTCCATGATGCCAGGGGAAGCCGTGGACGGGAGGGGCAGGCGCAGCTGCGACGACCGGGGTGCGATCGGATGGATGCGAAGCGCCCGCGCCGCCACGCGGTGATCCTGGCCCGCGCCATCGCGGCCTTTTCGCCGCGCTGCTGTCGAGCAGGACCCCGCCCCCCGGGCCACGCGACCGGGTCAACGAGGGGTGCGGATCCGGGGGGCCCGACCTACGGTGAGGATCGGGACGCCGGGCGGCCGTACGCCGCCGGTGGCGCCCCCCACCGTCGGCGATGGCCCGCTCGCCGGGCGCCCGCACTGTGCGGGTCCGGTCCCGTACGGAATCGCCGAATCCGGTCATTCGGAAACCAGACACTCGTCGTCATGACGAGTGGGAGGCATCATGAGAAAGCTCCCGGTCGCACTGGCCCTGATCCCCGCCGCCGCGCTGATCACGTCGTGCTCCGACAACGGGGGAGCGGCGTCCGGCGGCAGCACCGCCGCGCAGAAGCCCGCCGTCGTCACCGCCGAGCCCGTGCAGTCCCAGGCACCCCAGTCCCAGGCCGCCCAGGCGCCGCAGACGCAGGTGAAGGTGGTGACGGACGGGCTGGGAGACCCGTTCGAGCTCGCCTACGCCCCCGACGGCCGGCTCTGGGTCAGCGAGAAGTCCGGGCTCAAGATCACCCGGGTCGACCCGCAGAGCGGCGCCAAGAGCACCGCCCTCGACCTCACGGGAAAGGCCTTCCACAGTCAGGACGGACAGGACGGCGTCCTGGGCTTCGCGTTGCACCCGGACTTCGGCAAGGGCAAGGGCAGCGACTACCTCTACCTCGCCTACACCTACAAGAACGGCAACGACTCGGCCACGAAGATCGTCCGCTACACCGCGAAGGACGGCGTGCTCTCCGACGAACAGCCCATCCTGACGGGGCTGCCGGGGCACAACCAGCACCAGTCGGCCCGGATCCGGTACGGACAGGACGGCAAGCTCTACTACTCGATCGGCGACCAGGGCCACAACTACATGGCCGACTACTGTCTGCCGAACCACGCGCAGGACCTACCGACCGCCGCCCAGGTCGCCGCCTCGGACTGGTCGCTGTACCAGGGCAAGGTGCTCCGCATCAACCCGGACGGCTCCGTCCCCGACGACAACCCCGAGCTGAACGGCGCCCGCAGCCACATCTACGCCTACGGCATGCGCAACCCGGACGGCATGGACTTCGGCGGCAAGGACCTCTACACGGCCGAGAACGGCCCGCTCACCGACGACGAGTTCAACCTCATCACGAAGGGCGGCAACTACGGCTGGCCCAACGTCGCCGGGTGGAAGGACGACAAGGCGTACGTCTACTCCAACTGGTCGCAGGCCAAGGGCGGTTGCGAGAAGCTCACCTACAACCCGGACCCGAACACGCCGCCGGCCGAGGTGCCGACGACGAAGGAGACGGACTTCACCAAGGACATGGTCTCCCCGCTCAGCACGTACGGGACGACCGTCGAGAGCGGGCACAACTTCGGCACCACGCCGGTCTGCCCCGACGCCGCCTCCGCCTACATGTGCTGGCCGACCATGGCGCCCGGCAGCCTCAAGGTGTACGGGGACGACGTCCTCGTCACCTCGCTGAAGAACGGCACCGTCTTCCGGCTCTCCAAGGACGGCAAGAAGTACGAGGAGCTCTTCCGGACCGTCAACCGCTACCGCGACGTCGCCCTCAGCCCGGACGGCAAGACGCTGTACATCGCCACCGACAGCGAAGGCCAGCACATGGTCCGCGGCGACGGCGGTACCCCGACCACCCACCTGGCGAATCCGGGCGCGATCCTCGCCGTCCCCTACGACCACAACACGACGCAGTGAAGCCCCGACACGGAGGTGAGACAGTCATGACCCGTCACGAGGAACAGCCCAGGCGTGCCCGGCAGTCCCGGGAGCGCACCACCGACCGGCCGAACACCCCGACGGAAGGCGCCCGTTGGCGCAAGCCGAGCTACCAGGTGGTGGAGGCGTCTCTGGAGGTCTCGGCGTACTACCTCGCCAAGCGGTAGCGGCCACCGCACCGCACTGGTAGGACCACCACTCGAAGAGGGAGGAAGCGCTGTGCGACTGCACGTACTCGGTACGGCAGCCGGCGGCGGTGTCCCGCAGTGGAACTGTGCGTGCCCCGGCTGTGCCGGGGCACGCGCGGTTCCGTCGCGCCGGCGGCTGCACGCGTCCGTCGCCGTGGAGACCGAGCCCGGCCGGGTGTACCTCGTGAACGCCACACCGGACATCGCCGAACAGATCGAGCGCTGCCCCTGGCTGCACCCCGAGGGCCGGCGCACCCGGCTGTCCGGCGTGATCCTCACGGACGCCGAACTCGACCACACGCTCGGCCTGGCGCGGCTGCGCGAGGCCGACGAACTGGAGGTCATGGCGACCGACGCGGTCCGGGACGCCGTGCACAAGGGACTCGGCCTCGGCGAGGTCCTCGCGCCCTACACCCGCCTGCGCTGGCGGGACTTCGACGGCGTCGCGCTCGAACCGCTCTCCGGCAAGCGCCCCCGCTACGCCCGGGACGCCTGCGACGGGGACTGGGTGAGCGCCCTGCGGGTGGGCGGACTGCTCTACGCGCCGTCGACCGGCGTCTGGACCGACGGCTTCGGCGAGGACGCCGACCTGGTCCTGGTCGACGGCACCTTCTGGGACGACGAGGAGCCGCGCACCGCCGGGTTCTCCACGAAGTCCGCCACCGGGATGGGCCACCTGCCCGTGCTCGCCACCCGCGACCGGCTCGCCGCCCTGTCCGCCCGGTGCCTCTACACCCATCTGAACAACACCAACCCGCTCGTCGACCCGGACTCCCCCCTCCACGAGGAGCTGGCGGACCGGGGCCTCGGGGTGGCTGCGGAAGGAGCGGTCCTCACATGGTGACGACCTTCGAGAGCGAGCTCAGGGCCGTGCCCGAGCGCCGCTACCACCACCGGCACCCCTTCAACCTGAGGATGCACCAGGGGCTCCTGCTGCCGGAGGAGCTGCGCACCTGGATCCTCAACCGCTTCCACTACCAGCGGCACATCCCGGTCAAGGACGCGCTGATCCTCGCCAAGCTGGAGGACCCCGCCCTGCGCCGGCTGTGGATCCGCCGGATCACCGACCACGACGGCGGCGACGGCGACGAAGGCGGCATCGAGCGCTGGCTGCGGCTCGGCGAGGCGGCCGGGCTCGACCGCGCCGACCTGCTCTCGGGCCGCGGGGTGCTGCCCGGAGTGCGGCTCGCCGTCGACGGCTACGTCAACCTCTGCCGCCACGGCACGCCCCTGGAGGCCGTGGCCGCCTCGTTGACCGAACTGTTCGCGCCGGACCTGATGGCCACCCGGATCGCCGCTTTCGAGCGCCACTACACCTGGATCGAGCCCGTGGGCCTCGCCTACTTCAGGACCCGCGTCGGCCAGGGCCGCCGGGACAGCGACGAGGCGCTGTCCCTGGTGCTGTCCTGGGCCCGCACCCGGGCCGAGCAGGAGGCCGCCATCGCGGCGCTCTCCTACAAGTGCGAGCTGCTGTGGACCCTCCTCGACGCCGTCGAACGGGCCCCGGCGTGACCTGGCGACCGGCCCTGAGCGGGTACGCGCGGCTGCGCCACTGCCCGGTGCGGAACAGCACGCTGCTGGTCGTCCCGGAGCGCATCGTCGTCCTCAGTGCCGAGGCGGCCGCGATCGTCGGACTGTGCGACGGCACCCGGACCGTACCGGAGATCACCACCGAGTTCCCGGTCGAGGGGGCCGACGACGTCGTGGTCTTCCTCGACGACCTGAAGGAGCGGGGATGGCTGCGGTGAACCCGCCCTGGGCCATGCTGGCCGAACTCACCCACGGCTGCCCCCTGCGCTGCCCGTACTGCTCCAACCCGCTCGAACTCACCTCCCGCAGAGCAGAACTGACGACAGATCAGTGGCTGGACGTGCTGATGCAGGCCGGTGAACTCGGGGTCGCGCACGTCCACCTGTCGGGCGGCGAACCGCTGTTGCGGCGCGACCTGACCGAGATCGTCGCGGGGGCCGACCGCGCCGGGATCTACGCCCAGCTCGTCACCAGCGGACTCGGCCTGACCCGGGAGCGGCTGGCCGCGCTGACCGCGGCCGGGCTGCCCAGCGTCCAGCTCTCCGTCCAGGGCGCCGACGCCGCCTCCTCCGAGCTGATCGCCGGACGCCGGTCGTTCGCGGCGAAGGAGCGGGCCGCCGCGCTGGTCCGCGAGGCCGGACTGCCGCTGGGCCTCAACGTCGTCCTGCACCGCCTGAACCTCGACGACATCGACGCGATCGTGGACCTCGGCATCGCCTGGGGCGCGGTGCGCATCGAACTCGCCAACACGCAGTTCTACGGCTGGGGACTGGCCAACCGGGCCGCCCTCATGCCCACCCGGGACCAGCTGGACCGCGCCCGGGAGGCCGTCGAGCGCCGACGGCGGCGGACCGGCGTCGAACTCGTCTGGGTCGTCCCCGACTACTTCGACGGCGTCGCCAAGCCCTGCATGGGCGGCTGGGGCGCGGTCTCCCTGACCGTCGCCCCCGACGGCCGGGTCCTGCCCTGCCCCGCCGCCTACGACCTCCCACTGGACCTGCCGAACGTCCGCGACCACGCCCTCGCCTGGATCTGGTCCGAGTCGTCGGCCTTCCGGGCCTACCGCGGCACCGACTGGCTGCCCGAGCCCTGCGCCTCCTGCGCCCTCCGGGAGGTCGACTTCGGCGGCTGCCGCTGCCAGGCCTTCGCCCTCACCGGCGACCCGGGGCGGACCGATCCCGCGTGCGCGCTGTCGCCCGACCACGGCCTGATCACGGAGCTCGCCGCCCGGCAGGACGGGGAGCTCGTCTACCGGGATCCGGCCGGCCGCTGAGGCTCCGCTCCGCAGGCCGTCGTCCCCGGTCCGGCCGGCCCGTCGCCCGTCCGGTGTTCGGGTTCAGGTGGCGCTTGCGTGGTCCTGCGTGGCGCCGAGCAGCCGCCGGACGGCCTGCCGGGCGTGGTCCAGCGGCTCGGGGTCGCGCCGGACGGAGGCGAGCAGGACGGCGCCCTCCACCAGGGCGAGGGTCTGCCCGGCGGCGACCCGGGCCTCCGCCGGGCCGAAGCCCTCGCCCTCCAGTCGGTCGGCCAGGATCCGCTGCCAGCCCGCGTACAGCTCGGCGCAGAGCGCCCGCAGCGCCTCGTTGGTGCCGGACACCTCCAGGGCGACGGTGGCGATCGGGCAGCCGCTGGTGTACCGGGAGCGCTCCAGCCGTTCGGCGAAGGCGTCGATCAGCCGCCCGGCGAGGGTGACGGTGCCGGCGCCCTCGCCGGCCAGGGAGGCGAGCAGCGCCTCGACCTCCTGGCCGGCCTGGGTGAGCGCGGAGGCCACCAACTGGTCCTTGCCGCCGGGGAAGTGGAAGTAGAGCGAGCCGCGCGGGGCGCCGGTGGCGGCGACGATCCGGTTGAGCCCCGTCCCGAAGTAGCCCTGCGCCTCGATCAGTTCCCTGGTGCCGGCGATCAGCCGGGCCCGGGTCTCCTCACCCTTGACTCCCATGCGGCGATAGTAGACCGGTCTGCATATTCGTGTCGACGGGCCTTCGAGCCTCCCTTGAGCGATGGTTGACCGATCGTCAGAAACGGTACTGGGGCGGGTAGCCGGTCCAGTGCAGCTCCTCCGGCAGGTGGCCCTGATCGTTCAGCAGCAGGACGGCGGGCGGCCGTCCGGGCGTGTAGCGCAGGACGGTCAGTGCCGCGTTGGCGGCGTTGACGCCGAGCCACCGCCAGGCCGGGGCGTCCAGGGCGTGCCGGACCAGCCAGCCGACCAGGAAGGCGTGGGTGACGACCAGTTCGTGCCGCTCCTCGCGGCCCGGCACCGGCCCGGTGAACCGTTCGACGGCCCGCCGCGCCAGCACCGCGCCCTCCTCCCGCTCCGCCGCCGTGGTTCCCCCGAGGAAGTCCAGCAGGAACCGCGCGCCGTCGTCGGGCAGTTCGTCCCGCGCGGGCACGTACGGAACGAAGTCCCCGGCCTCCTCGGAGGGTTCCGGCCGCACGCCGGTCAGCTGCTCCGCGACCAGCCGCGCGGTCTCGGCCGCCCGGGGCAGCGGGCCGTGGTGCAGCACCGAGACCGGGCGGCCGGCCAGCCGCCGGCCCAGCAGCGCGGCCTGCCGGCGCCCGGCGGCGGTGAGTCCGCTGTCGTCGCCGTGGGACTCGGCCTCGCCGTGGCGGGCCAGGTAGAGGTAGCGGGTGGCGGTGTCGGTCATGCCGTGGGACTCCTCGGGAGGGACGAAGATCATGTCGTCCCGAGTGACACACCGGGGGCCGCGCCCGGTTCCGGCTCAGCCCGTGGAGGCCACGTCCGCGTGGGCCCGGCCCGCGTGGGCCTCGTCCAGCAGCGCCAGCTCCTCCGCCGACAGCCGCAGCGCCCCGGCGGCGATGTTCTCCTCCAGGTGCGCCACGTCGCCGGTGCCCGGGATGGCCAGCACGTGCGGGCCGCGGTGCAGCGTCCAGGCCAGCCGGACCTGGGCGGTGCTCGCCCCGCGTGCCTCGGCCACCGCCCGGACCTGGGCGGGCTCGGCCTCCCCGGCGCCGTCCTGCCGCCCGGCCCCGGCGATCGCGTAGAAGGGGACGAAGGCGATGCCCCGCTCCCCGCAGATCCGCAGCAGCTCGTCCTGCTCCGGCGTGGCGCCGATGCCGTACGGGTTCTGCACGCAGACCACCGGCGCGATGGCCTGAGCCTCGGCGAGCTGGTGCGGGTGGACGTTGGACAGGCCCAGCTGCCGGATCAGCCCGGCCTCGCGCAACTCGGCCAGCGCGCCGAAGCGTTCGGCGACCGAGTCGGTGCCGAGGATGCGCAGGTTCACCAGGTCGAGGTGGTCGCGGCCGAGCTGGCGCAGGTTCTGCTCGACCTGGGCGCGCAGCCGCGCGGGGGTGCGGGCGTGCTCGACCCACTCGCCGTCGATGCCGCGGCCGGGGCCGACCTTGGTGGCGATCACCAGGTCGTCGGCGTACGGCGCGAGCGCCCGGTTGATCAGCTCGTTGGCGGAGCGCAGCGGGGAGAAGTAGAAGGCCGCCGTGTCGATGTGGTTGACGCCCAGCTCGACCGCGCGGCGCAGCACCCGCAGCGCCTGCTCACGGTCGCGCGGGACGGCGTGCGGGACGAGTGCCGGGCCGGTCTGCGGCAGGCGCATCGTGCCGAAGCCGATCCGGTGGACGGTGCGGTCGCCGAGCTTCCAGGTGCCGGCGGCGGCTGCGGTGGTGGCTGCGGTGGCGGTGGCGGTGGCGGTGGCGGTGCTGTCGGACGTCATGCCGGTCATGATCGCTACTGAACCGGCCTGACCGCCAGTGATTCGAACTTGTCCATGAAGATGGGGGCGGGGGCCGCGTTGGGGGAGGGGTGGCCGGGCGTTCCGCCGTCCGTCGTCATGTCGGCCGGGCGCACCGGTGTCGGCGGCGAGGGCGCGTCCCGCCGACCGTAGCGTGCGGGACATGACACCCCAACGGCACCCCCGGCACCCCCGGCACTCCCGCACCCGACAGGCCGTCCTCGCCGCCGCGCTGCTCGGGGCCGCCCTCGGCGCCGTCGCGCTCACCGGGGCACCGGCACGACCGTCCGCCGCCCGGCTGCGCCCGGCCGGTGCGCCGCCGACCGTGTACGCGCACCGCGGCGCCTCCTCCGCCGCGCCCGAGAACACCCTGGTCTCCGACGAGGTGGCCCGGCGGGCCGGCGCCGAGTGGATCGAGGACGACGTCCAGCCCAGCAGGGACGGCGTCCCGTACGTGCTGCACGACGACACGGTGGACCGCACCACCGACGGCACCGGCCGGATCCGCGAGCTGACCGCCGCCCAGCTGGACGCGCTGGACGCCGGCTCCTGGTTCGCCCCCGCCTACGCGGGCACCCGGCTGCCGACCCTGGCCGCCCAGCTGGAGGACCTGCGCACCCGCGGCGGCAGGCTGCTGCTGGAGATCAAGGGCCCGCACAGCCGCGACGAGGTCGCCCGGATCGTCCAGGAGGTGCGCGACCACGGCATGGCCGACCGGGTCCTCGTCCAGAGCTTCGAGGTGGACGCCCTGCGCCACACCCGCGAGCTGGCTCCCGAGCTG
This sequence comes from Kitasatospora sp. NPDC001119, assembly GCF_053598475.1. Classification (NCBI taxonomy): domain Bacteria; kingdom Bacillati; phylum Actinomycetota; class Actinomycetes; order Kitasatosporales; family Streptomycetaceae; genus Kitasatospora; species Kitasatospora sp. NPDC001119. The sequence goes on from NZ_JBSFKI010000011.1 coordinate 230,877, forward strand.
CCGCTCGGCCTGCTGCGCTCCACCCCGGACGCCGACCCGGTGGCGGTCGCCCGCGACCTCGGCCTGTCCGCCTACAACCTCGCGGACGACGCGCTGTCCGCCCGCCCCGGCGTGGTCGGGGAGCTGCACGCCGCCGGGGTGGCGGTGAACGTCTGGACGGTCGACCGGCCCGCCCGCTGGCAGGTGCTCGCGGCGGCGGGCGTGGACGGGATCATCACCAACCGCCCGGCCGAGCTGGCCGGTTGGAGCGCGGCCTGGTCGGCGCCGGGCGCCGCCGGTTAGGCTGCCGGGCGTGGAGCAGGAGAACGCGGCGGGCGCCCGGCCGGTGGACGAACAGGCCGGGGCGGACTGGATCCGCCGGCATCTCGGCGTGGTCCTGGAGCCGCAGGGCTCGCTGACCGCCTTCGACGGGCGCCTCGTCATCGACCTGGACACCCAGGTCGTCACCGTGGACGGCCGTGAGGTCCGGCTCCGCCGCTCGGACGTCAAGCTGCTGCGCGGCCTGATCGAGCTGGGCGAGGGCGTGCACGCGCCGGACAGGATCCTGTGGAAGGTCTACGACGCGTCGCTCCACCCCCACGAGCTGAGGTACCCGATGGCGCTGCTGCGGGCGAAGCTCGGCGAGCCCGACTGGATCGTGCGGACCGAGGAGGGCGGTTACGGCCTGCGGCCCCCGGAGCTGCCGTAGCCGCATACTGACGGCATGACGGGTGGAGACGGTGGCCGGGGCTCGGACCGGCGCGGGGTGCTGCGGGCGGGCGCGGCGGCGGCGCTGGCGCTGGGTGCGGCGGGGTGTACGGGCGGGAGCAGGCCGGGGGCGTCCGGGCCGAGTCCGATCACGACGACGCCGGGAACACCGACCGCAACACCCGCGCCCGAAACGCCCACGCCCACGGTCACCCCGCTGCCCCGCCCGCCCCTCTGGCAGCCCGGCCCCGGCGAGATCCAGCCCGACGTCAAGCGCCGCGCCGTCGAGCTGGTCGCCGCGCTCGGCGCCTGGCCGCCCGGCGGGCAGGGGGTGGAGGCGGCCCGGGCCCGGGTGGCGGCGCTCGGCCTGCCGCCCGCGCTGGCCGATGCCGCCGGTCCGTTGGCCCCGGCGGCGTCGGAGGCGAGCCTGGAGGTGGTGGTCGCCCAGTACGGCGGCATCCTCGACGACTCGGCGAGCGTGCTGGTGGTGTGCCGCCAGTGGACCCGCGGCCCGGACGGCTCGGTGGCCGAGGGCGGCACCACGGTGGACGTCCGGCTGGGCCGGGCCGAGCCGCGCTGGACCGTCACCGACCTGCGTCCGGGGGTCGCGGGCCCGGCGGCCGCCGCGCCGTCGCCCGCGGTGGCCCGGGTGCTGGCCGAGCCCCGGATCGAGCTGCCGCCGGAGGCCGCCGCCGACCTGCGCGGCGGCACGGTCCACGACAGCGTGCTGGAGGCGATGCTGCGGCTGGCCGGCCCGTACACGCTCTCGGTGAGCGTGGTGCGGACCGGCCACCCGCTGGACGTCTTCGGGACGACCCGGCCCAGCGACCATCCGCTGGGCCGGGCCTTCGACGTCTGGCGGATCGACGGCCTGGCGGTGGTGGACCCGGGTACGTCCCGGCAGCTGGTCGAGTCCTTCATGCGGGACGCGGCCGCCGCCGGTTCGTACAACGTGGGCGGCCCGGTGGCGGTCCCGGGCGGCGTCGGCAACCAGTTCTTCACCGACGACACCCACCACGACCACTGCCACGTGGGCTTCGACCACTAGGCACCGTACGTCAGTTGACGTTGACGCCGCTCCAGGCCGCCGCGACCGCGTTGTACTCGGCGCTGCCGGCGCCGTACAGGTCGCGGGCCGCGTTCAGGGAGGCGGAGCGGGCGCCCTTGTAGGTGGTGGTGGAGGTCATGTAGACGGTCAGCGCGCGGTACCAGATCTTGGCGACCTTGGCGTTGCCGATACCGGCCAGCGTGGAGTTGTTGCAGGTCGGGCTGGTGTAGGTGACGCCGTTGACGGTCTTGGTGCCGCTGCCCTCGCTGGCCAGGTAGAACCAGTGGTTGCCGACGCCCGAGGAGTAGTGGACGTCGAGCTTGCCGACGCCGCTGCTCCAGCAGTCGGCCGAGCGGCCGTCCAGCGAGGGCTTGTCGAAGCGGCGCAGCCACGGCGGGGTGGACTGGTCGCTGAACAGGTAGTCGCCCTTGTCGACGCTGTTGTTGGCGTACCACTCGACCATGGTGCCGAAGATGTCGCTGGTGGACTCGTTGAGGCCGCCGGACTCGCCGCTGTAGCGCAGGTTGGCGGTGGCGCTGGTGACGCCGTGGGTCATCTCGTGGCCCATGGTGTCGAGGTCCACCTGCTCCGGGTCGGTGGTGCCGTCGCCGTCGCCGGTCATCATGCAGAAGCAGGTGTCGGACCACTGGGCGTTGTCCCAGTTGGTGCCGACGTGGACGAAGACGGTGGCGCCCTTGCCGTCGTTCTTGATGCCGCTGCGGCCGTGGACGTTCTTGTAGTAGTCGTACGTCCAGGCGGTGTTGGCGTGGGCGTCGACGGCGGCGGTGGTGCGGTCGGAGGAGAACTTCTTTCCGTCGCCCCAGACGTTGGTGGTGCTGGTGATCGCGGTGCCGGAGGAGGCCTTGAGCGAGCTCGCGGCGACGTTGTTGGCGTCCTTGGTGACGTGGCCGCGGACCGGGTCGGTCAGGGTGTAGCCGCCGTTCGCGGCGGTGGTGTCGATGGTGACCGTGCCGGTGTACTCGGAGTTCCCGGTGCCGGCCGCCTGGTGCTCGGCGTCGTAGGACTCGATCTGCTCGCCCGTGGTGGCGTCGGTGACGACCACCTTGCCTGCTGGCTGGCCGTGCTCGCCGGTGCCCTCGACGGTGGTGCGCCAGGCCAGCCGGGGGGTGCCGTCGGCGGCCCAGACGACCAGCTCGGGGCTGCTGACGGCGTCCTTGACGCCCGGGGCGGCGGCCAGCGCGCCGGCCGCGCCGGACTGCGCGGTCACCTTGGGGACGGTCGACTTCACGGCGGCGTCGTGGGCGGCCGCGCGGGAGGAGTCCTTGAGGCGGCCCTTGGCGTCCTGGTGGACGACCAGGTCGCCGCCGACCACCGGCAGGCCCTGGAAGGTCCGGTCGAAGCGGACGTGGGTGGCACCGTCGGCGTCGACCACGACGTCCTTGAGCACGAGGTCCTGGCCGGCGCCGAAGCCGAACACCCCCGCGTTGTGGGCGACGTTGGCGCGGGCCTGGGATATCGCGGCCTCGCGCATGCCGGGGGCGGCGGAGGCGGTGGCGGCCGGGACGGTGGCGCCGGCGAGGGCGGCGACGACCACGAAGGCCGCGGCCACGCGGGCACGGCGGGAGGAGGACGTGGGGATCACTCGGACTCCAGTGGGGGTAGCTGTGCAGGGAAAGGAGCTGCGACCGAGATTGACGGGGGTCAGTCAGATTGAGCTAGAGGAAAGGTCATAACTTTGCCAAGTCGTGTCCTTGGTCGATAAAAAATGATCGGAAGTTAACAAGGGCTCTACAGTGCCGTCGTGACGATCGACTACCTGTGGCGCGGCCCGCTCACCGATCCCGAACTCGACGCCCTGCACGCCGAGGCCTTCGGCCACCCCGTGGAACCCGGCGGCCGGCTCGCCCGGCTGGAACGGCACAGCCTCGGCTGGGTCACCGCCCGCCGCACCGCCGACGGCGCCCTGCTCGGCTTCGTCAACCTCGCCTGGGACGGCGGCGCCCACGCCTTCCTGCTCGACACCGCGGTCTCCCCGGACACCCGACGGCAGGGCGTCGCCACCCGGCTGGTCGCGGAGGCCGCCGACGGCGCCCGCGCGGCCGGCTGCGCCTGGCTGCACGTCGACTTCGAGCCGCACCTGCGCCCCTTCTACCTCGACGCCTGCGGCCTGCGCCCCACCGACGCCGGGCTGCTGGCGCTCTGACACCTTGCCGCCGGCCTCCGATGCTCCGACATCGGGCCGCCGGACCTCCGGTGCTCCGACACTGGGCGGCCGGCCCGCCGAGGCTCTACGCTTCCGCCCCATGGACGGATGGGTGGGGGCCTGGACCGGCGGCCGGGCGGCGGTCCACGTGGGCGACGTCGCGGACTTCAACGCGCAGTTCTTCGCCCCCGGCATGGATCCTGCGCAGCGCCTGCGACGGCTGCGGCACGCCCACCACTACGCCTGCCTGGCCGCCTGCTACAGCCCCGAACCGGCGCTGCTGGTGCTGCCCGCCGAGGTCGCCCCGGAGTGGACCGACTGGCTGGCCCGGGAGTTGGCCTGGGGCCCGGTCGAGGTGCACGGCGGCGTGGCACCGGACCGCACGGTGGCCGAGGCCCTCGCGGACCGTCCCGCCCTGGCGGCCCGGATCGCCGACTCCGGCCGTCCGGTGGTGGGGTGGGGCCGGACGGCCGCGCAGGGCGAGGGGCCCGAGCTGGCCGCCGTCCGCCGCTACGAGTCCAAGGCCGCCGCGCACGACCTGTTCACCGCCCTCGCCCCCGGGCACCCCGGCATCCGGGTGCCGCACCAGGAGCGCCCGGGCGGCCGGCGCCGGGCGGCCCGCCGGCTGACCGCCCGCGCCGTCCGGGGCCTGACCACGGTGCTGAAGAGCCCGTACGGCGTCGGCGGCTACGGCACCGTCGTGGTGGAGCCCGCCGAACTGTTCGCCGCGGGCGGCGGCCGGGCCCTGCTGCGGCGCCTGGTCCGCACCGAACTCCTGCCCACCGACGGGGAGTTGCTGCTGGAGGAGTACGTCGACGCCGGCCCGTCCGCCCGGCTCCGCGACCTCACCCAGGACGCCCTGGTCGGCCCGGACGGTACCGTCCACCCGGTCGGCGCGGGCGCCATGGAGGTGGCCGGCACCCGCTACCAGGGCGTCACCGTCGGCCCCGGCGCGGTGCCGAGGGACGCCGCCGACACCGCCCGCCGGTTCGCCGTGGCGGTGGGGGAGCGGCTGGCCGCCGAGGGCTACCGGGGCTGGTACGACGTCGACTTCGTCACCGACCGGGAGCGCCGGCTCGCCCCCACCGAGATCAACCTGCGGCTCACCGGGCCGGCCGTCGCCCTCATGCTGCGCGCCCGCCTTGACGCGGTGTGCGGCCCCGGCCACCTGGTCCGCACCCTGGACGCGATGCCGCTCGGCGCCCGGCTCGACCAGGCCGCGCTGCACGACCACCTGGAACGGCTGCGGCCGCGCTGCGCCCGGCTCGGCGTCACCCTGCTGCCGCTGATCCCGACCGCCTCCCGCGAGCCGGAGCCCTTCGTCGGCCTCGCCCTGGCCGGGCCGGACACCGAGTCGCTGGACGCGGCCGAGGCGCTGGTCGCCGCCGCGAACCACGGGCTGGCCCGGATGTTCGAGGCGCTGCGCTGAGCCGCCGGCGACGTCGGGCGCGCCTGAGCAGCCGCCGGCGGGGTCGGACCCGCCTGAGCCGCCGCCGGGGTCCCGTCACTCCTTCCCGGCCGGCGGCCGCCAGAGCACGAAGCGCACCAGCACCAGCGCCGCGAGCATCAGCGGGACGTTGAACGCGAACACCATCGCCGTCTCGCGCGGCCAGTCGGTGGCCCTGGTGAGCCGGTAGAGGTTGTCCTGCGGCCACCAGTTGACCAGCAGCCAGGCGATCGCCAGATGGGTCAGCACCGACAGCCCGAACGGCCTGCCCAGCCGCAGGACGGCCTCGAAACCGATGGTGAGGTAGACGATCCCGGCGCCGAAGGCCAGGTTCTCGCAGAGGTACAGCAGCTGGAAGAAGCCGCGGTACGGGGAGGGGACTCCCGTGAGGTCGGTCGAGCCGGGGAAGAGCGCGAAGGTCATCGCCCAGGCCGCGAAGGCGAACACCAGGACGCAGACCACCGCCGCGCAGCCGCCGGTGAAGCCCGCGTCCCCGGAACGCCGGCCCCCGGCCTTGCCGCCGCCCTTGCCGCCGCTCCGCCCGCCCGCCTTGGCGGAGCGCGGGGCGGCGTGCTCCGGCGGGGCCGGCAGCGGCAGTGCCGCGCGGTCCAGCTTGCCCGCCCGGGTGCGCGGCAGCTCGCGCAGTGTGACGACGGCGGCGGGCACCGGGCGGCCCCTGAGCTTCCTCTCCAGGTACTGGGAGAGCGACCAGCCGTCCGCCCCGTACACGGCCGGATCGGTCACCGCGTAGCCGACCAGCCGCCGCCGCCCCGGTACCGGCTCCACGTAGACGACGGCCGCCTCCCGCACCGCCGGGTGCCCGCGCAGCGCGCCCTCCGCGTGGACCGCCGCCCGCACCCGCGCCAGCACGCCGGTCGGCCGCTCCGCGCCGAGCGGGCCGACCACGGTCGCGGCCCGGGCGGTGAACTCCAGCACGCCGTCCGCCCGCAGCACCCCGAGGTCGCCGGTCAGCAGCACCCGGCCGTCCGGGTCGAAGTCCGCGCGGACGAAGCGGCGGGCGGTGTCCGCCGGCCGGTTCAGGTAGCCGCGGGCCAGGCCGGCGCCGGCGATCGCGACCTCCCCCGTCATGCCCTGCTTGGCGGGGGTGCCGTTCGGGCCCAGCACGTACACGCGGGTGCCGGGGAAGGGCCGGCCGACCAGCGAGACCCGTTCGGCGCCCTCGGCGGCCGCGGTGCCCCGGGCGTCGAACCAGGTGCTGTCCACGGTGGCCTCGGCCAGCCCGTAGACGTTCAGCACCCTCGCCTCCCCGCCGAGCAGCCGCTGCAGGCCCAACTGCTCGTCCAGGTACCACTTCTCGGCGCCCACGGTGAGCAGCCGCACCCCGGGCAGCCTGCCGCCGGTCCGCGTCAGCAGGGCGGTCAGCCGGCGCGCGGTGCGGACGTTCAGCTCCAGGACGGTGATCCGCTCGGCGGCGACCAGGGCGGGCAGCGCGCCGAGGTCGGCGGCGCGGTCCAGGGTGAGGTTGAACGGGGTGACGACCAGGGTCGCGCCGGTGCCGAGGGCCCGGACCCAGTCGGCGGTGAAGACGTCGAACTCCAGGCTCGCGGTCTGCAGGATCCGGTCCTCGGCGGTGAGCCCGTACACCTCGCGCCAGCCCTCGTACGCGGCCAGCAGGTTGCGGTGCTCGATCAGCGCGCCGAGGGGCAGGCCGGTGGAGCCGGAGGTGTAGAAGACGCAGGCGAGGTCGGCGGCGGTGACCTCGGGCGGCTCGAAGGGGGCCCGCGCGGGGGCGGCCGTGTCGACGCAGACCAGCGGCGCCCCGCCAGCGTCCGCCAGCCGGACCCGGTGGCGCTCCTCGGTGACCACCACGTCCGGTGCGGCGTCCGCCAGCACGTGCCGCAGCAGCGCGTCCGGCGCGGTGGGCTCCAGCGGCACGAACGCCGCGCCCGCCGTCAGCACGGCCAGCAGCGCCACGTACACCTCGGTGCCCCGGCCCAGCGCGACCGCCGCCCGGCCGCCCGGGGCCAGGCCGTGCTCCGCCAGCACGGCGGCCAGCCGCCCGGCCCGCTCCACCAGCTCCCCGTACGTGAGCTCCTGCCCGCCGCAGCGCACGGCCACCGCGGCCGGCGCCCGGCGGGCCCGTTCCTCGACCAGCCCATGCAGCGTGCCGGCGGCCCGTTCCCCGTCCGCGGTCATCGAGTCCCCCCTCGTCCCCCCTCGGAAAGGGCACCATCCTCCTCCCAACTCCCGCCGGGCGACAGGGTTCTGGCGCGTCCACCCCTCGGACGCCCCGACCTCCCGCGACTCGACGGTTGTACTCTGCACGCGGACGGACGGCGCCGGACCGTCCCGTGCGGCGCCCCGCCCGCACCCTGCCCGGCACCGTGATCGGAGTCCCATGAACTCATCCGCCCCCGACTTCGCCGGGCCGGTGCTGCGCACCCGCGACGTGGACGTCGTGCGCGACGGCCGCCACCTGCTGCGCGGGATCACCCTGGAGATCCGGCCCGGCGAGCACTGGGCGCTGCTCGGCCCCAACGGCGCCGGCAAGTCCACCCTGCTCGCGCTGCTCGGCGCCGTCTCCCACCCCACCCGCGGCGAGGTGGACGTGCTCGGCCGCCGGCTCGGCCGGGTGGACGTCCGCGAGCTGCGCGCCCACCTCGGGCACGTCAACCCGCGCCACCCGCTGCGCTCGCCGCTGAGCGTGCGCGAGGTGGTGCTCACCGGCTACACCAACACGATCGAGCCGGAGTTCCACCGCAAGCCGGCCCCGGAGGCGCTGGAGCGGGCCGAGCAGCTGATCGACACGCTCGGCATGCGCGCGATGGCCGAGGCCGCGTGGACGACGCTCTCCCAGGGCGAGCGCGGCCGGGCCCTGATCGCCCGCGCGCTGATGCCCAGTCCCCGGCTGCTGCTGCTCGACGAGCCCGCCACCGGGCTCGACCTGACCGCCCGGGAGCTGCTGCTGGACAGCCTGGACCTGCTGCGCCACCAGCACCCGGAGCTGGCCAGCGTGCTGGTCACCCACCACCTGGAGGAGCTGCCGGAGAGCACCACCCACGCCCTGCTGCTGCGCGGCGGCGAGTGTGTGGCGGCCGGGCCGGTGGACGAGGTGATGACCACGGAGCTGATCAGCGAGACCTTCGGCCACCCGATCCGGATCAGCCGGCACGAGGGCCGCTGGACGGCCCGGGCCGCGGCCCGCCGGACACCGGGACGGTAGCCGCCGGCCGGGACGGTGGCGGCCTGCCGGGCAGGACGGCCGCCCGCCGGACACCGGGACGGTAACGGTTCAGGGGGTGGGTGTAGACGGAAAATCGTCTTTACGTAAGGTATGCCTTAGCTAATGATGGTCTGCTGGTCCCCGGCCGGCCGCACTGCCTTGGCACACCCATGCCCTTTCCCGTTGGAGCCCGCATGTCCGCCCGTCGCCGTTCCACCGCAGCCGCGCTGCTCACCCTCGCCGTGGCGACCGCAGCCCTGGCCGGCTGCGCGTCCAAGAAGGACGACAAGGCCGGCGGCTCCGACGCGGTCAAGGTGAACGCGACCGACACCGCCTGCGAGGTCTCCAAGACCACCTTCCCGGCCGGCCACGTCGTCCTGGACATCAGCAACAAGGGCTCCAAGACCACCGAGGTCTACGTCTACGGCGACGGCGACAAGATCGTCACCGAGCGCGAGAACATCGGCCCCGGCACCAAGGCGAGCATCAACGCCGAGATCAAGGCCGGCTCGTACGAGATCGCCTGCAAGCCCGGCATGGTCGGCAACGGCATCCGCCAGAAGATCACCGTCACCGGCGAGGGCGGCAGCGCCGCGCCGGCCGACCCGCGCCTGGCCGCCGCCGTCGACTCCTACCGGAAGTACGCCCAGGAGCAGGCCGACGCCACCATCCCGGCCGTCGAGGCCTTCGCCGCCGCGATCAAGGCGGACGACCTGGAGAAGGCCAAGTCGCTGTACGCGCCCTCGCGCACCGGCTGGGAGCGCACCGAGCCGGTCGCCGAGAGCTTCGGCGACGTCGACCCGAAGACCGACACCCGCGAGGACAAGCTGGAGCCGGGCCAGGCCTGGACCGGCTGGCACAAGCTGGAGAAGTCGCTCTGGGCCGACGCGAAGATCGGCGACGACGAGAAGAAGCTCGCCGACCAGCTGGTCGCCGACCTCAAGGACTGGCAGAAGAAGATCCCCGAGGCGGAGATCACCGCGACCAGCATGGCCAACGGCGCCAAGGAGCTGCTGGACGAGGTCGCCACCAACAAGATCACCGGTGAGGAGGACCGCTACAGCCACACCGACCTGGCCGACTTCCAGGCCAACGTCGAGGGCGCGCAGAAGGCCTACGAGCTGCTGAAGCCGGTCGCCTCCGAGAAGGACGCGGAGCTGGCCAAGACGCTGGACTCCGAGTTCGCCGCCATCAACACCCTGCTGGCCAAGTACAAGCAGGCCGACGGCACCTTCACCTCCTACGACAAGGTCACCGAGGCCGAGCGCAAGGCCTTCTCCGACGCGGTCAACTCGCTGGGCGAGCCGCTGTCGAAGCTGGCCGCCGCCGTGGTCGTCAAGTAACCGGCCACCCCACCCCGAAGTACTCCGCCGACGCCGTGGCGGCCCGCGATCCGGGCCCCACGGCCTCCGCGGGTCAGCGCAGAAGTCCAGCACAGTAGAAGGGCCCGCCCGCCGATGGACGCGGAGAACGAGCAGCAGAACGGGACGCCGGCCGCCGCCGACGCCACCGGGACCAGGGGCGCGGTCAGCCGACGCGCCGTCATCGGCTGGGCCGGCGCGGGCGTCGCGCTCGGCGCCGCCGCCGTCGGCTCGGTCGCCGCGGCCACCCGGCAGGACGACGCCGTCCCGGTCGCCGCCCCCGTCGGCGCCGAGGTGCCGTTCTACGGCGAGCACCAGGCGGGCATCTCCACCCCGGTCCAGGACCGGCTGCACTTCGCCGCCTTCGACGTCTCCGAGAAGGCCACCCGGGAGTCCCTGGTCAAGCTGCTCAAGGAGTGGACCAAGGCGGCCGCCGCGATGACCGGCGGCCGCGAGGTCGGCACCGGCGCGGTGCCCGGCTCGCCGGAGGCGCCGCCGGACGACACCGGCGAGGCCCTCGGCCTGCCCGCCTCCCGGCTCACCCTGACCATCGGCTTCGGGCCGAGCCTGTTCGAGAAGGACGGCGTCGACCGCTTCGGCCTCCAGGCCAAGCGCCCCGAGGGCCTGATCGACCTGCCGAACTTCAAGGGCGACAAGCTCGATCCGACCCGCAGCGGCGGCGACCTCTGCGTCCAGGCCTGTGCCGACGACCCGCAGGTCGCCGTGCACGCGATCCGCAACCTGGCCCGGATCGGCATGGGCACCGTCAACATCCGCTGGTCGCAGCTCGGCTTCGGCAAGACCTCCTCGACCACCCCGGACGAGCAGACCCCGCGCAACCTGATGGGGTTCAAGGACGGCACCCACAACATCGCGGGCACCGACGGCGCGAAGCTGGCCGACCACGTCTGGGCCGCCCCCGGCGACGGCCCGGAGTGGATGACCGGCGGCTCCTACCTGGTCGCCCGGCGGATCCGGATGCACATCGAGACCTGGGACCGCGCCTCGCTGAAGGACCAGGAGGACACCTTCGGCCGCACCAAGGGCGAGGGCGCCCCGTACGGCAAGGGCAAGGAGCACGACGCGCCGGACCTCGCGGCGATGCCCGCGACCTCGCACGTCGCCCTCGCCCACCCGGACGCCAACAGCGGCCTGATGATCCTGCGCCGCGGCTTCTCCTTCACCGACGGCACCGACGGTCTCGGCCGCCTGGACGCCGGGCTGTTCTTCCTCGCCTACCAGCGCGACACCCGCAAGGCCTTCGTCCCGCTCCAGCAGAAGCTCGCGGCGAGCGACAAGCTCAACGAGTACATCCAGCACGTCGGCTCCGCCCACTTCGCCTGCCCGGCGGGCGTGCGCAAGCCGGGGGAGTGGTGGGGCCAGGCCCTCTTCGGCTGACACCCCTCCTGTTCTCCCGTACCATCTCGACACCCCCCAGGAGCCCGCGTGTTCGGCAACTACCTGATCGGCCTGCGCGAAGGCCTCGAAGCCAGCCTGGTCGTCTGCATCCTGATCGCCTACCTGGTCAAGACCGGCCGCAAGGACCGGCTGCCGCCGGTGTGGATCGGCGTCGGCTCGGCCGTGGCACTCTCCATGGCCTTCGGCGCGGTGCTCCAGTTCGGCTCCTCGCAGCTCACCTTCGAGGCCCAGGAGGCGCTCGGCGGCTCGCTGTCGATCATCTCGGTCGGCCTGGTGACCTGGATGGTCTTCTGGATGCGGCGCACCGCCCGGCACCTGAAGACCGAGCTGCACGGCAAGCTGGACGCGGCGATCGCGATGGGCACCACCGCCCTGGTGGTCACCGCCTTCCTGGCCGTCGGCCGCGAGGGCCTGGAGACGTCCCTGTTCATCTGGACCGCCGTCCAGGCCACCGGCGACGGCTGGAACCCGCTGATCGGCGCCGCGCTCGGCCTGCTCACCTCGGTGGTGCTCGGCTGGCTGTTCTACCGGGGCGCGCTGAAGATCAACCTGGCCAAGTTCTTCACCTGGACCGGCGCGATGCTGGTCGTGGTCGCGGCCGGCGTCCTCGCCTACGGCGTGCACGACCTCCAGGAGGCCGGCTGGCTGCCCGGCCTGCACAACACGGCCTTCGACATCTCCAGCACCATCCCCAAGGACAGCTGGTACGGCACCCTGCTGAAGGGCGTGTTCAACTTCCAGCCGGACCCGACGGTGCTGCAGCTGGTGGTCTGGCTGCTCTACCTGGTCCCGACCCTGGCGGTGTTCTTCAACGTCCTCGGCGGCGGCAGGAGCAAGAAGCCCGCCCAGCCGGTGGCCGCCAAGCCGGCCGCCTGATCCGGCCGTTCGGCCTGTTCCACCCGTAGCACCCGCTCCACCCCGCTCCACCCGTACCGCCCCGTCCGGCACCCGCCGGTCGGGGCGGTTTCGTATGAGCGGAGCCAGTTCTCGCCAGGAGCGGTCGGAACCAGTCAGGAAGACGACGAAAACGGTCAGCTCTGACAAACTGCAGTCCCAGTGGAACCGTTGCGCCACCACCTTCGTACTTAGGGTGACAGCACCATGCCATTACCCACACATGGGGGGAACATGACCGTTCGCAGGCCTGCCAGGTTAGTCGCCGCCGGTGTCGCCGCCCTCGCGGCGACCGTGTTGCTGACCGCGTGCGACGACGTGAAGTACACCGACGACAAGCCGGGCGACCCGAAGGCGAGCGCCGCCGGGGCCACCGTCCCGGGTGACCCGATGGCCGGCCAGGCGGCCGGTTCGCGCTGCAAGAGCGACGACATCACCGCCACCGTGCAGCTCAAGGGCGCGGGCTCGGCGATGCTGACGATCAAGAACAAGAGCAGCCACAACTGCACCCTGTACGGCTACCCGGGCTTCGGCGGACTGAAGGCCGACAACAGCGCGGACGCGCTGGCGGCCAACCGCGAGTCGCACCCCGGGCCCGCGGTGCTGGTCACCCTGAAGCCCAACAAGTCCGGCTACGCGGGCCTCAAGTGGAGCGCCTGCGACAAGTCGGACGCGACCTGCCACGTGCTCACCGGCCTCCAGGTCACCGCGCCGGACGAGACCACGGCGGTCAACGCCGAGGTGCTGGGCACCGACGGCAAGCCGGCCGGCCAGCTGCTGGTCTCGGCCGCCGGGCTGACCACCGGCACCCTGCAGCCGAACAACGAGAAGGTGCTGTTCAACTGATCCGGTTCACCCGATCCGGTTCACCTGATGCTGTCCGGTTGACGATGTCCACCTGATGATGCTCGCCTGATGACACGACGGAGCCCCCGGGCCGGTTCTTCCGAACCGCCCCGGGGGCTCCGTCCGTTCCGGGCCCGGACTACTGGCTCTTGATCGAGTCCAGGATGTCCAGCTTCGCCGCCCGGTGGGCCGGCCAGAGCGCGGCCAGCAGGCCGATCACGGCGGCCGCGAGCAGGAAGCCGACGGTCTGCACCGGCGGCACCACGGTGGTGATGTCCTTGAGGCTGTCCGCCAGCGTGCGCACACCCGCCCAGGCGACCAGGATGCCGAGTCCGACACCCACCAGCCCGCCGAACAGCGCGATTAGCAGCGACTCCAGCCGGACCATCCGGCGGATGCCGAGCCGGTCCAGGCCGATCGCCCGCAGCATGCCGATCTCCCGGCGGCGCTCGAACACCGACATCGCCATGGTGTTGACCACGCCGAGCACCGCGATGACCACGGACATGCCGAGCAGCCCGTACATCATGTTCAGGATGCCGGTGATCATCTGGCGGTTCTCCGCCTTGATCTCCTTCGCGCCCTTGACCGCGATCAGCGGGTTGCCGCCGGTCGCGTCGCGCAGCGCCTGCTTCAGCTCCTCGGTCGCGCCGTTGGTGCCCTTGACCAGGACCTTCTCCAGGCCGGTGGCGGGTGCCAGGTGCGGGGCGACCACGGCCTCCGGGACGATGACCGAGGCCAGCGCGGTGTTGGCCTCCAGGATGCCGCCGACGGTCAGCGAGCCCTTGGCGCCGTCCGGGTAGGTGACGGCGAGGGTGTCGCCGACCTTGTAGCCGGCGCGCTCGGCGCGGCCCGAACTGACCAGCAGCCTGCCCTGCTTGAGGGCGTCCGGGGAGCCCTCCTTGACCTTGACGGTGGCCACCTGGTCGATGGTCGCGGCGTCCACCGCGGTCATCCACTCGCTGTCCTCGCCGTTCTGCCCCGTCTTGACGGTGACGCTGCGCTCGGCGCTGATCACGCTGACGCCGGGTGCCTTGGCGATCTGGGCGGCGACCTCGGGGGAGAGCTTCGAGAAGTTCTGCATCGCGACCGTGTAGTCGGCCTTGAGGTCGGTCTCGGCGGCCTTGTCCACGGCCTGGTTCACCGAGGCGCCGATCACCGTCAGCGAGGTGATCAGGGTGACGCCGATGGTCAGCGCCGAGGCGGTCGCGGCGGTGCGGCGCGGGTTGCGGACCGCGTTCTCCTGGGCCAGCTTGCCCGGGGCGCCGTACACGGCGCGCAGCAGCGGGGCGAACAGCGCGATCAGCGGCCGGGACAGCAGCGGGGTCAGCACGAACACGCCGATCAGCAGCGTGCCGGCGCCGAGGCCGACCAGCTTGACCTCCTTGCCGGCCACACCGCCGGCCAGCGCGGCGAGGCCGGCCAGGGAGAACAGCAGGCCGATGGTGTTGCGGATCCGCAGGCCCTTCTGGGTCGCGGGCTGCTCGGCCGAGCTCATCGCCGCCACCGGGGCGATCCGGGAGGCCCGGCGGGCGGGCAGCCAGGCGGCCAGCACCGTCACCAGCACGCCGACCGCGAGCGCGGTGGCCACCGTGGTCGGGGCGATGATCAGCGGGCCGTCCGGCAGGTTGGCGTCCATCGGGCCGTTGAGCAGCGACTTGAGTCCGGCGGCGATGCCGATGCCCGCCAGCAGACCGGTCACCGCGGCGGTCAGGCCGACCAGCACGGCCTCGATCAGCACCGAGCGGGTGATCTGGCGGCGGGTGGCGCCGACGGCGCGCAGCAGCGCCAGCTCCTTGGTGCGCTGGGCGACCAGCATGGTGAAGGTGTTGGCGATGATGAAGATGCCGACGAACAGCGCGATGCCCGCGAAGCCCATCAGGACGGTGGTCAGGACGGTGGTGCCCTTCCTGATCATCTCGTCCTGCTCGGCGGCGAGTTCGCGGCCGGTCTTCGCCTCGATGGAGTCGCCCTGCGGGACGGCCTGCTTGACGGCGGTGAGCAGCGCGGCGTCGTCGGTGCCCGGCTTGGACCTGACGTCCAGCTCGGCGTAGCGGCCCGGGGTCAGGTAGAGCTGCTGGGCGGTGGCGGTGTCGAAGGCGGCGAGCGAGCCGCCGGCCACCACGCGCGGGTCGTTGGTGGTCAGGGTGCCGGTGAGCTTGAGCTTCATCACCGGGCCGTTGACCGCGACCCGGACGGTGTCGCCGACCTTGTAGCCGCCCTTGTCGGCGGTCTTGCGGTCCAGCGCGATCTCGGTGGCGTCCTTCGGGCCGCGGCCCTCGACCAGCGGGTAGCGCGGGTCGGTGCCGTCGGCGCCCGGCACGTAGTTGGTGCCGGTGGTGGAGAAGCCGTTGCCGATCAGCGCGCCCTTGGTGTCGGCGATGCCGGCGAAGCCGCTGACCACGCCGCGGACCTCGGCGACGCCGGGCACCGCGGCGACCTTGGCACGGGTCTCCTCGGTGAGGGTCGGGCCGGCGATCCGGCCGCCGTCGTCGTCGCTGAGGTTGCGGGCCTCGCGGTCGGCGACCGTGACGGCGACGTCGGTGTAGCTCTTGGAGTTCTGGGTCCTCAGCGCGTTGCCGAAGGTGTCGGAGAAGACCAGCGTGCCGGACACGAAGGCGGTGCCGAGCATGACGGCCAGTACCGTCATCAGCAGCCGGCCCTTGTGGGCGAGCACATTGCGCAGTGCGGTGCGGAACATGAGGGAGTGTCAGTCCTGGGGGTACTCGGGGGACGGGTGGCTTCGGGCCTCGGTGGGCCGGATCAGCTGGTGCGGCCCTTGGCGTCGAAGCGGCGCATGCGGTCCAGGACGGTGTCGGCGGTGGGCTGGTGGAGTTCGTCGACGATGCGGCCGTCGGCG